>NZ_JBFUKG010000004.1:0-298627 GCF_056400945.1 Polaromonas sp. P4_H1 | reverse complement strand
TCAAGCACACGGTGCAACTGTGGACAGAGTGGGTCTCGCGAGGCCTCTCGGCCACGAAGGATTGCGGGCGGCTATTCACGTTGATCGCACAATGCAGGGTCGGCCATCGACCCGGACGCATCGAGCCGCGAATGCGAAAACGAAGGCCCAAACCCTACCCCTGGTTGAAGGTGCCCCGCGACCAGGCTCGCCGACACGTCCAGAGGCATGGTCATGCCTATGAGCCAAAGTAAGTGCCATTCCCGTTAACCCGCCTTCACGGTGAGCCGGTTCTCGACCGAATTCACCCCTTTGACGGTTTTGGCAAGGGTGCCGGCTCTCTCGCGCGCAGCTTCGGTGGGGGCTGAGCCCGTCAAGGTGACAGCGCCATTTTTGGTATCCACATTGATTTTCAGGGCGCTCAGCTCGGGATCCTTGGCAAGTCCGGACGACACCGCGGCGGTGATGCTCACGTCGTTGATCTTTTCCCCGGCCTTGTCCGCTATCTGCTTGCCGGAAGCTTCAACCTCCCGGGTCGCATCCTTCATCGCCACACCGGCATTGGCCATGGCACTTTCGGTCTTGGCTTTCGCTTTCTCGGCAGCCTGTTCGGTTTTCGCGATGGCGGTGTCCAGCTGCTGGCCGGCCGTTTTGCCATCATCTTGCTTGCCACAAGCACTCAAGGCGAAAAGAAGGACCAGCAAACTGCCTGTCAGCCTCACCCGGGGCTTGCAATGATCGAAAGATGGTTTTTTCATGGGTACTCCTGTTCGTGATCCTGTTCGTGAAGTAGGCACCAGGCACGCTCAATACGCCCAGCAAGCAAATGGGACCGGATCACCGGGTCACACAGGCAACAGATCAAAGGGGGCGACGATCCTGAGTCGTGTCTTTTTGACCTTAGCCCTGAAACCCGCCTTGTGAGGTCAGCCCCCGCCGAAGATGCCGTAGGACAAATCCAGAATCCGTCACCTGGCCCCGACTGACATCGTTCAGGAAACACCGCAACTCAGGGAACGACTCAAAGGCTCAAGCGTGGCAAGGTCCATGCTGCTTGCGAAATGCCCGGGGATAGACAGGGGGCATGGCATGAGACCGTGAGAAAAGACCAAGCCCCCCGGCTTTCGCGCGGCTTTGCTGAAGGGCGTAGGGGCCAGGTCGCCGGCCATAGTGATACGACCACGCCTGGCCTTGGGAGACCATCCATTGGCCCAGGTCATCGCCATTCAATTCCAGCCGGGCCAGTAGCCGACCGTAGTCGTCGTGGCGCCTGCCGAAAACCGCGATGCGCTGGCCCAAGGTCCGCCGCTTGAGCGCGTCGCGGGAAATGCCACCTCCCGGCTGGCAAATCTCGGGGGCGTCAATGCCGTCCACTCGCACGCTGACGGGCTTGCCGCCATCCGCTGGCCGCACCCAGACGGTGTCGCCATCCACGACATAGGTAACCACGCCCATCCACATGGCCTGGGCCGGTGCCGACGCACGTGCGGGAACGCAACAGGCCAGCCAGACCGTCAGGGCGAGAGCCGCGAGCGCCTTCACCTCGTCACGGATTGCCAGGCTCATAGGCTGTTAAATTGATAGCGCACGATTCCTTGCTTGATGGGTTCTCGGCCGAAATTAATGATTATTTACAGGCACCACAACTGCCCTGTGCCTTGCCGCGGGCACCCAAACCGGCGCCCCAAAAAAACCCAGCGCAGCTTGACCGGGTCGAACACCGAATGTACCTGAAAGACTGTATGAATAACCAGCAAACTCGGCAAGCCCAGCAAATCGCATCGTATTCTAGGCAGTGACCACCCAGCCTTCCAGCGTGTCGGTGTCGGGTGGCAAGCCATAACGGGGGGCACCCTGCTGCGCTGCCCACGCCGCCTGCATGAGGCACAGCACGGCATCCAGGCTGTCGCCGCTGGCATCGTCCACGAGGGCGTCCCGCTGGGCATGGCTGACCTTCAGCCGCACCCCCAGCCGGGTCTGCCCGTGCTCCAGGGCGGTGATCAGGTCCTTGCGCGCAATCAGGCGATCGGCCGTCTGCTTGGCGCGGTCGTCGCTTTTGTAGGAGCGACTGCCGAGCACCTCCCGGGCCAGCAGCCCGGGATAGCCTTCCAGCGCGACACGGTTGACATCCCCCTCGTGCAGGCAGGGAAGGTGCACGCCGGCTTCCAGCAGCCGGGGCACACCGGCATGCAGCATGTAGGCCACCGGCGGATTCACCCACTTCATGGACGGGCTGGAGCCAGCCGGCCTGTCCGCCGCACGGTGGGCAAACTTTCCCCCGACGGGGCGCGCATCGCAAAAGGCGGCGAAGGTGTCTCGTATCTCCGGCCGGCTCAGGCTGGCGTAATGGCGAATCAAGGCCGGCCACTGCTCGGGCCAGCCGAGATGCACCACCAGTTCACGCGGCAGGCCGAACGGGAAATCGAAGGCTGCGATCCAGGCGCGTTCCCGGCGCAACCATTCATCAAATTCATCCAGCGAGGCCACGCGTTCGAGACTGGCCAGCAGCACCCGCCCCTGCGATGCCGTGCCCGCAGCCATCACGATCGGCTTGCGCCGTGTGGGACTGCTGGAAAAGTCGCAACCGATCAGCAGGCCGGAGGTCATATGCTCATGAACCCACTGCCAGCTGCGCCATCACGCCGGTCACAATGAAAAGCGTGCCAGGCAATCAGGCTCGGCCAATGATGGCGGCGGTCGCCATCAATTCCTCCAGCAAGGCCATCGATACCTTGCCCGATACCGAGTAAGGGTCGAGTTCCGGCTTTTCGGAATATTTCAGCAGGATGGAGTGGTTGAGCTTGAGCAGGTTGACCTGCCCCATGGTCCAGCCGCCGAAGCGGCGTTCGGAAATTTCTTCATAGTCGAGCAGCGCCACGTCCTTGTGGCGCGGGTCCCGCTGGATGTGGCCATACAGCTCGCTGACAGCCATGCGGCCGCCCTCGATGGCCTGCAGAAAAATCCCCCCACCGTAACAAAGAATGCCGGTGATGCCGCAGGTCGGGTTGTACTGGCGTGACTGGGTCAGGATGGCCTCAATCGCATCGGGACGGGTATCCAGCGCGCGACTGGCATAAAGCAAACGGACTAACATGGGATCATCCTTTCTGTGGAATCAGGGCAAGGAATTCACGGCGCAGGTTGGGGTCCTTCAGGAACACGCCGCGCATCACCGAATTGATCATCTTGCTGTCCATGTCCTTGACACCGCGCCAAGCCATGCAGTAGTGGCTGGCTTCCATCACGATCGCCAGCCCATCCGGCTGTGTTTTCTCCATGATGAGATCGGCCAGCTGCACGACGGCCTCTTCCTGAATCTGCGGGCGCCCCATCACCCACTCGGCCAGCCGCGCATATTTGGACAGGCCGATCACATTGGTGTGCTCATTGGGCATCACACCAATCCAGATCTTGCCGATGACCGGACAGAAGTGATGCGAACAGGCGCTGCGTACGGTGATCGGCCCGACGATCATCAACTCGTTGAGGTGTTCGGCATTGGGGAATTCGGTGATGCTGGGCGGCTGCACATAGCGGCCCTTGAACACCTCGTTCAGATACATCTTGGCGACACGGCGCGCGGTGTTGTTGGTGTTGTGATCGCCGGCGGTATCGATCACCAGGCTGTCAAGCACGGTCTGCATCTTGACTTCAACTTCGTCAAGCAGCTTTTCGAGCTCGCCCGGCTCAATGAACGCGGCAATGTTGTCGTTCGCATGGAAACGCTTGCGTGCCTGATGCAGGCGCTCGCGGATCTTCACGGATACGGGCGTTCCCTCGTCGGTGGAGCCCTGGGGGTGCGTGGTGGATTTCATAAGCATGCCTGATATTACCAGCCCGTCCTGAAACAGTCTTGTCCCGAAATTTGCAAGGTTTTGAGCTGCCAGCCCATAGGACACATACGCAAGCAGCTATATATTTAATAGCAAAAACAGGGGCTCCCGCGCGCCCCGCCAATGCCGGGGGCAATGAGCTCAGTAACGCTGTCCGGTTATCAGCAAGGCCAGTCGCATCAGGGCATAGGCCATCCAGCCCCGCAGACGCTGGCCCAGCGGCCGCTGGCTGTAGACCGCGGGGTCGATGCGCCGGCCGTAGCTGGTAATGGCCACGCACAGGCGGTCTCTCAACGCTTCGGCAAACGCCTTGTTCTCCACCACCACGTTGGCCTCCCGGGCCAGCAGAAAACTGAGCGGATCCAGGTTGGACGAGCCCACCGTGGCCCAGTGTCCGTCCACAACGGCTACCTTGGCATGCAGAAAACTCGCCTCGTATTCATGGATTTCCACCCCTGCCGCCAACAGGGCGCCGTACACCGGTCGCGCAGCATGGTATTGCATGAAGTACTCGTAGCGTCCCTGCAGCAGCAGGGTCACGCTCACACCGCGTCTGGCCGCATTGATGAGGGCGCGGCGCAGCTTGCCGCCGGGCAGGAAATAGGCATTGGCAATGATGATTTCCTGGCGCGCCTGGCCAATCGCCTTGCGGTAAACACGCTCGATGCTGCTGCGGTTGCGCAGGTTGTCGCGCAGTATCAGCGCGGCCCGCGCGCCCGACGCGCCGGCAAGCCTGAAACGTGGCCGACCCGTGAGCACTCCGTTGCCGGTGCGGCCGCCGTAACCGGCAGCCTTGAATTTTTCCCATGCCGCGCTCAAGTGCCTTTGCCGTGCGCTGTAGCCTGCCTGAACGCGCCACCAGAGCAGCGCTGCGGCGTCGGCGGCATCAGCGGCCAGCGGACCTGTCACCGCTACGGCAAAATCAAGACGCGGGGCCTGGAGCTCCCCATGGTTGGGATCGTAAAAGTCATCCAGCACATTGATGCCACCACAAAAAACCACATGCTGGTCCACCACGCACAGCTTGCGGTGCAGCCTGCGCCAGCGGTCGGGCACCAGCAGGCCCAAGCCGCCCAGCCCGCCGAAGCCGGAAGCCAGCGGCGAGTAGACGCACCACTCCACGCCCGTTTCGCTGAATTTTTTTTGCCATTCGGCCGGCAAGGGATCGGTGCCGATGCCATCGACCAGCACCTGGACCGTCACACCGCGCCCCGCTGCCCGCGCCAGCGCCTCGGCCACCTCCGCGGCGACGCCGTGAACGTCAAAAATATAGGTTTCCAGCTGTATCCAGTTGACCGCGGCATCAAAGGCCTTGATGAGTGCCGGAAACAAGGCCTGGGCGCCTTCGAGCAATTGCAAGGCTTCGGACTTGTGGAGTGGGGACATGGGCCGGGGAATTTCGCCTGGGGGCTTGTGAGTTTCAGATGTGGTGTGGACTGGTCAGCCCATTTAAACCGACTGCCCCACATTTGCCAATCGGCTGCGACCCACATGCGGGCAGCGCACCCGCCCCGGCGTGAAGTAAAACAACAAGGCCAAACGCGTGGCCCCGTCCGTTTCAAGCCATGAAGCGCGGCAGAAGCAGGACCGCTTCAGCGTTTGAAGGGGAAAAACAGAGATCGGCGGCGGCCCGGTACGGCAACCACTGCCAGGCTGTGTGCTCGCGCGGATGGAGGGTCACAGCGCAGGTCTCGGGCACGCACAAGCCAAACACATGCTCGGTATTGTGCGTCACCCCCGGCGCGTAGCGGTGGCGCCAGGCCGGGTAAATCTCGTAACGATTGGAGAGCGCCCAGTCCCGGAATTGTGCGGGTGCGGCGGCGATGCCGGTTTCTTCCATCACCTCGCGCAACGCCGTCTGCAGGAGCGGTTCGTCCACCGTGTCTTTGGAGCCGGTGACGCTCTGCCAGAAGCCCGGATGGTCGGCACGCTCAAGCAACAGCACATCGAGCTGCGGCGTATGGATGACGACCAGCACCGACTCCGGAATCTTGAAGCGCTTCATGGCTCCTCAAACACCGACGGCCCCCGAGGCGCAACGAGCAAGCGTGGTGGCGGCATCCCCTTCAAGCAGGGGCCGCGGAACCGGCTCAGCCGGGCCGCAGGCGCAGCGGCCCCCTCGGGGGGCAGGAAGCTACGCGAAGCGAGCGACCGTGGGGGCCACATTCAAACCGGCTGCGGATTGCGCAGGCGGATATGCAGCTCACGCAGCTGCTTTTCATCGACCGGGCTCGGTGCATGGGTCAGCAGACATTGCGCACGCTGGGTTTTCGGGAAGGCAATCACGTCACGGATCGACTCGGCTCCGGTCATCATGGTGACGATGCGGTCCAGCCCAAAGGCCAGGCCACCGTGCGGCGGCGCGCCATATTGCAGGGCATCCAGCAGGAAGCCGAATTTCTGCTGCGCTTCTTCCGGTCCGATCTTGAGTGCGTTGAACACCTTGCTCTGCACATCAGCGCGGTGGATACGAACCGAGCCCCCGCCGAGCTCCCAGCCGTTGAGCACCATGTCATAGGCTTTGGCGATGCAGCGGCCGGGATCGGTGTCCATCCAGTCTTCGTGCCCGTCCTTGGGTGCCGTGAAAGGGTGGTGCACCGCGCTCCAGCGCTGGCCTTCTTCATCAAATTCGAACATCGGAAAGTCCACGACCCACAGCGGCTTCCAGCCGGCGGTGAACAGGCCGGTCTTTTTACCGAATTCGCTGTGGCCGACCTTCAGGCGCAGGGCGCCTATGCTGTCGTTGACGACTTTTTCCTTGTCGGCACCAAAGAAAATCAGGTCGCCGTTCTGCGCGCCGGTGCGCTTGAGGATTTCGGCAATGGCGGCGTCATGGATGTTCTTGACGATGGGGCTCTGGAGCCCTTCGCGGCCCTTGCCCGCATCGTTGACCTTGATCCAGGCCAGGCCCTTGGCGCCGTAAATCTTGACGAACTCGGTGTAGCCGTCAATCTCGCCGCGGCTCATCTCCGAGCCGCCGGGCACGCGCAGGGCGACCACGCGGCCGCCCTTGGTGGTGGCCGGCGCACTGAACACCTTGAAGTCGACATCGGCCATGACATCGGTCAACTCGGTGAACTCGAGGTTCACCCGCAGGTCGGGTTTGTCGGAGCCGTAACGGTGCATCGCATCGTTGTAGGCCATCACCGGAAACTCACCAAGGTCGGTATCCAGCACGGTCTTGAAGATGTTGCTGATCATGCCCTGGAACATGTCGCGGATGTCCTGCTCCCCCATGAAGGATGTCTCGATATCGATCTGCGTGAATTCGGGTTGGCGGTCGGCACGCAGGTCTTCGTCACGAAAGCACTTGGTGATCTGGTAGTAGCGGTCAAAGCCCGCCACCATCAGCAACTGCTTGAACAGCTGCGGACTCTGCGGCAGCGCGAAGAACATGCCTTCATTGACACGGCTGGGCACGAGGTAATCGCGCGCGCCTTCAGGCGTGCTCTTGGTCAGCATCGGGGTTTCAATGTCGATGAAACCATGGGAATCGAGAAACTTGCGCGTCTCCATGGCCACGCGGTAACGCAGCATGAGGTTCTTCTGCATGTAGGGACGGCGCAAGTCCAGCACCCGGTGCGTCAGGCGCGTCGTCTCCGACAGGTTGTCGTCATCGAGCTGGAAGGGCGGCGTGACACTGGGGTTGAGCACGATCAGCTCATGGCACAGCACCTCGATCTTGCCGCTTTTCAGGCTGTCGTTGGTGGTGCCCTGCGGGCGGGCGCGCACCACGCCCTTGACCTGGACACAAAATTCATTGCGCACGTCTTCCGCGGTTTTGAACATGTCGGCACGGTCCGGGTCGCACACCACCTGCACGTAACCTTCGCGGTCGCGCAGGTCAATGAAAATCACGCCGCCATGGTCACGCCGGCGGTTGACCCAGCCGCACAGGCTGACGGTCTGGCCCATGAGGCTTTCGGTCACCAGACCGCAATAGTTGGAACGCATTTGGGAAGCAATAGCCATAAAAATCTCGAACTTTCAATGCCTCTGGGGCAGTTTTCGCCGTTTACAGGGGCGGGGTCAGCGGCTGGAAGGGCCTTGCGGGAACCACGACGCCCATCGAAATCACGTAAGTCAGTGCCTCGTCGACGCTCATTTTCAGCTCGATGCATTCGGACTTTTTCAGCATGACGAAGTAACCGCCCGTGGGGTTGGGGGTCGTGGGAACGTAGACGCTCACGTAGTCCCCCGGCAAATGGTTGACCACATCGCCGCCCGGAAAGCCGGTCAGGAATCCGATCGTCCAGACTCCCTCGCGCGGCCATTGCACCAGCAGGGCCTGGCGAAAGGCATTGCCGTTCTCGGAGAACAGCGTGTCCGACACCTGTTTCACGCTCGAATAGATGGACCGCACAATGGGAATGCGGTGCAGCAGCGAATTGCCCCAGTGGACCAGCTTCTTGCCAAAGAAGTTGCTGGCAATGGCGCCCATCAGCAACACAATCGCCAGCATCAAGAGCACACCGAAACCAGGAATGTGAAAGCCCAACAGCTTGTCGGGGTGCCAAGCCCCCGGCAGGATCAAGAGCGTCTGATCAAGCGTTGCAACGATCCAGTTGAGGACTGCCAAGGTAATGGCCAGAGGCACCAGCACCAGGAGTCCGGCCAAAAGCCATCGGCGAATGGAGCTCATCACGAGACTTTGGATGACGAATCGCTGGCCGCGCCCTGGCTGGCTGGCGCTGCCGCAGGCGTAGCTGTTGCAGGGGCGCTGGCCGTTGCAGCGGCCGCGCCTGTATCTGCGGATTTGCTGTCCGTGCTTTCCGTGCTTTCCGTCGCTGTCGAGCCGCTGCCACCCGATTTGGCAGGCTGAGCCGCCTTGTCTGCGCCGCGGAAATCAGTCACGTACCAGCCCGAACCCTTGAGCTGAAAGCCGGCTGCCGTGACCTGCTTCTTAAAGCTGGCGGCCCCGCAGTGCGGGCAATCGGTCAAGGGCGCATCCGATATCTTTCGCAAGACGTCCTTGGCATGCCCGCAGGACTCGCATTTATAGGCGTAGATTGGCATAGTGCTAGAGGTTCTGTCCGGGAAATTGCGCCTGAAGAAGGCTTGCCAGCGCAAAACCCTCAATTATAGGCGTTGCCGCCAACTTCAAGGCAAACGGGCGGGGGAGACCCGCGGCGCCCGGGCCGGCGTCAAAAAATCCGGACCCGCAACAGCAATTGCATCACGATCAGGCCCAGCACAAAGCCCAAACCGCCATAGATCAGGCTTTGCAGCAACCTGTTGGTACGCTTTTGCTCGACCAGCAGGGCTTCCACGTCGCGGCGGCTTGGCCCCGACGGCCCCTTAAGGTACTGGGCCAGCAGCCGCGGCAGCTCCGGCAGCAGCTTGGCATAAGCGGGGGCCTCGGCCTTGAGTTGGGCCCAAAGCTTTTCGGGCCCCACCTGCTCCACCATCCATTTTTCAAGAAAAGGCTTGGCAGTGCTCCAGAGGTCGAGTTCGGGGTCCAGTTCGCGCCCCAACCCTTCAATATTGAGCAATGTTTTTTGCAGCAGGACCAGTTGCGGCTGGATTTCCACCTGAAAACGGCGGGAGGTCTGGAACAGGCGCATCAGCACCAGACCCAGCGAGATTTCCTTGAGCGGCCGGTCGAAGTACGGCTCGCAACAGGCTCGAATGGCCGCTTCCAGCTCGTCCACACGGGTGCTGGCAGGCACCCAGCCGGACTCGAGATGCAGCTCGGCCACGCGTTTGTAGTCGCGCTGAAAGAAGGCGCTGAAGTTGTGAGCAAGGTACTCCTTGTCCACCTCTGTGAGCGTACCCACAATGCCGAAATCCAGCGAAATGTAGCGCCCGAATGTTTCCGGGTCGAGGCTGACCTGAATGTTGCCCGGATGCATGTCCGCATGAAAAAAACCATCGCGAAACACCTGGGTGAAAAAGATGGTCACGCCGTCACGGGCCAGCTTCTTCATGTCCACGCGGGCATCGCGCAGGCGCTGGACCTGGCTTATGGGCACCCCCTTCATGCGCTCCATCACCATGACATCGGGCATGCAGTAGTCCCAGAACATTTCCGGAATCATGACGAGGTTGAGGTTCTGCATGTTGCGGCGCAGTTGCGCCGCATTGGCGGCCTCGCGCAGCAGGTCCAGCTCGTCGTGCAGGTATTTATCAAACTCGGCCACCACTTCCCGCGGCTTGAGGCGCTTGCCATCGGCGGATGCGCCCTCCACCCAGCCGGCCATCATGTGCATGAGCGCAAGGTCTTTCTCGATCGCGGGCAGCATGTTGGGGCGCAATACCTTGACGGCCACCTCACGGCCGTCGTGGAGCGTCGCAAAATGAACCTGGGCAATCGATGCGCTGGCCACCGGTATCTGCTCAAACGTCGCGAATATGCGATCCAGGGGCCGGGAAAACGCCTTTTCGATGATGGCCACGGCCACGGCCGACTCAAAGGGCGGCACCCGGTCCTGCAGGCGGGCCAGCTCATCGGCGATGTCGGGCGGCAGCAGGTCGCGCCGGGTGGACATCACCTGCCCAAATTTGACGAAGATAGGCCCCAGCCTTTCCAGCGCCTCGCGAAGACGGGCGCCACGGGGAGCGCTCAGGTTCCGCCCCAGCGAGACGATGCGGGTCAGCAGGCGGATCCACGGTTTTTCAAAGCTGGACAGAACCAGTTCATCGAGACCGAAACGAAGCACGGTCCAGACAATGACTCCCCCCCTGAACACCCGGGTCATGCAGAAGCCTTCGCGGCATCCGGAGAAGAACCGGGCGCTGCGGATGAAGATGAGGATGCGGATGAAGGGGACGTTGAGAATGGAGCCGGGGACATTGGCGCCTGCGCCAGAAACTGCTTCAGGCCGGCCAGCAGCCGCCTTGCTGCGTCGGCGAGGGCGTGCGCAGGCGCATCACCTATCAGGCGGGAGAGATCCTCTTCGGCATCCCAACGCAGATTTTCGGCCAGCCATCCAAACTCGGCCGCCAGTCGCACATCGCCCTCAACCTTCACCGGCGGAGGTTTGCCAGCAGCCACCGACTGCATGATGACCAGGGGCGACTCGGCGGCCACCGAAAGCAGCAGGTCCGGCTGTGCTGCGGGTGGCGCACGGTCAACCAGACCCGCCGGGGTTACGATCAAATCAAGCGCAAAAACACCCCACCGAAGGTGGACAACACGGCCTTTTTGCCGTAACAACCGATCCTGCGCCTCTTTCTCCTGCAGCAAGACATGGTTCAGAAACAGCACCAGCCGCCGCTGCCCTTCATCGACCACCCAGGCGGGCGGCTGAAAACGGCTGGCGACAGACTCGAGAAAAGAAAAAGGGGACGTGTTATTCATACGTCCCCGATTTTGACAGCAATGTGGCCCCCACGTTCGCCCACTGCGTGTGGCTCTCTTCCCCCCGAGGGGGCCGCTGCGCCTGCGGCCCGGCTAAGCCGGTTCCGCGGCCCCTGCTGGAAGTTGGGACCCGCGCTTTTCAGTTCAGCTAGCGGGATTACTGGAGTGCCTGAACACCGGCGACCAGCCAGCCACTGCCGCCGTTACGGGGTTTGGTCATGTTCCAGACTTCGCGGAAGGGGCTGGCGCCAGCGGAAGCGTCCTCGCGGATCATCCCCGAGAACTCGACGCTGGCCATGTACGTATCGCTCAGCTCCTCTATGCCCAACAGCTGCGCATTGAGCATCACGACCTCGGTCCGGTTGGCCACACCGCCGGTGTGAGATTCGCGGTCGGCCAGCTGCGCCTTGATCTGCGCCAGCATGTCGTCGGTCATCATGGCGCGCAAGCTCTGAATGTCGGAACGGTCCCAGGCGTCCTGCAGCGTCACGAAATTCGCCTTGCTGGCCTTGAGGAAGCCCTCGGCATCAAACCCTGCAGGGACGCCCCACGTCTGGGCGCCCAGCAAGGCCGAGCCAATCATGGAGCCCGCGGCGGGCGCGGCCGCCGCGTCCCGGTTGGCATCGAACGCCATGCCGCTGCGCTCCCAGGGTCGCGCCGAGGCGTCGTTGCCCACATTTTCGGGACTGTAGTTCCTCGGCGTGGCAGCGTTGCCCGCGCCCTGGAATGCAAACGGATCCTGCGTACGTGGAGCAGCAGGACTTGCTCCACCGCCCTTGAGCTTGCGCATGACGAAACCGATCACCACCATGATCACCAGGGCCAGCAGCGCGAACATGATGACCTGGCCAAAGGCTTCACCCAGGCCGAGCGACGAAGCCAGCCAAGCCAGGCCGAGGCCGGCAGCCAGGCCGCCCAGCATGGCACCCCACGGTTTTTTCGGGGTGGCAGGGGCAGGTGCCGCGGCAGGCGCTGCCGGTTTGGCCGCGGAGTTGGTCGCGGAAGTAGCGCCGCCCGGCGTGGCCTCACGCTGCGTGACATTGGACGATTGCTTGCCAATTGACTTGCCGCCACCCAGACGCGCAGCCTCGGCGTCCGTCCCCGGCACAGCCAGGGTGAGCGCCATTACGGCAGAAAGAATGACTGACCAAATCTTCATGACATCTCCTTTGAGCAAGCTTTTCGCCTGTTTATTTAAAGTCCGTTTAACTTCTTCAACTCTTCTTCAACTCTTCTTCAATACTTCTTCAAAAAATCTTCTTCAGCATTTGATTGCAACATGCAATGCCACTACCCCGCCGGTCAGGTTGTGATAGTCCACATGACCAAAACCACCTTTAAGCATCAGGGCTTTGAGTTCTTCCTGGCTCGGATGCATGCGAATCGACTCGGCGAGATACTGGTAACTTGAATCGTCATTGGCCACCAGCTTGCCGAGCCTGGGCAACACCTTGAACGAATACCAGTCATAAATCTTTTCCAGGGGTTTGGCCACCTTGGAAAACTCCAGCACCAGCAGCTTGCCGCCGGGTTTGAGCACACGGTTCATTTCGCGCAGGGCATCCTCTTTATGCGTCATGTTGCGCAAGCCGAAAGCGACGGTGACCACGTCAAAACTGGCATCGGCAAACGGCAGGTGCTCTGCATCACAGACCAGTGTGGGCAGGTTCACACCGGCATCCAGCAGCCGGTTGCGCCCTTCCCTGAGCATCGCCTCGTTGATGTCGGTGTGGACCACCCGCCCGCTGTTGCCCACCTTGGGCGCAAAAGCCAGGGCCAGGTCGCCCGTCCCGCCGGCAATGTCGAGCACCTGCTGGCCCTCCTTGACATTGGCGACCAGCACGGTGTAAGCCTTCCAGGCGCGATGCAGGCCCATCGACATCAAATCGTTCATCACGTCGTATTTGGGTGCCACGGAGTCAAACACGCCGCGCACGCGTCGCGCCTTGTCCTGCTCCTCGACGGATTCAAAGCCGAAATGGGTTTTCGTCATAAAGTGAATGCTAGGGGGCAATGCCCCAATTGGTTGCTACAACCCTGCACCGGTTCAGGGCATTGTGAATTTTTATCCCGGAAAAACAACAGTCCCGCACAACCATGCGGGCAGGCCTCGCCGGTAGTGGCGTTCCTCAGTGATGCCCGCAGGCGTGACCTGCGGCTTCGACCATGGGGGCGTCCCTGTCCCGACCCGCAGCCTGGAGTCGCCGGTTGTAGTCGTCCCACAGACGCTCTTGCTCGACACCCAGGTGATACAGGTAGTCCCAGGAAAAAATACCGCTTTCATGGCCATCGGAAAATACCGGCTTGACCGCGTAGTTGCCTATGGGTTCCAGCTCGACGATATTCACCTCGCGCTTGCCAGTCTGCAGCACTTCCTGGCCGGGGCCGTGGCCCTGCACTTCCGCAGACGGCGAGTACACACGCATCAGTTCAAACGGAATCCTGAATTCGGCGCCGTCCGAAAACGCGATTTCAAGAATACGGGACTGGCTGTGAACCGTCAGCGCCGTGGGAATCGGTGAACCGGCCTGGAGACCTGCCATGGTGATGCATCACTTTCTGAGTAAACCAAATCGAAACCTGCGGAGGTCGAACGCCTGTCTGGGGCAGGTTGCATTGCTGAACCGGGAGCCACTGGAAAAACCGCGAGCGCTTTCCCGGCTTTCCTGTTCTCTACACCAGCACCCGCTCGATCCCACCGTGGTTGGCCGCCTCGACATAGGCCGGCAGCCATTCCTTGCCCAGAATCTGGTTGGCCATTTCGACGACGATGTAATCGGCTTCAAGCAGGCCGTTTTGCAGGTCGCCTCCGTAGCGGGACAGGCCCTGCAGACAACTTGGGCAGCTGGTGAGTATTTTGACGTTTTCGCTCTCGCCCACGGCACCGGCGGCCCGCAAGCTGGCCTCGCCTTTTCGCAGTTCTTCTTCCTTGCGGAAGCGGACCTGCGTTGAAATGTCAGGACGCGTGACACCCAGCGTGCCTGATTCGCCGCAGCAGCGCTCGTTCTTGAGGACGTTGTCGCCGAGCAGTGCCTTGACGGTCTTCATCGGCTCCTGCAGCTTCATCGGGCTGTGGCAGGGGTCATGGTACAGATAGCCCTTGCCGGGCTGGTCCGTCCGCAACGTAATGCCTTTTTCCAGCAGGTACTCATGGATGTCGATGATGCGGCAGCCCGGGAAAATTTTCTCGAACTCGTAACCCTGCAACTGGTCATAGCAGGTGCCGCAGCTGACCACCACGGTCTTGATGTCTAGGTAGTTCAGGGTATTGGCCACGCGGTGGAACAGCACCCGGTTGTCGGTGATGATTTTCTCGGCCTTGTCGTACTGGCCCGATCCGCGTTGCGGGTAGCCGCAGCACAGGTAGCCTGGCGGCAGCACGGTTTGCACGCCGGCATGCCACAGCATGGCCTGCGTAGCCAGGCCGACCTGGCTGAACAGACGCTCGGAACCGCAACCCGGGAAATAAAACACCGCTTCGGTTTCCGCCGTGGTGTTTTTTGGATTACGGATGATGGGCACGTAATCCTTGTCCTCAATGTCCAGCAGGGCACGGGCCGTCTTCTTGGGCAGGCCACCGGGCATTTTCTTGTTGATGAAGTGGATCACCTGCTCCTTGACCGGCGCCTTGCCCACCGTTGCCGGTGGCCTGGCGGTCTGCTTGCGCGCCAGGGTGCGCAGCAGGTCATTGGCCAGGCGCTGGACCTTGAAGCCCACGTCGACCATGGCGCCGCGCATGAACTTGATGGTTTGCGGATTGGTGGCGTTGAGGAAGAACATGGCGGCCGCATTGCCGGGCCGGAAGGACTTCTGGCCCATCTTGCGCAACAGGTTGCGCATGTTCATCGACACATCGCCAAAGTCGATATCCACCGGGCAGGGCGTCAGGCACTTGTGGCATACCGTGCAGTGGTCGGCCACATCCTCAAACTCTTCCCAGTGCTTGATGCTGATGCCGCGCCGGGTCTGCTCCTCATAGAGAAACGCTTCCACCAGCAGCGAGGTCGCCAGGATCTTGTTGCGCGGGCTGTACAGCAGGTTGGCGCGCGGCACATGCGTGGCGCACACCGGCTTGCATTTGCCGCAGCGCAGGCAGTCCTTGATGCTGTCGGCAATCGCGCCGATGTCAGACTGCTGCATGATCAGCGACTCATGACCCATCAAGCCGAAGCTGGGCGTGTAGGCATTCGTCAAATCGGCCGGGAGCCTTTTCCCATCCTGCGTATTCAGCTCCTGATTTCGCAGCAGCTTGCCTTTGTTGAAGCGGCCTTCGGGGTCGACCTTCTGCTTGTACTCGGTGAAGGGGCGCAGTTCCTCGTCGGTCAGGAAATCCAGCTTCGTGATGCCGATGCCGTGCTCGCCGGAAATCACGCCGTCGAGCGAACGCGCCAGCACCATGATGCGCGCCACGGCTTCGTGCGCGGTCTGCAGCATCTCGTAATCGTCGCTGTTGACCGGCAAATTGGTGTGCACATTGCCATCGCCAGCATGCATGTGCAGCGCTGCCCACACGCGGCCCTTGAGCACCCGCTTGTGAATGGCGTTGCATTCTTCCAGGATGGGCAGGAATGGCGCGCCGCTGAACAGGGTCTGGAGCCTGGCCCGGATCTGCGTCTTCCAGCTGGCGCGCAGCGTATGGTCCTGCAGCTGCGGGAAAAACGCCTCAATACCCTCGAGCCAGCCGGCCCAGAGGGCCCGGACTTCGGCAATCATGGCAAGCGCCTGGCCGACCCGGTCTTCCAGCAGTTCGGCCGACGGGATGTCGTTGGCATCGTCCGATTTACCCAGAGGCAGGTTGCCCTTGAGGAAAAAGGCTTCCAGCTCATCGCACAGCCTGATCTTGTTGCGCAGGCTCAGCTCGATATTGATGCGCTCGATGCCGTCGGTGTACTCGGCCATGCGCGGCAGCGGGATCACCACATCCTCATTGATCTTGAAGGCATTGGTGTGCCGGGAAATGGCGGCGGTGCGCTTGCGGTCCAGCCAGAATTTCTTGCGCGCGTCCGGGCTGATGGCGATAAAACCCTCACCATGGCGCGAGTTGGCAATGCGCACTACTTCCGAGGTCGCACGCGCCACCACATCGGCGTCATCGCCAGCGATGTCGCCGAACAGCACCATTTTTGGCAGGCCGCCGTGCTTCTTCGACTTGGTCGCATAGCCGACCGCTTTCAGGTAGCGGTCGTCCAGGTGTTCCAGGCCCGCCAGAATGGCGCCGCCGCGCTTTTGTTCCGCAAACATGAAATCCTTGATCTCGACGATGCTGGGAACAGCATCCTTGGCATTGCCAAAGAACTCCAGGCAGACGGTCCGGGTGTGTGCAGGCATGCGGTGCACGATCCAGCGGGCGCTGGTGATCAGGCCGTCGCAGCCTTCTTTCTGGATACCCGGCAGGCCACTGAGGAACTTGTCGGTGACGTCCTTGCCCAGGCCTTCCTTGCGGAAAGTCTTGCCCTGAATATCCAGGCGCTCTGTGCGCACCGGCGTCTTGCCGTCGGCTTCAAAATACTTGAGCTCGAAACTCGCCATCTCGGCGTCGTGGATCTTGCCCAGGTTGTGGTCCAGCCGGGTGACTTCCAGCCACTGGGCTTGGGGCGTCACCATGCGCCAGGAGGCCAGGTTGTCCAGGGCCGTCCCCCACAGCACGGCCTTTTTGCCGCCCGCGTTCATCGCGATATTGCCGCCAATGCAGGACGCTTCGGCAGACGTCGGGTCCACCGCGAACACAAAACCGCCCCGCTCGGCGGCATCGGCCACACGCTGCGTGACCACGCCGGCCTCGGTCCAGACCGTGGCCACGGGCTGCGCAATACCGGGCAGCGAGACCATTTCCACTTCGGTCATCGCCTCGAGTTTTTCGGTGTTGATGACGGCCGACTTCCAGGTCAGCGGAATCGCGCCGCCGGTGTAGCCGGTTCCGCCACCACGCGGCACGATCGTCAGGCCCAGTTCGATACAGCCCTTGACCAATCCGGCCATTTCCTGCTCGGAATCGGGGGTGAGCACGACAAAGGGATATTCGACGCGCCAGTCGGTGGCGTCGGTGACGTGCGAGACGCGTGACAGGCCGTCAAACTTGATGTTGTCCTTGAGCGTCAGCTTGCGCAGTTTGCGCTCGGTCTGACGGCGCAGGCCGGCTATTTCCTCAAACGAGGCCGAAAAGCGGCTGACCGCGCTGCGGGCCGCGTCCAGCAGCTCGCCGACGATGCCGTCGCGCTGGCTGTCAGCCTCCGGTGTGCGGCGCTTTCCGACTTCGGAGAGGCGATGGTGCAAGGCATCCACCAGCAGCTTGCGGCGTTTGGGATTGTCCAGCAGGTCATCCTGCAGATAGGGGTTGCGCTGAACCACCCAGATGTCCCCGAGCACCTCATAGAGCATGCGGGCAGACCGGCCGGTGCGCCGTTCGTCGCGAAGGCGGTTCAGCAAGTCCCAGGCAGGCGCGCCCAACAGACGAATAACCACTTCCCGATCGGAAAAGGACGTGTAGTTATAGGGAATTTCGCGAATGCGTGCTTCGCCGGGCTTTGCGTCATCCGCAAAAACGTTCAATTCTTGAAGGGTAGTAGGGGCGTTCATCGTGAAAATCAGCGGCTTCGGACCCACGTCCAGCGCTGTTGCCCTATGTTACCGCAGCACGGCGTTTGGCCGGGGACCCGGCCCAATGGCCTCATGGAAACCCCGCTTGTTAAGAAGGCACCAAATCGCTTAAATCGGCCTGTCACAAACAGTTCCTAGACTGACCTATTTCAATAACAGCCCCAAAAAATGGGGCATCCATATCAGGAGTTTTCATGAAAACCCGTTTCTCCGCACTGGCCATCGCTGCCTGCGCCCTTGTTGCCCCCCTGGCGAGCCAGGCGCAAACAGAGATCCAGTGGTGGCACTCCATGGTTGCCGTTAACAATGAATGGGTCAACGACCTGGCCAAGGATTTCAATGCGAGCCAGAAGGAGTACCGGGTCGTGGCCACCTACAAGGGCAGCTACGACGAGTCGATGACCGCCGCCATCGCCGCCTTCCGCGCCGGTAACGCGCCGCACATCCTGCAGGTGTTCGAGGTAGGCACCGCCACCATGATGGCCAGCAAGGGCGCGATCGTGCCCGTAGCCAAGGTCATGAAGGATGCCGGCCTGAAATTCGACCCGGCCGCCTACATATCGGCAGTCGCCGGCTACTACACGGCGCCAAACGGCCAGATGTTGAGTTTCCCGTTCAACAGCTCCACCACCATTTTTTACTACAACAAGGACGCCTTCAAGGCGGCAGGACTGGACCCGGACAAGGCGCCCTCCACCTGGCCCGAAGTCGCGCTGGCGGCTGCCAAGCTCAAGGCCTCCGGCCACAAGTGCCCCTTCACGACGGCCTGGCAGGGCTGGACCCAGCTGGAAAGCTTTTCCGCCTGGCACAACGTCGAATTCGCCAGCAAGTCCAATGGCCTGGCCGGCATGGACGCGCGGATGAAAATCAACTCACCGCTGCACCAGCGGCATATCGAGAACCTGTCGAGCATGTCCAAGCAGGGCCTGTTCGTCTACAAGGGCCGTGGCAATGTGCCCGAAGCGAGCTTCATTTCGGGCGAGTGCGCAATGATCAACACCTCTTCGGGTTTCTACGGCAATGTGGCCAAAAACACCAAATTCAGCTATGGCCTGGCCCCGCTGCCCTACTACCCTGACGTCCCCGGCGCACCGCAAAACACGGTGATCGGGGGTGCCAGCCTGTGGGTCATGTCGGGCAAGAAACCCGCTGAATACAAGGGGGTGGCAGCCTTCTTCAACTACATCTCCAGCCCTGAAGTGCAGTCAGCCAGCCACAAGCGTACCGGCTATCTGCCGGTCACCACGGCCGCCTACCAGCTGACAGAAAAATCCGGCTTCTACAAGGAAAAACCGGGCACCGATGTCGCCGTGACACAGATGATTCGCAAGGTCACCGACAAGAGCCGCGGTATCCGCCTGGGCAACTACGTACAGGTTCGCGCGATCGAGGATGAAGAGCTGGAGCAGGTCTGGAGCGGCAAGAAATCAGCCAAGGAAGCCCTTGATGCCATTGTGAAACGCGGCAACGAGCAGCTCGAACGCTTCGAGAAAGCCAACAAGCCCTGATATCCCCGGCGCCGGCCGCAGGCCTGCACCACGGCTAACCCGCAATCCCCCGCCTGCCCGGTTGCTGGCGGGCGGATTGTTTACCTTGAATAAGCCCATGGAAAAACGCGTCTTGTTCCGCTCAGGCTGGCTGCCATGGCTGCTGCTGACTCCCCAGGTCATCGTGATCAGCGTGTTTTTCTTCTGGCCCGCAGCGCAGGCGCTGCTGCAATCATTCCAGCTACAGGATGCCTTTGGGAGTTCCACGGAATGGGTCGGTCTGGCCAACTTTGACAACCTGTTCAACGATCCGGGTTACCTGGCCTCATTCAAAACCACCGCGGTATTTTCCGTGCTGGTTGCGGTGCTCGGTATCTCTTTGTCGCTGACGCTGGCGATCTTTGCAGACCGCATCCTCAAGGGTGCGCTGTTTTACAAAACCTTGCTGGTCGTCCCCTATGCAGTGGCCCCTGCCGTGGCTGGTGTACTGTGGGTGTTCATGTTTTCTCCGGCGCTGGGCGTGGTCGCCTATGCACTGGACCAGGTGGGCATCAACTGGAATCACCTGCTCGACTCCGGCCACGCGATGACGCTGATCGTGATGGCCGCCGTGTGGAAGCAGATTTCCTACAATTTCCTGTTCTTCCTGGCCGGCCTGCAGTCGATTCCAAAATCGCTGATCGAGGCCGCCGCCATCGATGGCGCCCGGCCCTGGCGGCGTTTCTGGACGATTCAATTTCCGCTGCTCTCGCCCACCACCTTCTTCCTGCTGGTGATCAACATGGTGTACGCATTCTTCGACACGTTTGCCATCGTCGATGCCACCACTCATGGCGGCCCCGGCCAGGACACATCCATCCTGGTCTACAAGGTCTACTACGATGGCTTCAAGGGCATGGACCTGGGCGGTTCAGCGGCGCAATCGGTGGTCCTGATGCTGATCGTGATTGCCCTGACGGTGGTGCAGTTCCGGTATGTTGAAAAGAAAGTGGTGTACTGATGTTCCTGCCCATCATGAGTTCAGCCTCGGCTGCTGCGCCGCAATTTCAGCAGGAGCGCCCTCATGGTTGAGCGCCGCGCCACCCTGGGGCTGCTTGCCCATGCAGTGATGATCCTGGGCGTTTTGATTGTCGCTTTTCCGCTCTACCTGGCTTTCGTGGCGTCCACCCATACCGCGCAGGAAATCGTGCAGGCCCCGATGCCTCTGCTGCCGGGCAACCATTTTTGGGACACCTACCGCGCCGCGTTGTTCGGCCGTGATACCGGAACGGGTTCCAACGCGCCTGTCGCCCGCATGATGTGGGTCAGCCTCGTGACGGCGCTGGTGATTACCTTCGGCAAGATCGCGATCTCGCTGCTGTCGGCCTTTGCCATCGTCTACTTCCGTTTTCCCCTCAAAAACTTCTTTTTCTGGGCGATTTTTGTGACCCTGATGCTGCCCGTGGAAGTGAGGATAGGCCCCACCTACAAGGTAGTTTCCGATCTGGGCATGCTCAACAGTTACGCGGGCCTCACCATTCCGCTGATTGCGTCCGCCACGGCAACTTTCCTGTTCCGCCAGTTTTTCCTGACGGTGCCCGATGAACTGGTAGAGGCCGCGCGCATGGATGGCGCGGGCCCGATGCGCTTTTTCAAGGACATCCTGCTGCCGCTGTCCAAAACATCAATGGCCGCGCTGTTCGTGATCCAGTTCATTTACGGCTGGAACCAGTACCTCTGGCCTCTGCTGGCCACCACCAGTGAAGACATGTACCCCGTCGTGATCGGCATCAAGCGCATGATCGCCGGCGGTGACGCCGCCAATGAATGGAACGTGGTCATGGCCACAGCCATTCTGGCCATGCTGCCGCCCGCCTTCGTGGTGGTGCTGATGCAGAAGTGGTTTGTCAAGGGCCTGGTGGATACCGAGAAATAGGCAGAAAACACAAAAACGACAACGACAAAAATGACAAGAAAAGACAACAAGCAGGCGCAACACCCATGGCATCCATCTCGCTGAACAACGTCATCAAGCGCTACGGCGCCGGCAAAAGCACCGTGCAGGTCCTGCATGGCGTGAATGCCGAAATCGCAGACCGCGAATTCATCGTCATCGTCGGCCCTTCCGGCTGCGGCAAATCAACGCTGCTGCGCATGGTCGCCGGCCTTGAGGAAATCAGTGAGGGACAGATCGCCATCGGCGGCAAGGTGGTCAACGACCTGGAGCCTGCCGAGCGCGACATYGCCATGGTGTTCCAGAACTACGCGCTCTACCCGCACATGAGCGTGTTCGACAACATGGCGTACGGCCTGAAGATCGCAAAAATTCCGAAGAATGACATCAAGACCCGCGTCGACAAGGCCGCCGGAATCCTCGAACTCGGCCACCTGCTGGACCGCAAACCCCGCGAACTCTCAGGCGGGCAGCGCCAGCGCGTAGCCATGGGCCGCGCCATCGTGCGCCAGCCCCAGGTGTTTTTGTTCGACGAGCCGCTTTCCAACCTCGACGCCAAGCTGCGCGTGCAGACGCGGCTGGAGATCCAGAAGCTGCACCGCGAGCTCGGCATCACCGCGCTGTTCGTCACGCATGACCAGGTGGAGGCGATGACACTGGCACAGCGCATGATCGTGATGAACGCGGGCCGCATGGAGCAGTTCGGCACCCCCGAAGAGGTCTATAACCGCCCCGCCACCACCTTTGTGGCGAGCTTCATGGGCTCGCCGCCGATGAACCTCCTCAAGCACGCCCCCAACGCTGACTTCGGTGGCAAGCCCGGCACCATTCTGGGCATCCGCCCCGAGCACCTGCAAATCGGCCCGACCGGCTGGGCGGTGCAGGTTGACACCCTTGAAATGCTGGGCGCTGAGCGTTTGGTGTACTGCCGCATGGGTGACGAGTTCCTGATCGTACGCACCGATGAGAGTCTGTCGTCCGCACCCGAAATCGGCGCCACCATTCATGTGACGCCGCGCACTGACCGTTTGCACTGGTTTGACGCCGGGACAGGGAAACGTTTGCCATGAACAACGGGTCGCCACACGAAGTAGCGAGCAGTGGGGCTTCAGCTTCCTGGCCCTACCCGCGCTGGATCGCCCACCGCGGCGCTGGCAAGCTGGCGCCTGAAAACACGCTGGCGTCGTTCAGGCTGGGGGCCAGCCACGGCTACCGCATGTTCGAGTGCGATGTGAAGCTGAGTGCCGACGGCGTGCCGTTTTTGCTGCACGACACCACGCTGGAGCGCACCACCAACGGCCGGGGCGTGGCCGGCGAGCAGCCCTGGGAAGCACTGTCCGAGCTCGACGCGGGCAGCTGGCACTCGCCTGCTTTTGCCGGTGAAGCCTTGCCCACGTTCGACAGCATTGCGCGTTACTGCCTCGACAACAGTTATTTTTTGAATATCGAGATCAAACCCACGCCGGGAGTCGAAAGCCGCACCGGCACCGTGGTGGCCAATGAAGCGGCCCGACTGTGGCAGAGCACTGCCATCCCTCCCTTGCTCACGTCGTTCCAACCTGCGGCGCTGGAGGCGGCGCGGGCTGCCCAGCCCGGGCTGCCACGCGGCCTGCTGCTCGACGAGCTACCCGAAAATTGGCTGGAAACCGCGACAAAGCTGCGATGCGTGGCCATCGTCTGCAATCAAAAGCTCTGGAACGCAGATACGGTGGCACAGGCCCAAAAAGCCGGCTTCAGGACGCTCAGCTACACCGTCAATGACGAAATCAGCGCCCGCCGGCTGATCGAATTGGGCACCGACGGCATCATCACTGACCGGGTGGATGCCTTCCGGCCTGATTCGTAAACCGCGCGGGGGACCTCTGGAGATTCAATTCCCGGGATGCAGGGCAAGGCGCCCGGAGCGCAGGACACCGGATTGCACTTGGGTGCATGAGGATTCCGAGCACCGCGCAACGCGGCCATGCGCCCGGGAATTGAATTTATAGAGATTCCCTCAGGCCTTCCAGCCACGCAGCAGGACCCACTGGCACAGCGCCGCAACCACCACCAGCGCGGCATAGGTCAGCATTTTTCCGTCGTGGCCGAAGATCAGCAGCCCGGCCACCAGGACAGCCATGCCCGCTACGAAAACAATAGCAAACTGCATCCAAACTGCTTGAGCCAGCGGTCTTTTTGATTTAAAAAATCCGGAAAAGAGACGGGGCAGGAGCACCAGCAGCACAGCGACAAACGCGGCCGGCGCCATGAAATTGAGCAAGTGGTTGGTCAGCAGGTAAGCGGTCATGGCGGCGGCGGTCAAAGTCACGGGCAAGCCCTGAAAACAGCCTCCAAAAGGCTCTGAAGGGTGATTGATCCAGGCCAAATGACCCTCCCGCGCTTCAATTTTATAATCGGGAGATGTCAGTCTGGGCCCTGGGGCTAAACCATACCACCGCACCGCTCGATTTGCGCGGGCGATTCGCCTATGCCCTGGACCAAATCGAGCCCACGCTGCGCGGCTTGCGCGAATCGCTGGCCCGCCAGCCCGAGGCCACCTTGCTCTCGACCTGCAACCGGACCGAGATTTATTGCGCGGGCGACCACAACGATCTGGAACACACGCTGGAGTGGCTGGCGCACAACGGCGGCGTCTCGCCTGCCCTGCTGCGTTCGCACGCCTACACACTGCAGGACGACCAGGCAGCCCGCCACGCTTTCCGCGTCGCCAGTGGGCTCGACTCCATGGTGCTCGGCGAGCCGCAGATTCTGGGCCAGCTGAAAGACGCGGTGCGTGCCGCGGAGGACGCGGGCGCCATGGGCAGCACACTGCACCAGCTGTTCCAGCGCTCCTTCGCCGTCGCCAAGGAAGTACGCACCAGCACGGAGATTGGCGCGCACAGCATCAGCATGGCGGCCGCCAGCGTGCGGCTGGCCGGCCAGCTGTTTGAAAACCTGGGCGACATCAAGGTGCTGTTCGTCGGCGCCGGTGAAATGATCGACCTGGCAGCCACCCACTTTGCCGCCAAAAACCCCAGGTCTATGGCGATTGCCAACCGCACGCTGGAGCGCGGCGAAAAGCTCGCCAGCCGCTTCGGTGCCGAAGTCATGCGCCTGGCCGATCTGCCCAGCCGCCTGCACGAGTTTGACGCGGTGATCAGCTGCACGGCAAGCACCCTGCCCATCATTGGCCTGGGCGCCGTGGAACGTGCGGTCAAGCTGCGCAAACACCGCCCCATGTTCATGGTCGACCTGGCCGTGCCGCGCGACATCGAACCCGAGGTCAAGGCCCTGCCCGACATCTACCTTTACACCGTGGACGACCTGGCGCACGTCGTCCAGACTGGCAAGGACAACCGCCAGGCCGCCGTGGCCCAGGCCGAGGTCATCATTGATGCCGGCGTGCAGAACTTCATGCACTGGCTGGGCCAGCGCCGCACGGTGCCCTTGATCCAGCAGCTCAATGCGCAAACCGACGAGTGGCGCGCCGCGGAAATTGCCCGGGCCAAAAAACTGCTGGCCAAGGGCGAGCCTATGGATGCCGTGCTGGATGCGCTGACGCGCGGCCTCACACAGAAAATGCTGCACGGCGCCCTGGCCGAATTGCACGCGGGTGACGCCGCCAGCCGCGAGGTCACGGCGAACACGGTGTCCAGGCTGTTTTTGCGCGGGCAACTGCCCAAAGAACACAAAGAGCGTTAGCGCCGGCCTTCCGCGCCGCCGCAGCCGCCAGAACGGCTGCTTTCCTGCCGGCGGCTTCGCCGGTGTGCTCTCCCTGATTTTTTCGCCACTCCGGCCTTCGACTCGATGAAACCCTTTCTCCGCCAAACCCTGGACCGTCAGCTGCTGCGCCTGCATGAACTGGACTCCCTGCTGTCCGCCAGCGACGTCGTGAGCGATCTGGACCGTTTTCGCGCCCTGACCCGGGAGCATGCCGAAGCCAGCGTGGTGGCCGAGCAATACACCCGGCTCACCAGCCGCGAGGCCGACCTGGTCAGTGCCGAGGGCATGCTGGCGGAAGCCAAAGACGACCCCGAAATGGCCGCCATGGCCGAAGAGGAAATCGCTGCCGCCAAGCTGGATGTCGCCCGGCTCGATGAAGCCCTGCAGCTCATGCTGATTCCCAAAGACCCGGACGACGCGCGGGCGGCCTTTATTGAAATCCGCGCCGGCACGGGCGGTGACGAGTCGGCGCTGTTCGCCGGCGACCTCTTTCGCATGTACACGCGCTTCGCGGAACGCAACCGCTGGCAGGTCGAGATCATCAGCGAATCATCCAGCGAACTGGGCGGCTACAAGGAGGTGGTGTTGCGCGTGGACGGACCCACCGATGCCACGGGCGTGGGCGTGTACGGCAAGCTGCGCTTTGAGTCGGGCGGGCACCGTGTGCAGCGCGTGCCGGCCACCGAGACCCAGGGCCGAATCCACACCAGCGCCTGCACCGTGGCAGTAATGCCGGAGCCCGATGAGGCCGTGGCCATCCAGATCAACCCGGCCGACCTGCGCATTGACACCTACCGCGCCAGCGGCGCCGGCGGCCAGCACATCAACAAGACCGACTCGGCGGTGCGCATCACGCACATCCCGACCGGCATCGTCGCCGAATGCCAGGAGGGCCGCAGCCAGCACAGCAACAAGGCCCAGGCGCTCAAGGTGCTGACCGCCCGCATCCATGAAAAAGACCGCGCCGAGCGCGCCGCCAAGGACGCGGCGCTGCGCAAGGGCCTGGTCGGTACGGGCGACCGCAGCGACCGCATCCGCACTTACAACTTCCCGCAGGGCCGCCTGACCGACCACCGCATCAATCTGACGCTGTACAAGCTGCTGGCCATCATGGAAGGCGATTTGGGCGATGTCATCACGGCGCTGCAGGTGGCGCGCGGCGCCGAACAGCTGGCCGAGCTGGAAACCGCCAACAACGGCTTTTAAGCGGTTGATCGCCGCTCCTCACGCGTCAAATCAGCCTCTAACCCCATCTTTATGAGAACAAGCAGCTATTTCTCTTATAGCAAATGCAAGGCTGTCCGATGAACCATCCACAACGCCAGCCCACCTGCGCCCAAGCCCTGGGTGCCGCCCAGGCACTCGGGCTGGATCGGCTGGACGCCCAGTTGCTGCTGCTGCACGCGCTGGGCAAGCCCGCCACCGACCGGGCCTGGCTGCTGGCGCATGACACCGATGAGTTGACGGAAGGGGTCGCCGGGCGCTTGCGGGCATTCAGCCTGCGCCGGGCCAGCGGTGAGCCCCTGGCCTATATCGTCGGCAGCAAGGAGTTTTTTGGCCTGGACCTGCAGGTCGACGCCCGGGTGCTGGTGCCCCGCCCCGACACCGAAACGCTGGTGCATTGGTCGCTGGAGGTGCTGCAGGCGCCGACCATGCCGGCACGGCCGCAAATTCTTGACCTGGGCACCGGCAGCGGAGCCATTGCGCTGGCCATCGCGCACAGCCTGCAAGCGGCCGGCCGGGAGGCCCGGGTGGTTGCCGTGGACGCGAGTGCCGACGCGCTGGCCGTGGCCCGTGCAAACGCCCGACGCCTCCAGCTGGAGCTCGATTTCCGGGAGAGCGACTGGCTGACAGAAGTTAGTGGACACTTTCACCTGATCGCCAGCAATCCGCCTTATATCGCCAGCGCCGACCCGCACCTGGTGGCATTGGCGCATGAGCCTTTTCCGGCGCTGGCAGCGGGTACAGACGGGCTGGAAGATATCCGGAAAATTGTGACGCAGACGCCGGGACACCTGGAGCCCGGCGGCTGGCTCCTGCTGGAGCACGGCTATGACCAGGCCGCTGCGGTACGCGGTCTCCTCGCGGAGCAGGGCTTTTCGCAGGTCCAGAGCCGGCCGGACCTGGCCGGCATCGCGCGCTGCTCGGGCGGCCAATGGCCAGGCTAAGTATCCCGCGCGGAGGCCGTAAGGTCCGGACGGGCGGGTAGCGCCCAGCACCCGGTTTCAAACAGCGGGATAATCAGGTTCTTCAGACCGTTGAATTCTGATTCCCGGATTCCATATATTAAAGAACGGCCCGGCGGAAAACGTCTGTTTTTCGACCCTGCACGGGCCCTTAGCGCCCATTCCAAAGGATTTCACCATGAGCACCAGCGACACCACCCAGCAACGCATTGACCAGATCGTCAAATCCAGCGACGTCGTCCTGTTTATGAAAGGCACGGCCCAGTTCCCGATGTGCGGCTTTTCAGGCCGCGCCATCCAGGTGCTGAAAGCCTGCGGGGTGAACAAACCTGTGACGGTCAACGTGCTGGAAGACGAGGAAATCCGTCACGGCATCAAGGAATACAGCAACTGGCCCACCATTCCCCAGCTGTATGTGAAGGGCGAGTTCATTGGCGGTTCGGACATCATGATGGAGATGTACCAGAACGGCGAACTCCAGCAGGTACTGGGCACGACTGCCGCCTGAGACCTTTCAACGCCGTCCGGGGGTAGCCTCAATAGCGTCACATAGCGCCCACGGCGCGCCCGGTTAGCGCGTGTAGCCTTCGCAGGCGCCCGCGTTCACAGCCCCCTTGCATTCACGCTTCAGCCGGGCCACGCGCTGGCTGACCGTCTCTTCGGATCCGGGCATGAACTTGACCTTGCTGCCCCGGGTTGGGGTTTTGGCTGCTTTTTTGCCGGATTTGGCTTTTTCAGGCCTATTTCCGGTTTGTGCAGGCTCTGCAGGCTGGGCGTGCGCCGTGCCCTGCATCAGCGCGGCGACGACCAGGACGGCCTGTGCCGGCCAGATAACGGACTTCTTCATTTCCTCTCCCTCTCTTCCTCTTCCAAACCTTTTTGATCTTCTTGATCTTCTTGATGCGGTTCTACGCCGCTTGCGGCTCTAAAGCTTATTGCAGCCTGGGGTCACCAGGGTTTTCATTATCAGGCGGGGCGTCCGCCGGCAACCTGAACCCCTCGCTGGCCCAAGCGCCCAAATCGATGTTTTTGCAGCGCTCGCTGCAAAAGGGCCGGAAGGGATTGCTCGGTGCATAGATGCTTTGACCGCCGCAGCCGGGGCATACCACCCGCTTGACGGGTATCGGGTCTTCATTCATGGCTGACATGACCTCAAACGGTTCTGCAAAAATCAACCGGTCAGGAGCAAAGCGTCAACTCAAACGTCGAATCATCTGTGCTCGCGTGCAGCCGGTCATCGCTCTCGTGGCGCATCAGGCGTACCGACACAATCAGGCGATTGCCGCTGATTTCGGGAATCAGCCCCTTTGCAGGGTCAATGCGCAGGCGCAGCAGCTGGAAGGTGCGTCCCTGCGGCAGCGTCTGCTGGTATTGCCCCCCCGGCGCCACCACTTTTTGCGGTGCACCCGAGTCGCGCAAAAGCGTCAGCAGCACGCGTATGGATTCAGCCAGCGGTACGAGTGGCGCCACCCAGCGCTGCAAATCGCGCTGGCGCGTGGCGGAAGCCAGATGCTGCCATGCATAGTAGGCCGGCAAATCAAACTCGCAGGTTCCGCCCGGAATACCGACACGGCTGCGTATGCTCATGAGCCAGTCGTTTTCGGTCAACGAATGCCCAGCCTTGCCCGGAAGGTTGTTCAGGGCAGCAAAACAGCCCTCAAGCTGCCCCGTCACTTCATCGAGCACCGCCTCGGAAATGGCCGGATTGCCGCGGTAACCATTCAGCACATGTTTCTGCTTTTCGAGGTCCTTGAGCACATCGGTTTTCAAATCCGCCCGGGCACCCACATCCATGATTTCGAATATGGTCGTGATGGCATAGTGATGATCCGTCGGGCTCTCCCGCTCCACCAGTTCACCCAGGCGGCGGAACAGGTGCTCCAGGCGCAAATAGGTGCGTATGCGTTCGTTAAAAGGATACTCGTAAAGAATCACAGCGCTATTTTCGTCAACTTCATTGGGGATGCTAGTCTGCGCATCATAGCCCGAAGCGGCTCGCCAGCTGCCTGACCTGCAAGCCAAGGGCTTCAAGGGACAGGCTGTCGTTGTATAGACAGATGTCGGCTGCCGCGAGCCGCTGCGCGCGGCTGGCCTGGCCAGCGATAATCTTTTCAACGACATCACGCGTCCAGCCGCTGCGGCCCATTTCTCGGGCCACGACCCGGGCTATCTGGGTGGCTTCGCTGCAGTCCACCACCAGAACCCGGTCCAGCTGCTGCCGCCAGCGCCCCGACTCGACCAGCAAGGGAATGTCAAAGACGATGCATGAACTGCCTGCCCGCACCGCGTGTTCGTACTGCCGCAAGGTTTCCTGACTCACCAAGGGGTGAATGATGGCTTCCAGCTGCTGCTTGACTGTCGGGTCGTTGAAGGCAAGCTGGCGCATCCGGTCACGGTCCATGGCCCCGTCGGCTGTGATGGCCGCACTTCCAAACCGATGGCGGATTTCATGGATCGCAGCGCCCCCGGGCGCCGTCACCTGACGGGCGATGGCGTCTGCGTCGACCAGCGTCGCGCCCCTGGCCACCAACAGACGGCCTACCGTACTCTTGCCGCTGCCTATGCCGCCAGTCAGTCCGATGCGCTGGGCTGCGAAGGGCATGGCATCACAAGCCCACAAACTGCAAAATCGATTGAGGCCCGAACACCATGGCGGTAAATCCCGCACCTGCCAGGAAAGGACCAAATGGCACGTAACCGCCCTCGCGCAGTCCACTGGAAAACTTCAGCGCAATACCGATGACGGCGCCAATAACGGAGGCCATCAGGATCATCGGGATCAGTGCCTGCCAGCCAAACCAGGCGCCCAGTGCCGCAAACAATTTGAAATCTCCGTAACCCATGCCTTCTTTTCCGGTCACCAGCTTGAACGCCCAGTACACCAGCCACAGGGAGAGATAGCCGGCGACCGCACCCCACAGGGCGGAGTACAGATTGACGGCCGGATTCCACTGCAGCGCCGCCACGATCAGTCCGGCCCACAGCAAGGGGAAGGTGATGTCGTCCGGCAGCAAGGTCGTGTCCCAGTCAATCAGCGCCAGCACCAGGAGCGCCGCCGAGAATCCGCACCAGACCAGCGCAGCCAGCGACCAGCCCCAACGCCATGCGCAAAAGAAGAACAGGGCGCCGGTCACCGCCTCCACGATGGGATAGCGCACGCCGTAGGGCGTCCCGCACACCGCGCACTTCCCCCTGAGGAACAGGTAGCTCGCCACCGGGATGTTCTCATACCAGCGTATGACATGGCCGCAGTTGGAGCAACGCGATCGCGGTGCCAGCAAATTGAATTTCTCTCCGGGCTCCACTGGGTTTCCGGCCAGGTCGGCACATTCCTGCGCCCATTGCCGCTCCATCATTTTGGGCAGGCGATAGATTACGACGTTCAGGAAGCTGCCAATGAGCAGGCCAAAAAAACCGGCCAGCAGGGCATCGATCTCCGGCCCTAAACCCAGTCCCGATCCCGTCGTCATTAAACGACTTGGCCCAGCTTGAAAATGGGCAGGTACATGGAGACCACAATACCGCCAATCAGCGTGCCCAGAAACACGATGATGATGGGCTCCATCAGGCTGGACAGGCCGGCCACCATTTCATCAACTTCCGCCTCATAAAAATCGGCGGCCTTGCCCAGCATGTGGTCGACCGAGCCGGACTCCTCGCCAATGGCGCACATCTGCAGCACCATGGTGGGAAACAGGTTGGCATTGCCCATGGCAGCCGTCAGGCTGGTACCTGTCGAAACCTCCTGCTGGATTTTTTCGGTGGCATCGGCATAGAGGGAATTACCCGATGCGCCCCCCACGGAATCCAGGGCCTCCACCAGCGGCACACCGGCCGCAAACATGGTCGAGAGGGTACGGGTCCAGCGGGCAATGCAGGACTTTTCAATGAGGGGCCCAAACACAGGCACCTTGAGCAGGAGCCGGTCCATGAACTTCTGCATTTTTTCATTGCGCTTCCAGGCCTGCATGAAAAAATACAAGGAACCGCCGATACCGCCAAAAATCAACCACCAGTAAGCCACAAAGAATTCACTGACGGCAATCACGAACAGCGTGGGTGCCGGCAAATCCGCCCCGAACGAGGTAAACACTTCCTTGAAGGCCGGGATCACGAAAATCATGATCACCGCCACCACCACAAAAGCCACCACGACCACCGAGATGGGGTACATCAGGGCGGACTTGATTTTTGACTTGATGGCCTCGGTCTTTTCCATGTAGACCGCCAGGCGGTCCAGCAAGGACTCCAGAATACCGGCGGCTTCACCCGCCTCGACAAGATTGCAATACAGGGCGTTGAAATACAGCGGGTATTTGCGAAACGCAGCGCTCAGCGAGGTACCGGTTTCCACATCAGTGCGAACATCGTTGAGCAGTTTGGTCACGCTGCCGTTGGGGTTGCCGCGACCCACGATGTCAAATGACTGCAAAAGGGGCACGCCGGCCTTCATCATCGTGGCGAGCTGGCGGGTAAAGATGGCAATATCCTTGGGCTTGATGGCCTTGCCCGAGCGCATGCTGCGTTTCTTGATTTTGGTGGGCAACACACCCTGCCGGCGCAAGGAAGACTTGACCTGGTTCTCGCCAGAGGCACGGATCTCGCCACGGACCGGTTTACCCCCCCGGTCCTTGCCCTCCCACTCGAAAACAAATTCCTTGACGCCTTTGGATACTGCAGTTGCCATGATGTTTTCTCGTTGTATGGACGGCCTCAGGCCATCCCGTCGCCACAGTCACTCACCAGTGTGTTCAACTTTGCACGCCCATTAAACATTGGTGCAACCCAAAACCTCTTCCAGGGAGGTCGTGCCGAGTTTAACTTTAGACAGACCGGATTGGCGCAAACTCCTGACCCCCTCAGCCTCTGCCTGCGCCGCAATCTCGAGGGCGCTGCCGTCGCGCAACACTATCCGCTGAATCTCTTCGGAAATAGGCATGACCTGGTAGATGCCGACGCGCCCCTTGTAACCGTTTGTGCACATGGAGCAACCCACCGGGCGATAAGGTGTCCAGGAGCCATCGACTTCCTCCTCCTTGAATCCTGCCTCCAGCAGCGTTTCGCGCGGAATATCGGCAGGCGCCTTGCAGCTGACGCACAGGCGCCGCGCCAGCCGCTGCGCCGTGATCAGGATCACGCTGGATGCAATATTGAACGGCGCAATTCCCATGTTGCGCATGCGTGTCAAGGTAGTGGGCGCGTCATTGGTGTGCAGCGTTGACATCACCATGTGGCCGGTCTGGGCCGCCTTGATCGCAATGTCGGCCGTTTCGATGTCGCGGATCTCACCCACCATGATGATGTCGGGATCCTGGCGCAAAAAGGCCTTGAGCGCGACTGAAAAAGTCATGCCCGCCTTGTCATTCATGCTGACCTGGTTAACGCCCGGCAAGGTGATCTCGGCGGGGTCTTCAGCGGTGGCAATGTTGACGCCCGGCTTGTTCAGGATATTCAGACAGGTGTAGAGCGACACCGTCTTGCCTGAGCCGGTAGGGCCAGTCACCAGCACCATGCCATAAGGCCGCTGTATGGCCGCCAGCAAACGCTCCTTCTCGACCGGCTCGTAGCCCAGGGCGTCAATGCCCAGTTTGGCACTGCTCGGGTCCAGGATACGGATCACGACTTTTTCGCCGTACATGGTGGGCAAGGTGCTGACCCGAAAATCGATCACGCGATCCGGGCCGATTTTGAGCTTCATCTTGCCGTCCTGCGGCACCCGCTTTTCCGAGATGTCCAGCTTGGAGATCACCTTGATACGTGCCGCAAGTTTTTCCTTGATGGCCACGGGTGGCGACGCGATTTCGCGCAATTCGCCGTCTATTCGGAAACGGACACGGTAGGTGTGCTCGAACGGCTCAAAGTGCAAATCAGAAGCCCGCATGCTGAAGGCATCGAGCAGCATCTTCTGGAGGAATTTGACGACCGGTGCATCCTCGACTTCCGAGACGCTGGCATCGTTGTCCTCAGCGGCTCCCGAATCCACCGTGGATTCATCGAATTCGAAATCATCGCCAATGATGCTTTCCATGGCCTCGGCAGCCGTGGTACTCGACGTCTCCACCAGTTTGGACAGCTTGTCGTACTCGGCGATCACCCAGTCCACACCCATCTGGGTGGAAAACTTAATCTTTTCCGCCGCTTCCTGGTCGGAGGGATCTGCCGTTGCGACGATCAGGCGGTTATTGCGCTTGCTCAGCACGACAATGCGGTAAGTCGTGCAAATCTTGGTGTCGAGCAGGCCCTTGGGCAGGCGCAGAACGTCGATGGCCTCCAGATCCAGCAAGGGCGCAGCGAACGAGGTAGACATGATGTGCGCCAGATCAATGGCGGACACTGCCCCCGAACCGGTCAGCTCGGCAATGAAACTGGTACGCCCGCTTTGGGCCTTGCGAAAGATGTCTTCAGCGGCCTTCTGGCCCAGCTTGCCTGCCACCACCAATGCCCGGCCCAATCCGGGCAATGCCAAGGCGGGGGGTTCATTGATAGCGGTATCGACAGCGGCCATGAATCTTTGAAATTAGCCCAAATGGGTATCATCGTCGATAGATAACACGGTGTAAATCGAAAACGCCCCCGCCCCGCCCCCAAGCGTCGGAACTGTGCGGAGAAACGCACACTCTATGTATGCATACTCTATAAAAACAGAAAAGAATCTGGTCGGGGTGAGAGGATTCGAACCTCCGGCCTCTACGTCCCGAACGTAGCGCTCTACCAGGCTAAGCTACACCCCGCCTTGACAACCCTCAGGAACGCCTCTGCAACAGTTGCGATGCCAGTTGCCCCAAGGCACTACTGTAAGGGTTTTGGGGCAATGCTTGCAAGGTATCCAGCGCACGCTGGGCCTCCGCGGCGGCCGCGTCCCGTGTTGCCTGCAGGGCTCCCGTCTGTTGCACGATGGCAATGATTTGCGGCATCTGGTCCGTTCCGCCTGTTTCAATGGCCCGGCGAATCACGGCACGCTCAAGTTCAGTGCATCGCTGCATCGCAATGATGAGCGGCAACGTCGTCTTGCCTTCGCGCAGGTCGTCCCCCAGGTTTTTTCCCATTTCCGACACGTCGCCGTCATAGTCCAGCACATCGTCAATCACCTGGAAGGCGGTGCCCAATGCCTGGCCATAATCCGCGCAGCTTTGCTCCACCGCCAGCGAAGACTGCGCCAGCAACGCCGCCAGACGAGCGCTGGCCTCGAACAACTTGGCCGTCTTGGAACGGATGACCCGCAGGTAACCGTCCTCCGACAGCGTCGCGTCATGCATGTTCATGAGTTGCAGCACCTCGCCCTCGGCAATCACATTGGTGGCCTCCGCGAGCGTCTGCATGATGCGCATGTCGCCGGCCTCCACCATCATCTGAAAGGCGCGTGAATATAAAAAATCCCCCACGAGCACGCTTGCAGGATTGCCGAAGGCCTCGTTGGCCGTGGCACGGCCGCGACGCAATGTGGACTCATCCACCACGTCATCGTGCAGCAAGGTGGCGGTATGAATGAACTCCACCACCGCAGCCAGGTTGTAGCGCTGATCGCCGCGATAGCCCAGGGCGCCGCACATCAGAAGCAGCAAGGCGGGCCGCAGGCGCTTGCCGCCGGCCGCCACGATATATTGAGACACTTGGCTGACCAGCGGCACGTCCGACTCCAGCCGGCGCTCGATCACCGCGTCCATTCCACGCATGTCGTCGGCAATCAGGGCAAGGGCGGCGGCGGTGCTTGAGGAATTGGCAGACAAAAGGCGGTCCAGACGTTAAGTTTGGGCAGATTATAGAAAGCACCCCATCCGCAGCACCCGGCGCGCCCTGGAGAATGCCTTAAAACCGTCCGCCTGGCCATTTTTGGCCGGCCGTGCTAGAATATCGGGCTCTGTGGAAATTCGTCCACAGAACTCAATTTACGAGGTCTCACATGTACGCGGTCATAAAAACCGGTGGCAAACAATACAAGGTTGCTGCTGGAGAAAAAATTAAAGTAGAACAGATTGCTGCGGACGTAGGCCAAGAGATCGTTATTGACCAGGTATTGGCTGTCGGAGAAGGCAGTGCAATCAAGGTTGGTACGCCCTTGGTGTCCGGCGCGACTGTCACAGTCACAGTGCTGTCTCATGGCAGGCACGACAAAGTGCGCATTTTCAAAATGCGCCGTCGCAAGCACTACCAGAAACGCCAGGGTCACCGGCAAAACTTCACCGAACTGCAAATCGGCGCCATCGTCGGTTAAGCAGGGAAGTACCAGGAGTAACGAAAAATGGCACAGAAAAAAGGCGGCGGCTCTACGCGAAACGGGCGCGATTCGCAGCCCAAAATGCTGGGCGTCAAGAAATTTGGCGGCGAAGTGATCAATGCAGGCAGCATCATCGTGCGCCAGCGTGGCACCAAGTTCCACCCAGGCGTCAATGTCGGCATCGGCAAGGACCATACCCTGTTTGCGCTTGTTGACGGTGCGGTATCGTTTTCCGTCAAGGGTGCACTGAACAAGCACACTGTGAATGTGACCCCGGCCTGAGCTGATCACTTCGATAAGTCACTTCGACTGAAGCGAAGCCCCGACCTGTCGGGGCTTTTTTGTTTGTAAACTACCTTTCAGCTTCTCCAGTCTTCCGCCCTACCCGAGCACCCGCACATCATGAAATTTGTTGACGAAGCCTTTATTGACATTGCCGCTGGCGATGGCGGGAGCGGCTGCGTTTCCTTCCGCCACGAGAAATACAAGGAATTCGGCGGCCCGAACGGCGGTGATGGCGGTCGCGGCGGCCATGTGTACGCGGTCGCAGATGTCAACCTGAACACGCTGGTGGACTTCCGGTTTTCGCGTCGCCATGAAGCCCGCAATGGCGAGCACGGCATGGGCTCCGACATGTTCGGCGCCAAGGGGGACGACATCATCCTCAAAATGCCCGTGGGGACCATCCTGACCGATGCCGAGACCGGTGAAGTGCTTTACGAACTGCTGGTGCCGGGTGAGCAGGTGTTGATCGCCAAGGGCGGCGATGGCGGTTTCGGCAACCTGCGGTTCAAAAGCTCTACCAACCGCGCGCCACGCAGCAAGACGCCCGGCTGGCCCGGGGAGCGCAAAAGCCTGAAGCTCGAACTGAAGGTACTGGCCGACGTCGGCCTGCTCGGCATGCCCAATGCGGGCAAGTCGACCTTTATTTCGGCCGTCTCCAACGCCAGACCGCGCATTGCCGACTACCCTTTCACCACCCTGCACCCCAACCTGGGTGTGGTGCGCGTCGGCCCCGAACAAAGCTTTGTGGTGGCCGACCTGCCCGGCCTGATCGAGGGCGCCTCCGAAGGTGCGGGGCTGGGACACCTGTTTTTGCGCCACCTGCAACGCACACGCCTGCTGCTGCACATCGTCGATCTGGCGCCTTTTGACGAAGGCGTGGACCCGGTCGCCCAGGCCAAAGCCATTGTGGGTGAGCTGAAAAAATACGACGAAGCGCTGTATGAAAAGCCGCGCTGGCTGGTGCTTAACAAGCTCGACATGGTGGACGCCGACAAGCGCGCCGCGGTCGTGAAGGATTTCGTCAAGCGCTTCAAGTTCAAGGGTCCGGTGTTCGAGATCTCGGCACTGACGCGCGAAGGCTGCGAGCACCTCGTCAAGACGATTTACCAGCACGTCCAGGGTGTGCAAAAAAGTGAGCAGGCCGTGGAAGAGGTCGATCCGCGCTTTGCCGAACTGCCGCCCGAGCCACCCCAGCCGCCCGTTTCCAGCTGATCCGCGTGCAATTGCCTGGCGGCAGTTGCTTATAAATCACAGCTGTTTGCGCCCACCTTCCTTGGGTTAAAACCTCAAAACGTACTCAACATGCAAGATAAAACAGGCTCTCCTGTTCTACGCAACGCCAGACGCATTGTGGTCAAGGTGGGCTCCAGCCTGGTAACCAACGAGGGCCGTGGACTCGATGCGGATGCCATCGGCCTGTGGTGCGAACAGCTGGCAGCACTGGTCAAGGATGGACGCGAAGTCATCATGGTGAGCAGCGGCGCCATTGCCGAAGGCATGAAGCGGCTGGGCTGGACCGCCCGGCCCAAAGCCATCCACGAGTTGCAGGCCGCCGCCGCGGTAGGCCAGATGGGGCTGGCCCAAGTGTATGAGAGCAAGTTGCGGGAGAACGGCATCGGTAGCGCGCAGGTCCTGCTCACGCATGCTGACCTGGCCGATCGCGAACGCTACCTCAACGCGCGCTCCACCCTGCTGGCCCTGCTGCAGCTCGGCGTGGTGCCGGTCATCAATGAGAACGACACCGTCGTCAACGACGAGATCAAGTTTGGCGACAACGACACCCTCGGTGCGCTGGTGGCCAACCTCGTCGAAGCCGACGCACTGGTTATCCTGACCGACCAAAAGGGACTCTACACCGCCGATCCGCGAAAGGACCCGACCGCCCGGTTTGTGCACGAAGCAAAAGCCGGTGATGCCGCGCTGGAAGCCATGGCGGGTGGCGCGGGCTCGAGCATTGGCAAGGGCGGCATGATCACGAAAATCCTGGCGGCCAAACGCGCGGCAGGTTCAGGCGCTTCAACCGTCATTGCCTGGGGCCGCGAGCCGCAGGCCCTGATCCGGCTGACACAAGGCGAGGCCATCGGTACGCTGCTGGTGGCGCAGACCCAGAAGATGCAGGCCCGCAAGCAATGGATGGCCGATCACCTGCAAATGCGCGGCTCGGTCACCGTGGATGCGGGTGCTGTCGGCAAGGTGCGCGACGAAGGCAAGAGCCTGCTGCCGATTGGCATGACAAGGGTGGACGGTGATTTTTCCCGTGGCGACGTGATTGCCATCAGGGATACCGAAGGCGCAGAAATTGCGCGGGGCCTGGCCAACTATTCGAGTTCGGAGGCGCGGCTGATTTGCCGCAAGGCGTCGTCGGAATTCGAAAAGCTTCTGGGCTACACCGGCGAGCCTGAAATGGTCCACCGGACCAACCTCGTGCTCACGCGGTAGCTACCCGAGGCAGAGCGCGCCAGCATCGAAAGGTGCCCCGAAGCAACCAGTCCTCCCCCCATGCGACCGGGCGACGCCCTCGCACGACAGGGTACGGTGCGCTATTCCGATATCCTGAAATTCGGATTTTTCAGCCGGCTTATCAGGACGGGAACTGACGGTGCCGGTGCCGCGTTATCGCATGCGCCGGCCTTGGCGAACCGCAAGACATGCTTGGACGGCATGTTGCCAAACATGGAGCGCCACTCCGCATTGGCCACCGGGTTCCAGCGGCCATCTGGCGAGTAACGGGCATAGGTCTTGTATTCACCGGTAGCGCAGCGTATGCCTTCGTACATCACATTGCGCGCACCACTGGCGCTGGTCGCCACCATCACATAGCGTACGAGGCCGTCGCTGTTGGAAATGCGGATGGTAGCGGGATCGACTCCATAAACCAGCGATGAGTTGGGTGACACATCGAAAGTGACCAGCTTGCCGGCATCAAATGCCGGAGGCGGCGGAGCGTCCGATTCCTTCCAGTCCGGATCGTCCGTAGCGCTCTGGGCCCAGGCCGCGCAGGTGATGCCCAACGCAATTGCTATACAAGAAAGACGGACCACAAAGGCCGGTTTGAATGTCATGTTTTGGTCGTCGAAGGATCCGCGCCCAGGCTGGTCTGCGGATCAGGTTCAAAGGTGGCACCGGGGGGCAACTCGAACGAGGCACCCAATCTGGCCGTGTAGCTGTATGTCAGGCTATTGGCCGGACGGGGGCTGGTTTCACCGGCCTGGCCCGCCATCTGATCGCGCAGGTGAACTCCCCCGCGCAGATAGCGGTTGCGATGGTCGGGACGTGAATCGGGCCGTGGGTCGGACCGGGGGTCACAACGCGGAACAAAGCGCGCCAACTCGGTCAGCGCCATCTCGTACACGCCACGTTTGAACTCCACCACCACATCGAGTGGCACCCAGTAGTCGTTCCAGCGCCAGGCGTCAAACTCGGGATGGTCTGTCGCGCGCAGGTTCAGGTTCCAGTCGTAACCGACCAGCTGCAGCAGGAACCAGATCTGTTTCTGGCCTTTGTAATGTCCGCGCGCATCGCGGCGGATAAACCGGTCAGGCACCTCATAGCGCAACCAATCTCGGGTACGGGCCAGCACGTGAACGTGCTGCGGCAACAGTCCCACCTCTTCATGCAACTCGCGGTACATGGCCTGTTCGGGATTTTCGCCCCGATCAATGCCACCCTGCGGAAACTGCCACGAGTGGGTACGGATACGTTTGCCCCAAAATACCTGACTTCTCTGGTTGAGCAAGATGATGCCGACGTTAGGCCTAAAGCCATCCCGGTCAAGCATAATCAAACCTCAAATTTTTTAAACTGAGTCCATTATGCACAGCGAAGGCGCCAGCGCCAAGCGCACGGCCGGGCTCCAGCCCCCTTCCAACGCAGAATTCCAGAAAAATAGCCCATGAAAGCCTCCCAGTTCTTCATTTCCACCCTCAAGGAAGCTCCTGCGGATGCGGAGATCGTCAGCCATCAGCTCATGGTGCGTGCCGGCATGATCAAAAAGCTCGGCGCCGGCATTTACAACTACATGCCCATGGGTTTACGTGTCATCCGCAAGGTCGAGGCGATTGTTCGTGAGGAAATGAACCGCGCTGGTGCCGTGGAAATGGCAATGCCAGTGATTCAGCCGGCCGAGTTCTGGCAGGAGACCGGCCGGTTTGAAAAAATGGGCCCCGAACTGCTGCGCATCAAGGACCGCCACGGCCGCGATTTTGTGGTGCAACCGACCAGCGAGGAAGTCATCACCGACGTGATGCGCCAGGACATCAAGAGCTACAAGCAGCTGCCGAAGAACCTGTACCAGATCCAGACCAAATTCCGCGACGAGCGCCGTCCGCGTTTTGGCCTGATGCGCGGGCGGGAATTCATCATGAAAGACGCCTACAGCTTTGACCGCGACCAGGCTACGGCCAAGGCCAGCTACCAGGTCATGGCTCAGGCCTACCGGCGGATTTTTGACCGCTTTGGCCTCACCTACCGCGCGGTGGCTGCCGACAGCGGCGCGATTGGCGGCGATTTGAGCGAAGAGTTCCAGGTGATTGCCACCACTGGCGAAGACGCCATCGTCTACTGCCCCGGCAGCGACTATGCGGCCAACATGGAAAAGGCCGAAGCCCTGGCGCCCCAGGGCGCGCGCAAGACCGCCTCCCGCGCCATGACCAAGACCCCCACGCCGGACAAAGCGACCTGCGCCGACGTAGCCCAGTTGCTGGGCATCCCGCTGGAAACGACCGTCAAGTCCCTGGTGCTGGCCACCGACCAGACCGATGAAACCGGCAAAATCATCAAGACACAGATCTGGCTGCTGTTGTTGCGCGGCGACCATGACATGAATGAAGTCAAGGTCGGCAAGGTACCCGGCCTGGCGGGATTCCGCTTTGCCACCTTGCCTGAAATCGAGGAGCACTTTGGCTCCAAGCCCGGCTACCTGGGCCCCCTGAATCTCCAAAAACCGGTGAAGCTGGTCGTCGACCGTGAGGTGGCGGCCTTGAGCGACTGGGTTTGCGGCGCCAATGAAATTGATTTTCACATCACCGGCGTGAACTGGGGACGTGATCTTCCTGAACCCGACCTGGTGGCCGACCTGCGCAACGTGGTCGCGGGCGACACCTCGCCCGACGGCAAGGGCGTGCTGGCGATTGAACGCGGCATCGAGGTGGGCCACGTGTTCTACCTCGGCACCAAATACAGCCAGGCCATGAACGCCACCTTCCTGGACGAAAACGGCAAGCCCCAATTCCTGGAGATGGGCTGCTACGGCATCGGCATCACACGCCTGCCTGCTGCGGCCATCGAGCAAAACCACGACGAGCGCGGCATTATCTGGCCCGACGCGATTGCGCCCTTCACGGTGGTGCTCTGCCCCATCAGCCCGGACCGCTTCGCCGACGTGAAAGCCGCTGCCGACAAGCTCTATGGCGAACTCCTCGCCGCCGGCGTGGACGTGATTCTCGATGACCGCGGCGAGCGCCCCGGCGCGATGTTTGCCGACTGGGAACTGATCGGCGTGCCCCACCGCGTCACCATTGGCGACCGCGGCCTTCAATCCGGCCAGGTTGAATACCAGCACCGCCGTGATGCCACCTCCAGCAAGGTCGATGCAGCCACGGCGCTGGACTTCCTCAAGGGAAAACTGGCCCTGTGACAGCGCCCGGCATCGCGTCTGCGACGTCCCTCCGGCAACTTTCAAGAAGAAAGTGCCTACAGTCCCTGTCTGCCGCGTGTATTCCGCTATTATTTTCAGAGCAAGCGGACGCCGGCGCCCAGATTGAAGAGCCTTTGATGGACTCGGTCCGCTCGGCCCTGAGCTCGGCCGTTGCCAACCATGCGCCTCCGGTGCCGGAGTTCAGGGACACCGAAAGCCGGCTGGCCTACCTGCGCTGGCTGGGCGCCATGAGCGAGCGCCTCAAAAAGAAAAAACCGGAGTGGCAAGTCCGCAAGGAATTCCTGCAAACCGTCTGGTATGAGAGCAAACGCGCCGGACTGGACGTTACGCTGGTGCTCGGCCTGATCCAGGTCGAAAGCAACTTCCGCAAGTTCGCCGTGAGCAATGTGGGTGCGCGCGGTTACATGCAGGTGATGCCATTCTGGACACGCGTGATTGGAGACGGCGACCCTTCCAAGCTCTTTCACATGCAGACCAATTTGCGCTTCGGCTGCGTCATTCTTCGCCATTACCTGGACCGCGAACGCGGCGACCTGTTCATGGGCCTGGGCCGCTACAACGGATCGCGCGGCAAGGCGCCCTATCCGAATGCGGTGATGGGTGCGAGCAAACAGTGGGAATTCAGCGGCTGAAACCGTCTCCACGCACAAACAAGCCAGAACCCCAATGAATTCTGGATTTACAGCTATCAATTAAATAGCAAACCCGAGTTGAGCTGCCGCTCAGCGCGTCGCGCCCGAAAAGCCGCGCTCTTCGGCAAACCAGGCCAGCACCGGTACCGTGCCCGGCAACACCGGCTGCACGGTGACCGGCAATGACTGCCAGGCAAACGACTGCCCCTCATGCATGTGCAGTTCACCCGTCCACTCAAACACCTTGCAGAAGTTGAGCCGTACCAGCGCATGGGGGTAGTCCACCATTTCAACCTTCCACGGATGCACGGCGCCGATGGTGATCCCGATCTCTTCCTGCAGCTCGCGCCGCAGCGCCTGCTCGACACTCTCGCCCTGCTCCAGCTTGCCGCCGGGAAACTCCCAGTAGCCTTCATAGACTTTGCCAGGCGGGCGCGAGGTCAGCAGGAAATCGCCATTGGGCCGGATCAGCACGCCGACCGCAACGTCAACAATCTTTCGGTCCACACCGCCCTCGCGCGGTCGCTCACCGTCGGCGACCAGCATGCTCATGTGGAGTGGTCTGGCGCCTGGTCGGACGGTGCAACGGCAGAAGCACTGGCCCGCTCGTACGGCAGGATGACCTTCACAGCCACAGACGTTGCGGCACCATCCCGGCCCGCAAAGTCGCGCGCGAACTGGTAGGCGACACGGCCGCTGCGCGAGCCACGCTCCAGCGCCCACACCAGGGAGGCCGGCTTCGCTGCGGCAATCGGGTCCTGGCCCACGCCGAACGACGAGAGCCACTGCGCGACGATGGTCAGGTATTCCTCCTGGCTGAAGGGGTAAAAGCTCACCCACAAGCCGAACCGTTCCGAGAGCGAAATCTTTTCCTCCACCACCTCGCCGGGGTGAACCTCGCCATCCTCGCTGTGCGTGTAGGTGAGGTTTTCCGTCATGTACTCGGGCAGCAGATGGCGCCGGTTGCTGGTGGCGTAGATCAGCACATTGGGCGTGGCCGCTGCGACCGAACCATCCAGAATCGATTTGAGCGCCTTGTAACCTGGCTCGCCCTCCTCAAAGCTGAGGTCGTCACAAAACACAATGAATTTCTCGGGCAATTCGGACACCACGTCCACAATGTCCGGCAGGTCGGTCAGGTCGGCCTTGTCGACTTCAATCAGCCGCAGGCCGCGTGACGAATATTCATTCAGGCAGGCCTTGATCAGCGACGACTTGCCGGTGCCCCGTGCGCCCGTCAACAGCACATTGTTGGCCGGTTTACCGTTGACGAACTGCTCGGTGTTGCGCCGGATTTTTTCCTTCTGGTCCTCGATCTCCTTCAGGTCGGCCAGGCGCATGGCGCCCAGGTGCCTGACGGGCTCGAGCGAGCCGTGGCCCGACCTGCGCTTGCGGTAGCGGTAAGCGACTGACGCCTGCCAGTCGGGCGCCTGCAGCGGTTGCGGCAAGACCGATTCAATGCGCGTGACCAGGGACTCCACCCGCGCCATCAGGCGCTCAAATTGCTCGTTCATGCTCTTTAGCCCCGGTTGCTTCAGCTGCGGTAATCAGCGTTGATCTTGACGTAATCGTAGGAGAGGTCGCAAGTCCAGACGGTATCCTGGGCCGCACCACGGCCCAGCACCACGCGCACCGTGATCTCGCTTTGCTTCATCACGCGCTGGCCATCCGCTTCCACATAGCCCACGTGCCGGCCACCGTTTTTGGCCACCAGCACATCATCCAGGTACAAGTCGATTTGGGTCTGGTCCAGGTCGTCAATGCCGGCATAGCCCACAGCAGCCAGAATACGGCCCAGATTGGGATCGCTGGCAAAAAATGCCGTCTTGACCAACGGTGAATGGGCGATGGCGTAGGCCACCTTGCGGCACTCTTCACCAGTTTTTCCGCCCTCGACCTGCACCGTGATGAATTTGGTGGCGCCCTCGCCGTCCCGCACGATGGCCTGCGCCAGTTTTTTGGCGATGTCCAGCATCGCCGCACGCAGGGCGTGGCCGTCTGCGCTGTCCAGCGAGGTGATGGGGGCGTGGGTCGCCTGGTTGGTGGCCACAACCACAAAGGAGTCGTTGGTTGATGTGTCGCCATCCACCGTGACGCGGTTGAACGAGCCCTCGGCGAGTTCGCGGGCCAACTGGCCCATCAAGGTTTGCGACACGCAGGCGCTGGTTGCCATGAAGCCCAGCATGGTCGCCATATTGGGCCGGATCATGCCGGCGCCCTTGCTGATGCCGGTGATGGTGACTTCTGCGCCGCCGATCACGAGCCTGGTGGAGAATGCCTTGGCCACCGTATCGGTGGTCATGATGGCCTCCGCCGCATTCGCCCAGTTGTCGGCTTTGGCATCCGCCAGCGCGGCGGGCAGGCCAGCGGCAATGCGGTCGTGCGGCAGCGGCTCCATGATCACGCCGGTTGAAAACGGCAGGATTTGCTCGGGAGCCAGATTGAGTTCGCGGGCCAGTGCAATACAGCTGGCCAGCGCGCGGTTCAGTCCGTCCTCGCCGGTGCCGGCGTTGGCATTGCCGGTGTTGATCAGCATGGCGCGGATACCCAGGCTTTGGCCCGCGTTCTTTGCGAGGTGCTCCCGGCAGATCTGCACGGGCGCCGCACAAAACCTGTTTTGCGTGAAGACGGCGCCTACCGAGGCCCCCTCATCCAGCAGCAGCACGGCCAGATCCTTGCGGTTGGCCTTGCGTATGCCTGCTTCGGTGATGCCCCAGCGCACACCAGGCACAGGGTAAAGGTCCGCCGCGGGTGTAGCCAGCAGATTGACGGGCATGTTCGTGACTCCAGAAAACTAGTCGTTCGACCCAGAGGGACTCAATTCAGCCGGCCGTGGCACAGCTTGTATTTTTTTCCCGAACCGCAGGGGCACGGATCATTGCGCCCCACACGCGGCACGGCGATGCCGGAGGCCAGTGGCACGCGCCGCTGCGTGTCTTCGTCCACCCGGGTTTCCGCTTCACCGGTTTCGGTGGGAGCCGTATAGGTGACGTTGGAGATGCTTTCTGCCCGGTTTTCCATTTCCTCGGCGGCCTGCTCGAGCTGCTCGCCCGACTGGATCTTGACCGTCATCAGCACCTTGGTGACTTCGTTCTTCACGCTGTCAAGCAACTGGCCAAACAGCTCAAACGCTTCGCGCTTGTATTCCTGCTTCGGCTGCTTTTGCGCATAGCCGCGCAAATGGATGCCCTGGCGCAGATAGTCCAGCGCGCTCAGGTGTTCACGCCAATGGGTGTCTATGCTTTGCAGCAACACAATGCGCTCGAACTGCGTGAAGTTTTCCTGGCCGATTTTCTCGACCTTGTCGGCAAACGCGACATTGGCCGCAGCAATAACCTTTTCCAGGATGTCTTCGTCGGTGATGGCGGTTGCGCTCTCCAGCTCGCCGGCCAGCGGCAGGCTGATCTGCCACTCATCGAGCAGCACCTTTTCGAGGCCGGCAATGTCCCACTGCTCCTCGACGCTTTCAGCCGGCACGTACTGCCGCGCCAAATCCGTGAAGCAGCCTTCACGCAGGGACTCGATCTGACCTTGCAGGCTGCCCGCGTCCATGATGTCATTGCGCTGCTGGTAAATCACCTTGCGCTGGTCATTGGCCACATCGTCATATTCAAGCAGCTGCTTGCGGATGTCGAAGTTGCGCGCTTCAACCTTGCGCTGTGCTGATTCGATGCTGCGCGTCACGATGCCGGCTTCGATGGCCTCGCCATCGGGCATTTTGAGCCGCTCCATGATGGCCTTCACGCGATCGCCCGCGAAAATGCGCATCAGCGGATCATCCAGGCTCAGGTAAAACCGCGAGGAACCCGGGTCACCCTGCCGGCCCGAACGGCCGCGCAACTGGTTGTCGATGCGGCGTGACTCGTGACGTTCGGTCGCGATGATGCGCAAGCCGCCCAGCGCCTTGACCTGCTCATGCTCTTCTGTCCACCGGGCACGCAGGCGGGCAATTTCGGCCTCCTTCGCAGCGGTGTCCATCGACTCGTCGGCTTCAACCGCTTCAATCAGCTTTTCAAGGTTACCCCCCAGCACGATGTCGGTACCGCGACCGGCCATGTTGGTGGCAATGGTGATCATCTTCAGGCGACCGGCCTGCGCCACGATATCGGCTTCCCGGGCGTGCTGCTTGGCGTTGAGCACCTGGTGCGGCAGTTTTTCCTTTTCCAGCAACTGGTCAATGATTTCGGAGTTCTCGATGGAGGTCGTACCCACCAGCACCGGCTGGCCGCGCTCATAGCACTCGCGAATATCCTTGATGCCGGCTTCGTATTTCTCGCGTGTGGTTTTGTACACGCGATCAAGCTGGTCATCGCGCCGGCTGACCCGGTTGGGTGGAATGACCGTCGTCTCCAGTCCGTAAATCTCCTGGAACTCGTAGGCTTCGGTATCGGCGGTACCGGTCATGCCGGCCAGCTTGCCGTAGAGGCGGAAATAGTTCTGGAACGTGATGGAAGCCAGCGTCTGGTTTTCCGCCTGGATCTGCACACCTTCCTTGGCTTCAACGGCCTGGTGCAGGCCATCGCTCCAGCGGCGGCCCGACATCAGGCGGCCGGTGAACTCGTCAACGATCACGACCTCACCGTCCTGCACCACATAGTGCTGGTCACGGTGGTACAGCAAATTGGCGCGCAGGGCGGCGTACAAATGGTGCATCAACGAAATGTTGGCCGGATCGTAGAGCGTGGCGCTTTCGGCAATCAGGCCCAGGTTGAACAGGATGCGCTCGGCGCTCTCGTGGCCCTGCTCGGTCAAAAACACCTGGCGTGTTTTCTCGTCGATGGTGAAGTCGCCGGGCTTGGTCACGCCCTCGCCGGTGCGGGGGTCGGCCTCGCCTTCCTGGCGCGTGAGCAACGGTACGACCCTGTTCATCGCGAGGTACATCTCGGTGTGGTCTTCGGCCTGGCCGCTGATGATGAGGGGTGTACGCGCCTCGTCAATCAGGATCGAGTCCACCTCGTCAACGATGGCGTAGTTCAGGCCGCGCTGCACGCGGTCCCCGACCTCGTACACCATGTTGTCGCGCAGGTAGTCAAAACCGTACTCGTTGTTGGTCCCGTAGGTGATGTCGGCGTTGTAGGCGGCCTGCTTTTCCTCGCGCGACATGTTGGGCAGGTTGATGCCGACCGTCATCCCGAGAAAGTTATAGAGCTTGCCCATCCAGCGGGCGTCCCGGCTGGCCAGGTAATCATTGACCGTCACCACATGGACGCCCTTGCCGGTCAATGCATTGAGGTAGACCGGCAGCGTCGCGGTCAGGGTCTTGCCCTCACCCGTGCGCATTTCCGAAATCTTGCCGTTGTGCAGTGCCATGCCACCCAGCATCTGCACGTCAAAGTGGCGCATCTTCATGACGCGCTTGCTGCCTTCGCGTACAACGGCAAAGGCTTCCGGAAGAATGGCATCCAGCGCCTCGCCAGCCGCCACGCGACTCCTGAATTCCTCGGTCTTGACACGCAACTCGTCGTCGCTCAGCTTCTCGTACTGGGTCTCCAGTGCATTGATGTGGTCTACGGTTTTGCGGTAGGTTTTGAGCAGCCTGTCGTTGCGGCTGCCGAAAATTTGGGTCAGGATGTTGGAAGCCATAAATGCGAGGCCGCCTTGACACTCCCGTGAGCGGGCAAGGCGGCCAAAATCCCTTAGTGAATACGGAACTTAGGTGTGGGCGCGACCAGTTAGTTCAACTGTGCGCAAAGCGCTGATTTTAGCGCCGCTGGAACCGCTAGTTCGGCGGGGCTTGCGGCAAGGCTGCCGTCCGCCGCGGCCGGGTGCCTGCAGCAGCCATTGCAAGCCTGGGCAGTTTCTGGCCGGCTGTCAGAAATTTCTGCGGGTCCTGAAAAACCCCCTGGACCAGAACCTCAAAATGCAGGTGCGGGCCTGTGGAGCGACCGGTAGTGCCCACCTCAGCAATCTTCTGGCCGCGTTTGACCAGATCGCCTTTTTTGACCAGCACCCGCGACGCATGCGCGTAGCGCGTCACCAGCTCATTGCCATGGTCCACTTCCACCATGTTGCCGTAGGCCGGGTGATATTCCTGCGCCACGACCACGCCGCCCGCAGCCGCAAGGATCGCGGTGCCAGGGTCTGACGGGAAGTCCAGGCCGGTATGCAGCGCAGACCGGCCATTGAGCGGGTCAATGCGCCAGCCAAAGGACGAGCCAAGTTGGCCGCCAGCCACCGGCTCCTGGGTCGGCACCATCATTTTCTTGATCTTCTGGTCAAACAGGCGGGACTCCATCACGGTCATCAGGTCGACCCGCTGATCGGTCAGTTTGTCCAGATCCGCCAATGTGGCCTGAAGCTCGTCCATCGTGAGTGAACGCCCGGACACCAGCGCGCCGCCGCTGCCGGGCACTGCCCTGATCTCGCCGGGGTTCACACCGGCCAGCCCCGATACCCGCTCACCCAGCGCTTCAAGCTGCATCATCTTGGCCTGCATTTCACCAAGCCGCCTGGCCATCACATCGAGGTTCTCGCGCAGGAAGCGATCGCGCTGATCGAACTCATCCTTGACCACCAGCTTCACCAGCGATCCAATCACGGGCCAGCCTTCACGGGCCCCCTTGAGAAACACCCAGTGGTACAGGCCGGCGGCGACAAGCATGAGGGCCAATGCGGCGACAAAGCCCGCCAGAATCAGTTTTGTGCCACTTAAATAGATGGCCCGGCTATTGGCCAGCCACGCATCCGTGATAATCAAATGCACTTGTGTCTACCTCTTTAAAAGCTTGCACTGACCGGGCCAGAGCCCGCCCAACGTGAATCCCATCCGGCGCCCTCCTTCGACCCTCACCATCCATCAGGCTGCCGGCAATTCTCCGTCCCTTGCACGGCTGACCGAACTCGTCCGTGAGTCCAATGACAGACTCAGGGCGATTGAGTCGCTGCTTCCGGAGGCCCTGCGTCCTGCCGTCAAGGCCGGACCGATTGAGGGAGAAAGTTGGTGCCTGCTGGTGAGCAGCAATGCAGCCGCCGCGAAAATCCGTCAGCTACTTCCGCTCATCCGGACCCACCTAGTGGGCAAAGGTTGGAAGGTTACCTCAATTCGGTTGAAGATACTAATAACCAAAAAGTAGTAAGCGCATGCTTCCAACGAAGGTTCAGCGCAGTCGACCCGGTGATCAGTTTGCCAATCGCTACTCAAGTCATAGCGCCGAACACCCATGAAGTATGGGATGGCAAAGATGCTTTGATAAATGGTGCCGCTTGTCGGAATCGAACTGACGACCTACCGCTTACAAGGCGGTTGCTCTACCAACTGAGCTAAAGCGGCACAAAACTATTTTACTTGACGCGCTTGAGTGACGGGCGTGTGCGCGGTGGTGACTTGGGGGGCTCGGGGGAATCAGGGCCTTGCTCACCAGCTTCGGGTGCACTCTCGGGCACCAGCTGCATGATCTTGCCCTCCGGTCCCTCCGCCACACCCTGCGCCGAAGAGACTTCGGCCGGGGCAGATTCACCGGGTGTCCCCGAAGCCGCATCAATGCCGGCCGGCGAGGCCACCATGGGGAAAGCCATGCCCTGCCCATTTTCGCGGGCGTAGATGGCAATCACATGCGTGATCGGAACGATGATCTCGCGGGCGCTGCCGGCGAAACGCGCCTTGAACTCGATAAAGTCGTTGCCCAGTTTGAGCGAGCTGGTCGCATCAAAGCTGATATTGAGCACGATCTCATTGTTTTTCACATACTCGCGCGGCACTTGCACGGTTTCATCCACCGACACCGCCACATAGGGCGTGAGGCCGTTGTCGGTGCACCACTCGTAAAGGGCCCGTATCAGGTACGGGCGGGTCGACGTGGAATCCGGTGCGTTCATGAATTCAGCCAAGTTAAACCCGGGCCAGCGTGCGGGCACCCTCTTCACCAGCCAGGGCCGCGGAACCGGCTATGCCGGGCCGCAGGCGCAGCGCCCCCCCGGGGGGCAGCGAAGTACACGCAGTGACGAGCGTGGGGGCCATATTACTTGCGCATGACCTTCTCGGAAGGCGTCAGTGCTTCAATGTAAGCGGGACGCGAAAAAATGCGCTCGGCATACTTGAGCAGCGGTGCGGCATTTTTTGACAGGTCGATGTCGTAGTAGTCCAGGCGCCAGAGCAGCGGCGCAATCGCCACGTCCAGCATCGAGAAGTTGTCGCCGAGCATAAACTTGTTTTTCAGAAAGATCGGGGCCAGCTGCGTGAGGCGGTCACGGATGTGCGAGCGGGCTTTTTCAAGCGCCTTCTCATTGCCCTTGGAGGCACGTGACTCCAGCGTGCTGACGTGAACGAACAGCTCTTTTTCAAAGTTCAGCAGGAACAGGCGAACACGCGCACGGTCAACCGGGTCGCCGGGCATCAGTTGCGGGTGAGGGAAACGCTCGTCGATGTACTCGTTGATGATGTTGGACTCGTACAGGATCAGGTCGCGTTCGACCAGAATGGGAACCTGTCCGTAAGGATTCATCACATTGATGTCTTCCGGCTTGTTGTAGAGGTCGACATCGCGGATTTCGAAGTCCATGCCTTTTTCAAACAGCACAAAACGGCAGCGGTGCGAGAAGGGGCAGGTCGTGCCTGAATAAAGGACCATCATGATTCGGAACTCCTGAAAACAAAAGAGTGGAGGCTAAGAATCAAAACTTAGAACCTTCCACTCCGAAGATGCCGGCGCGCAGCAAAGCGCATGGCCGGCGAAAAATTACTTGATATCTTTCCAGAACGCCGCATTCAGGCGCCAGGCAATGAAGGTCATGCCCAGAAGGAAAATCAGCACCCACACACCTACACGAACACGGGTGTTCTGGGCCGGCTCGCTCATCCACTGCAGGTAACCCACCAGGTCACCCATGGCCTGGTCGTATTGCAGCGGCGTCATGGCGCCAGGCGTGACCTGCTGCCAGCCCTTGAAAATAGACACCTTGTGGCCGTGTTCTTCCTTTTCCAGGTAGACCGGCTTGCGTTCACCCTGCAGTTCCCACAGCACATGCGGCATGGCCACGCTGGGGAAAACCAGGTTGTTCCAGCCCGTCGCCTTGGTGTCGTCGCGGTAGTAGGTGCGCAGGTAGGTGTAGAGATAGTCGGCACCCGTGCCATTGGCGCCGGAACGCGAGCGTGCAATGACGCTCAAGTCCGGTGGGTTGCCGCCAAACCAGTCCTTGGCCTGTTTCGGGTCGATCGCGGCCTTCATGGTTTCACCGACTTTTTCAGTGGTGAACAGCAGGTTGTCCTTGATCTGCTGCTCGGTCAGGCCGATGTCCGCGAGGCGGTTGTAACGCATATAAGCAGCCGAATGGCAGCTCAGGCAGTAATTGACGAAGAGCTTGGCGCCGCTTTGCAGGGTGGCCATGTCGTTGGTCTTGCCGGGCGCCTTGTCCCAGGCAATGCCACCTTCCGAAGCCTGCGCACCAGCTACCAGACCGACCGCCGTGACCAGGGCAAAAATCGCGTTAGAAATCAGTTTTTTCATTGTTACAACTTTCCAGCTCAGTGGGCAGCAAAAGTCACGCGGTTGGGGACGGGCTTGAAGGTTCCCAATCGGCTCCACCAAGGCATCAGCAGGAAGAAGCCAAAGTAGAAGAGGGTGCCAATCTGCGACACGCGCTCGCCAACCGGAGAGGGAGGCTGCACGCCCAGGTAGCCCAGCACCAGGAAGTTGACCACGAACACACCGTACAGGATCTTGTTCCAGCTTGGGCGGTAGCGGATGGACTTGACTTCGCTGTGGTCCAGCCACGGCAGGAAGAACAAAATGACGACCGCGCCACCCATGACCATCACACCCCAGAACTTGGCGTCGATCGACAGCATCAGGATCGCCACCACCACGGCCGCCGCCACGATGACACCCTTGACCAGCGCAGGCATCTTGAACTTGACCACGCTCAGCGCCGCAGCACCGATCACACAGGCAATCAGCGCATACATCATTTCGCTGGTAATTGCGCGCAGCATGGAGTAATAAGGCGTGAAGTACCAGACGGGTGCGATGTGTGCAGGCGTCTTGAGCGGATCAGCCGGGATGAAGTTGTTGTACTCAAGGAAGTAGCCGCCAAACTCGGGCGCCAGGAACACGACAGCGGAGAACACCATCAGGAACAGGCAAACGCCAAAAATGTCGTGCACCGTGTAGTAGGGGTGGAAGGGAATGCCGTCCAGCGGATGGCCGTCCGCACCCTTGGTGGCCTTGATCTCAACACCGTCGGGGTTGTTGGAGCCCACTTCGTGCAGCGCGATGATGTGCGCGGCCACCAAGCCCAGCAGGACCAGCGGCACGGCAATCACGTGGAAGGCGAAAAAGCGGTTCAGCGTGGCGTCACCCACCACATAATCACCGCGAATCAGCAGCGCCAGATCGGGACCAATGAAGGGAATGGCGGCGAACAGGTTCACGATCACCTGGGCGCCCCAGTAGCTCATCTGGCCCCAGGGCAACAGGTAGCCCATGAACGCCTCGGCCATCAGGCAGAGGAAAATTGCGCAGCCGAAAATCCAGATCAGCTCGCGCGGCTTGCGGTAGCTGCCGTAGATCAGGCCGCGGAACATGTGCAGGTAGACCACGACAAAGAAGGCCGAGGCGCCGGTGGAGTGCATGTAGCGGATCAGCCAGCCCCAGGGCACGTCGCGCATGATGTATTCGACAGAGCCAAACGCCAGCGCCGCATCCGGCTTGTAATGCATGGTCAGGAAAATACCGGTGACGATCTGGATCACCAGCACCAACATGGCCAGCGAGCCAAAGATGTACCAGAAGTTGAAGTTCTTCGGCGCGTAATACTCGCTCATGTGCTCTTTGTAGAGCTTGCTGGCGGGAAAACGGTTGTCAACCCAGGCCATCGCCTTGGCAGCGAGGGGGGCGTCGGGGGAAATTTCTTTGAATTCAGCCATCACTGATCCTGGTTCGGTGGGGTTCTTTGTCGATCGCTTGAATCAGGTCTGGATATTCCGTTTGAAGGAACGGCCAGCAAATTTTCAAGCGCTTTCGGCAGGGTCTTGGGAAGGATTGATCAGCCTTCAGGCCTTTTTGTCTTCACCAATCAGCAGTCGGGTGTCTGACAGGTACATGTGCGGAGGCACTTCCAGGTTATCGGGAGCGGGCTTGTTTTTGTAGACGCGGCCAGCGATGTCGAAGGTGGAGCCATGGCAGGGGCAAAGGAAGCCGCCCGCCCAGTCGTCAGGCAGCGAGGGCTGGGCGCCGGGCTGGAACTTGTCGGACGGCGAGCAGCCCAGGTGCGAGCAGATGCCCACCACCACCAGCGTTTCGGGCTTGATGGAACGGTTTTCGTTGCGGGCGTATGCGGGGGTCAACTCATCCGGCTTGCGCTCGGACTTGGGGTCGGCCAGCAGGGCATCGACTTTGGGCAGGGAGGCGAGCTGCTCGGGCGTGCGCTTGACAATCCACACCGGTTTACCGCGCCACTCGACCGTGATTTTCTCGCCGGGCTTGATGCCGGAAATATCAACTTCAACGGCCGCACCGGCGGCCTTGGCACGCTCGGACGGTTGAAAACTGCTTACAAAGGGAACGGCAACAGCGGCAGCGCCAGCGGTGCCTGCAACGGCCGTGGCCACGAGCCAGTTTCTTTTATCTTTATCTACAGGAGCGCCGTGCGGCACTGCGTTCACGCTTGCTTGGGTCATGAGAGTCCTTCAAGAACTGGCTTGAAAAAGGCATAGTGGGGTCAACCCGCAATTGTAGCGGAGCGCGAACGCGTTTTTCAAGGCGGTGGCAGTTGGTCCGGCTTGCCGCCGCCCGTGCCGGGCTGTTTCAGCCATGGGTGGGAACGGGACGCGATTTCTTCCAGCCAGACGAGGTACGGCGCCCAGGATCAGGTCCAGCCTTCATAATGCCTTTTCGACAATCGCAAGGGGCGATCGGCAAGCGTTCACCAACAACAGGAGTAGCACATGGGAATGATGCAGGAATTCAGGGAATTTGCCGTGAAAGGCAACGTGATTGATCTGGCTGTGGGCGTGATCATCGGCGCGGCATTCGGCAAAATTGTCGAATCGGTGGTGGGCGACCTGATCATGCCGGTGGTGGGCGCGGTGGTCGGGAAACTGGATTTTTCCAACCTGTTTGTGGTGATGGGCAGTGTGCCGCCGGGCACCGTGATGACACTGGACGCCCTGAAAAAAGCCGGCGTACCGGTGCTGGCCTATGGCAACTTCATCACCGTCGCGGTCAACTTTGCCATCCTGGCTTTCATCATTTTCCTGATGGTCAAGCAGATCAACCGGCTCAAACGCAGCCAAACCCCGCCTGCGGCGCCCGCAGCACCGCCTGAAGACGTCGTGCTGCTGCGCGAAATTCGCGACAGCCTGAAAAAATAAGCTCCTGCGAACCCTGCCGCAGGGTTCTGCGCCAAGTCGCCATTTCGCCATTTCGCCATCTATTTGATAGCTTGATGGATTGATTTCTGTCGGACCGGTAGCGGTTTTGCGGCGCGTTCCGTCAGGCAGCCAGCTGGCGCGCCATGCGGACGGCGGCCAGCAAGCTTGCGGCGTCGGCACGCCCGGTCCCGGCAATGTCAAACGCGGTGCCGTGATCCGGACTGGTGCGCACCAGCGGCAGGCCCAGCGTCACGTTGACGCCCTGCTCCACCCCCAGGTATTTCACCGGGATCAGCCCCTGGTCGTGGTACATCGCGACCACCACATCAAACTCCCCGGGCTTTGCAGGCGTACGGCGGGCTCGCATGAAGACGGTGTCGGGAGCGAAGGGTCCGCTCACCTCCAGGCCCTCCGCACGCGCGGCCGCAATAGCCGGCGCGATGACGGCCTGCTCCTCGGTGCCGAACAGCCCGCCCTCGCCGGCATGCGGATTCAGCCCTGCCACGGCGATGCGGGGAGGCCGGCCCAGGCTGGCGCCCACAGCCTGGTGGGTGATGCGCAGGGTTTGCAGCACATTGTCAAAAGTCACGGCCTCGATGGCGTGCCGGAGCGACATGTGAATGCTCACCAGCACGGTTTTCAGCTCATCATTGGCCAGCATCATGCGCACCGGCACCTCGCGCACCGGCTTGCCCAGGAAGGCCGCGGCCTCGGCCTGGAGCAGTTCCGTGTGGCCCGGAAAATTCGCCACCCAGCCACCGGCCGCGGCCAGGGCTTCCTTGTGGATCGGCGCCGTCACCATGCCAGCCGCCTCGCCCGCCAGCACCGCGCGGGCCGCCCAGACAATGCAATCGGCCGCAGCTTTTCCAGCCAGATCATTCACCCGCCCAAAGGGGACGGGCGTTTTCAGCTCACATTTTTGCAGCACTCCAATGCAATTGGGCGGAACGGAGGGCGCGTCGGCCAGCGCCGCGAGTTCAGCCACCGGCAAGGCCAGGGGTGAAGCCACCAGTGCGGCGGCGCGGCGCAGCGTGGCCACATCGCCCACGACCACGCAGCCGGCCATCCCCGTGGGCGATTCGCCAAACGCCCTGGCGATGATTTCCGGGCCGATACCGGCGGCATCGCCCATCGTGATGAGCAGGGGCTTGTCATGCATGGTGGTCAGGGGAAGGGAAAAGGGAGAGAGAAGGACTGGGGCCAAAAAATCAGGCCGGGTTGTCGATGTCGATGAACTGGTGGGCCAGGCCCAGTTGCGCTGCCACGTGCGCGGCCACGGCCGGCGCGCCGTAGCGCTCGGAGGCATGGTGGCCGCAGGCGATGAAGGCCACGCCCATCTCCCGCGCATAGTGGGCCTGCGGCTCGGAAATCTCGCCCGTGATAAAGGCATCGGCACCCGCCGCAATCGCGGCTTCAAAGTAGCCCTGTGCGCCGCCGCTGCACCACGCTATGTTTTTTATAGCATCATGCGGCCGACCTTCAATAACGACAGGCCGATTCACCACCTTTTTGACGTGCTCGGCCAGGGCATCTGCGCTGGCAAAGCTGCCGCCATCGGCCCGCCCGCCCATAAAGCCCAGGTCCTGCTCGCCGAACCGCGCCGTCGCCTGCAACCCAAGCCGCGCGCCCAGCTGCGCATTGTTGCCAAGCTCCGGGTGCGCATCCAGCGGCAGGTGGTAGGCGAACAGGTTGATGTCATGGGCCAGCAGCAGCGCCAGTCGCGGCTTCATCCAGCCCGTGACACGGCCGTCATGGCCCCGCCAGAACAGGCCGTGGTGCACGAAGATGGCATCGGCCTGCGCTGCAATGGCGGCCTCGATCAGCGCGCGGCTGGCGGTGACGCCCGAGACGATTTTGTCAATCTGCGCCCGCCCCTCCACCTGCAGGCCGTTGGGGCCGTAGTCCTTGAAGCGGGCGGGCTGCAGCAGTGCATCAAACGCCTGCAGCAAATCCTGTCGGGTGGTAGTCATGGGCTGATTGTCTCAGCTACTGCGCGCAGCGGCATCCCGCCCGGCCCCCATCCGGACCTCGCCCAAACCACCCCGGGAGCCCGCACGGACCGTTGCACGCCAAAACGGCCCCGGAAGCAGCCCTGGAAATGCCGGCTTGAGGGACAATATGACCAGTGAGCAGGCGCTTAACCGGCGGTCGGCAATACATCTGGCTTTGGGACACCCCGTTCACCACCTTCCACCCTCACCTTCTACCCACCTTTTTCCCCATGAAGCGCACCTGGCTCCTGTTTTCCCAGACCGTCACTGTCCTGCTGGCCGCCTACTTTGTCGTGGCAACGCTCAAACCGCAGTGGCTGGGTACCTCCGTCGGTGGGGTATCCGTGATCGAGGCACCGGCCAGCATCGTGCCGCGCGGCGCCGGACCCGCCGGCAGCTTCAGTTCGGCCGCCAAAATCGCCTCGGCAGCGGTGGTCAGCATCAACACCAGCAAGGCCGCCGTCAAAAACCCGCATGCTGACGATCCGTGGTTCAAGTTTTTCTTCGGCGACCAGGGCCGTATCGAACCGCAGGGTGGCTTGGGTAGCGGCGTCATCATCAGCGCCTCGGGCTACATCCTGACCAACAACCACGTGGTCGAAGGTGCTGACGAGATCGAGGTCATCCTCAACGACACGCGCAAGGCCAAGGCCCAGGTGATAGGCACCGACCCCGACACCGATCTGGCCATTCTCAAGATCGACCTGGACAAGCTGCCCATCATTGTGCTGGGCAACTCCGACGCGCTGCAGGTGGGCGACCCAGTGCTGGCCATTGGCAACCCTTTCGGCGTGGGCCAGACCGTGACCGGCGGCATCGTGAGCGCCCTCGGGCGCAACCAGCTCGGCATCAACACCTTCGAGAACTTCATCCAGACCGATGCCGCCATCAACCCCGGCAATTCAGGCGGGGCACTGGTTGACGTGAACGGCCACCTGATGGGCATCAACACCGCTATTTACTCGCGCTCGGGCGGCTCCATGGGCATCGGCTTTGCCATACCGGTGTCAACGGCCAAGCAGGTGCTGGAGGGCATCGTGAAAGACGGCCAGGTCACGCGCGGCTGGATAGGCGTGGAGCCGCAGGAGCTCAACACCGAATTGGCCGAAACCTTCAACATCAAGCCCGCAGCCCTGAAGAACGGTGGGGTGATCATCACGGGCGTGCTGCAGAACGGCCCGGCCGCGCAGGCCGGCATCCAGCCCGGCGACGTGATCACTGCGGTCAACGGCAAGTCCGTGAGCAATGTGAGCCAGCTGCTGACCGCCGTGGCAGCCCTCAAGCCCGGCACGCCGGCACCCCTGACCGTGCTGCGCCAGGATCGCCAGACCGACATTGCAGTCACACCGGGCAAGCGCCAGCGACCCAAAGTACAGCGCTGAGGGATCAGCCGGGTGCAAGCGCCGAGGGCTGGCGGGAGGCTTTGTGCCCATGGGCAAGCCGACGAATGCACGACTGATTTATAGCGGAAGACGCGCATTGGGAGGGGAGCTGCGCGATGGAAGCTATATTGCCCGCCACCGGGCCGGCGCGCAGCCTCAGGGCTTGGCAGCTTCCGTTTCGCTGTCCGCGTCGGGTGCCTTGGTGTGCTTGACAAACACCTGCGCGGCCACAATGCCAATTTCATAGAGCCCACCCACCACCATCAGCAGCATGATCATCGAGCCCGCATCAGGCGGCGTGACCAGCGCCGTGCCAATGGCGGCAATCACCCAGAAATAGCCGCGGTATTCGCGCAGCTGGGCCACACTCAGCACGCCCATGCGCACCAGCAGGATCACGGCGATGGGCACCTCGAAAGCCAGGCCAAAGGCCAGGAACATGCCCAGCACGAAATTGAGGTATTCCTCAATGTCAGGTGCGGCGGTGATTGACTTGGGTGCAAAGCTCTGGATGAAGCGAAACACCTGGCCAAAGACAAAGTAGTAGCAAAACGCCACGCCCACAAAAAACAGCAGAGTGCTGGAGATCACCAGCGGCATGACCAGCTTTTTCTCGTGCGAATACAGGCCGGGCGCGACAAAGGCCCATACCTGGTAAAGCACCACCGGCAGCGCAATCATGAACGCGGCCATGAACAGTATCTTGATGGGCACCACAAACGGCGAGATGACGTTGGTGGCAATCAGCGTGGCCCCCTTGGGCAAGGTGGCCACCAGCGGCGCGGCCAATATGTCATACAACGCGCCGGGCCCCGGAAACAGCGCCAGGATAGCAGCGGCGACGCCGATCGCAATCACCGCCTTGATCATCCGGTCGCGCAACTCCATGAGGTGCTGAACAAAAGGCTGTTCAGTCCCTGCAAGTTCGTCGGGTTTGTCGGGTTTGTCGGGTTTATCAGTGTTGTGATCGCTCATGAAGGGAGTTTGCGCTGGATGAAGGGCGCCGCAATGCGCGGAAAGAGAAGAAGACCGGAACGATCAAAAAGAGGAGGAGCGCCCGGACTGTGGACGAAAACGTGCCACGCGGGCGGCGCCAGACTGCGCCTTGGTCCGCACGCCGGACCGAGCCTTGTACCACTGCGGAGTAGCGCCGGCTTTCAGCCGCCAGTTCTTTTTCGGGTGCTTGTATTCGGGAAAGACCACCATGCCGGGCAACTCGTCAGTAGCGGGTGACGCGGCAGTGCCCGTGGCTTCAGACCATGACTTTTCAAAATCACTGGCATTCGTCTGGATCGAGTTTTCGACGTCGCGGGCGGCGCCCTCCACCGTGTCTTTCATTTTCTTGAGCTCGTCGAGCTCCATGGACCGGTTGACCTCCTGCTTGACGTCGGCCACGTAGCGCTGCGCCTTGCCCAGCAGCGTCCCCACCGTGCGCGCCACGCGCGGCAGCTTTTCGGGGCCGATCACAATCAGCGCCACCGCACCGATCAACGCAATTTTTGAAACGCCGAGATCAATCATGCGGGCAGTCGAGGGTCAATCCGGCCGCCGGGCCGCCCCAACGCTGGCTGCGCCCCCTCGGGGAGCAACGCAGCACGCGAAGCCGCAAGTGGGGGACCAACATTTTTCAAGACTTCTGCTTGGCTTCGACGTCGATGGTGGTTTTGTCTGCAGCTTTGTCGACGGCTTGCGCGTTTGTGACCTGACCAACAGGTTTTTCGTCAGTGGCAGACTGCCCGCCGTCTTTCATGCCGTCCTTGAAGCCTTTGACCGCGCCGCCGAGGTCGCTGCCCATGTTTCTGAGTTTTTTGGTGCCGAACACCATCACCACGATCAACAGCACGATCAGCCAGTGCCAAATGGAAAGTCCACCCATGTTTTACTCCTAATCTGTAATTGCAGGTTTTGTCGGTTTGCAGACAACTGTAGTCATTCTAAATGCCCCACCTGCCCGGGCACCTATTACACACATTGACCTGCGGGTTAGAGGCCGGATCCCGCGCGAGGTTCCAGATTGTCTGACCCCGCCTGCCCGGCCCGCCGGTATTTTTCAGTTTACTTTTTGCTACCCCTTGAGCCACGGCCGGGGCCCGCCGATCACATGGAAATGCAGGTGATGGACTTCCTGGCCCCCTTCGGCGCCCGTATTGGTCAAAATGCGGAAACCGCCTGCAGGGTAGGGATTGCAACCCAGTTCCATGGCCAGCCGGGGCGCCAGCACCATCATGCGTCCCAGCACCCCTTCATGCTCGGGCCCCACCTGCGCCATGGACGGGATATGCACCTTGGGGATGATGAGGAAATGTACCGGCGCCCAGGGGTGGATGTCATGAAACGCGAACAGTTCGTCGTCTTCATACACCTTGCGGCTGGGAATGGCGCCTGCGGCAATTTTGCAGAAAATGCAGTTGTCAGAGTGGCTCATGCGATGGGTGAGGGGTCGGGAGAGTTTTTTGGGGAAGCGCGGCTACCGGAATCAGGACGGCCGCTGGCTGTTAAAGCGCATCCAGCCCTTGATGCAGCGGTACAGGTACCAGAGCCAGACAATGCCGTAAGCGATCGCACCGGGCAAAAACAGCAGCAGCCACAAGGGCGACAGCAGGACCAGCCACAGCAGCGTCCACCAGAACGTACGGATCATGTAGTTGTGATGGTCGACATAGAGCGCATCCGTCTCGTCGGCCCGCCGGATGTAGTTGGCAATGAGCGCGATGACAGCAAACACGCCGCCGCTGAACCAGGCCAGCGTGTGCAGGCCATACAGCACATGCATGAAGAGGCGATCGCCGCTGCTCTTGATTTCAAATTCGGCCAGATCAGTTTCCAAAGTTGGACCTCCACTCAGCAGGGAAAGGTGGCGGAAAATTCCGGAGAAAATCAGGTCTTTTCAGCCGCATCGCGATTTTGCGCCTTGCGCAACGCTTTTTCCTCGATGCCGCTGGTGCCCTCGCGGCGCTCCAGTTCGGCGATCACGTCGGCAGGCTGCAGGCCGTAATGGGCCAGCGCGATCATGCTGTGAAACCACAGGTCAGCCACCTCGCCGACCAGCTTGGCCCGCAACTCCGGGGTCGGGCCGCCATGGTCCAAATCCTTGGCGGCCATCACGGTCTCGGTGGCTTCTTCGCCAATTTTTTTCAGGAAGGCGTCGGGGCCCTTGTGCAGCAGGCGCGCCACATAGCTGGTGCCAGGGTCGCCGCCATTGGCCGGTTTACGGCTTTCGATGATCTGCGCCAGGCGCCGGAGGGAATCGTTGGAGGACATGCGTGGTACGGTTAGGGCTATTTGTAGATGCTGCCGGGATCTTTCAAGACCGGCTCGGTCACGATCCACTGGCCGTCTTTGTAGAGATGGAAAAAGCAGCTGTGGCGGCCGGTGTGGCAGGCAATGCCGGGCTCGTGGCCGAGTTGCGTGACCTTGAGCAAAATCACGTCGTTGTCGCAGTCCAGGCGAATCTCATGCACGGTCTGCAGGTGACCGGACTCTTCGCCCTTGTGCCACAGGCGCCCGCGCGAGCGGCTGTAGTACACCGCCTGCCCCAACTCGGCGGTCTTTTGCAGTGCCTCGCGATTCATCCAGGCAAACATGAGCACATCGCCGCTGGAAGCTTCCTGCGCGATGACCGGGATCAGGCCTTTTTCATCCCAGCTGACTTCGTCTAACCAGTTCATGGGTCTATTGTCGGGGATTTGAATACTTCAGGAGATTGCAACACAAAACCTTCCAGGCCAGGACATCGCGGGGCCGGCTTGGCCGGACCGCAGATGTCGCCCCAGCAGGGGGGAAGGTGTAGCGACACGCAGTGCGCGAAGCCTGCGGGGGTTGCGTCACATTCTGACCGGAATACCGCGCCTGGCCATGTGCTGCTTGGCCTGCTGCACCGTGTATTCACCGTAGTGGAAAATGCTGGCCGCCAGCACCGCGTCAGCGCCCCCCAGCTGGATGCCGTCAGCCAGATGGTCCAGGTTGCCAACGCCGCCCGAGGCAATCACCGGCACAGTCACGGCGTCGCTGACCGCACGGGTCAGGGCCAGGTCAAACCCCGACTTGGTGCCGTCACGGTCCATGCTGGTCAGCAGAATTTCGCCGGCGCCGCGTCGCGCCATCTCGGTGGCCCAGGCCACGGCGTCGAGCCCGGTGTTCTTGCGCCCGCCATGGCTGTAGACGTCCCAGCCGGGGCCGCGGGTTTTGGCGTCTTCTTCACTGCGCCGCTTGGCGTCGATGGCCACCACGATGCACTGCGCGCCGTATTTGGCCGAGGCGTCCTCAATCACCTGCGGGTTGGCCAGTGCGGCCGAATTAAAGCTGGTCTTGTCGGCCCCGGCATTGAGCAGGCGCCGCACGTCTTCCACCGTGCGTACGCCGCCGCCCACGGTGAGCGGAATGAACACCTGCGAGGCCACGGCTTCGATGATGGGCAGGATCAGGTCGCGCCCGTCGCTGGTGGCGGTGATGTCCAGGAAGGTGAGCTCATCCGCGCCCTGGTCGTTGTAGCGCGCGGCAATTTCCACCGGGTCGCCGGCATCGCGCAGCTCGACAAAGTTGACGCCCTTGACCACACGGCCGCCGGTAACGTCTAGGCAGGGAATGATTCGTTTGGCTAACATAAGCCCCCACGGTTGCCCACTTCGTGTGGCGCCCTGCTCCCCGAGGGGGCCGCTGCGCCTGCGGCCCGGCGAAGCCGGTTCCGCGGCCCTGGCCGGAATACCAAACCGTCATGCGCGTCCACTACAGCCCCTCTGCACAACCTGCCACTCGTTGCAGCGCTCATCCGTTCAGCTCATCCGCTCTGGCCTGCGCCGCGGCAAAGTCCAGATCACCGCTGTAAATGGAGCGGCCGCAGATCACGCCTTCAACGCCTTCTTCTTCGACGTCGCACAGCGCTTCGATATCAGCCATGTTCGACAGGCCGCCGGAGGCGATCACCGGGATCGTCAGCGCCTGCGCGAGCCTGACGGTCGCTTCAATGTTGATACCGCTGAGCATGCCGTCGCGGCCGATGTCGGTATAGATGATGGACTCGACGCCGTAGTCCTGAAATTTCTTGCCCAGGTCAATCACCTCATGGCCGGTGAGCTTGCTCCAGCCGTCCGTGGCGACCTTGCCGTCCTTGGCATCCAGGCCGACGATGATGTGGCCGCCAAAGGCGGTGCAGGCATCCTGGAGGAAACCGGGGTTCTTGACCGCGGCCGTTCCGATGATCACGTAGCGCAGGCCGGCGTCCAGATAACGCTCGATGGTGTCGAGGTCGCGAATGCCGCCGCCGAGTTGCACATCGATCTCGCTGCCGACTTCGGTCAGGATTTTCTTGATGGCCGCCTCGTTTTTGGGCTTGCCGGCAAAGGCGCCATTCAGGTCCACCAGGTGCAGGCGGCGTGCGCCCTTGTCGACCCAGCTGCGCGCCATGGCCGCCGGGTCTTCGCTGAAGATGGTGGATTGATCCATGTCGCCTTGTTTGAGGCGAACGCAGTGACCATCTTTCAGGTCAATCGCGGGAATAAGTAGCATGTTGCAGTAAGAGGAAAACAGGTTACGGGGTTAACAAAGACCTGGAAATTTTGACGAATCGCGCTGCTGCCCGGCAGCCTTCAGGGCTTCCAGTGCAGGAAATTACGGTACAGGGCCAGTCCGTGGTCGGCACTTTTCTCGGGGTGGAACTGGGTGGCAAAAATATTATCGCGTGCAATCGCCGCCGTAAAGCGGCCACCATAGTCCGCTTCTCCGGCGATGTGGCGCGCATCCGACGGACGGGCATAAAAGCTGTGAACGAAGTAAAAATAGGCACCGTCCGGCACACCAGCCCAGATCGGGTGCTGGATCGAGGCCGGGCGCCACACCTGGTTCCAGCCCATTTGCGGCACCTTGTAGCGGCTGCCGTCGGGCTGGATCTGCCCGACCAGGTCGAACTTGACGACTTCGCCGGGGATCAGGCCCAAGCCGGGCGTTGCAACACCGGCGGCCCCCTCATGGCTGCTGTCCAACAGCATCTGCATGCCCACGCACACGCCGAACAGGGGCTTGTGCGCGGCGGCGTGCAATACCGCATCCTTCAGGCCGGATTCAGCCAGGGCACGCATGCAGTCAGGCATGGCCCCCTGGCCCGGCAGTACCACGCGCTCGGCGTCCAGCACGTCCTGCGCACGCGAGGTGACCAATACCTCATAGCCGCTGCCCTGAGACACATGCTGGACGGCTTGCGACACCGAACGCAGGTTGCCCGAGCCGTAGTCGACGACCGCCACTCTTTTCACATTAGACATTCATCGATATTTGCTACGAATTCAGGAGCTGATAACGCCCATTCTACTGAGGCAACAAGCCAAAAACAGGGTAAATGCAATTCCATGGCGCGCCGGCGGCTAGAGCGAGCCCTTGGTCGACGGAATCACGCCCGCCGCACGCGGGTCGATTTCCAGCGCCATGCGCAGCGCCCGGGCGAAAGCCTTGAACACGGTTTCGGCCTGATGGTGGGCGTTGTCGCCGCGCAGGTTGTCAATGTGCAGTGTCACAAATGCATGGTTCGCGAAGCCCTGGAAGAACTCGTAGGCAAGCTGGCTGTCGAAGGTGCCTATCATGCCGCTCTTGAAGGGCACATGCATCTCCAGGCCCGGGCGGCCTGAGAAATCGATCACCACGCGCGACAGCGCCTCGTCCAGCGGCACATAGGCGTGGCCATAGCGGCGCAGGCCTTTTTTGTCCCCTACGGCCTGGGCCACGGCCTGCCCGAAGGTGATGCCGACGTCTTCCACCGTGTGGTGGCCGTCAATGTGCAGGTCGCCCTTGGCCTGGATGTCCAGGTCAATCAGGCCGTGCCGGGCGATCTGGTCCAGCATGTGGTCGAAAAAGCCGATGCCCGTCGACAGGCTGGACTTGCCCGTGCCGTCCAGGTTGAGCTTGACGGTGATCTGGGTCTCGGCAGTGTTGCGCGAGACTTCCGCCTTGCGCGGGGCCGGGGTCTGAGCAGTGGGAGGGGTGGTCATAGGGATTTTTCAAGCGCCGCCAGCATTTGCGTATTCTCGTCCGCGGTGCCGACGGTCAGGCGCAAACAATTGGCCAGCAATGGATGCATTTTAGAAACGTTTTTGACCAGCACATGGCGCGACTTCATGCCTTCAAAGGTTTTGGCTGCATCGGGCACCCGCACCAGGATCATGTTGGCGTCGCTTTTCCAGGCCTTGACGCCCTTCATGGCCGCCAGCGCGTCCAGCAGCATGGTGCGCTGCGCGACCAGGGCCGCGGCCTGCCCGGCGAACACTTCCCGGTGCTCCAGCGCAAACAGCGCGCACTCGTAATTGAGCACGCTGATGTTGTAGGGCGGGCGCACCTTGTCGATTTCGGCAATCAGGGCCTTCGGGCCCATCATGTAGCCGATGCGCACACCGGCCAGGCCAAACTTGCTGAGGGTACGCATCAGCAGCACATGGCCGTGTCTGGTAATGCGGTCGATATAGCTTTTGCTGGAAAACGGCTGGTAGGCCTCGTCCATCACCACCAGACCGGGCGCTGCGGCGATGATTTTCTCAATGACGGCATCGTCCCACAGGTTGGCGGTGGGGTTGTTCGGGTAGGCCAGGTAAATGATGGACGGCCGGTGCTCGGCGATGGCGGCCAGCATGGCAGCTTCGTCGAGCTCAAAGTCAGCCGTCAGCGGCACGCCAATGAATTTGAGGCCCTGCAGCTGCGCGCTCATGCCGTACATCACAAAGCCCGGCAGCGGCGCCAGAATGGAACCGCCTTCCACGTCGCAGGCCATGGCGAGCAGCGAAATCAGCTCATCCGAGCCATTGCCCAGCATGATGTCAAAGCCCTCAGGCATCCGGGCGTAGTCTGCCAGGGCCTGGCGCAGGTCGTTGACGCGGCCGTCGGGGTAGCGGTTCAGCGCCAGCGCACCCAGCCGCTGCCCGAGATGGGCCTGCAGCGCGGCCGGCAGCCGATGCGGGTTTTCCATTGCGTCGAGCTTGACCATGCCAACGGAGTCCTGAATGGCATAGGCATGCATGGACTGAACGTCCTGGCGAATCAGCTGTTTGAACTTCGGGTCCAGCGCGGTCATTTATTCACTTTCATCTCGGGTACGGTGTGCAGGCGAAACTCGGCGGCGCGGGCATGCGCCTGCAGGCCTTCGCCATAGGCCAGTTCAGCGGCAATCCTGCCCAGTGTCTGGGCACCCTGCTCGCTCACTTCGATCAGGCTGGAGCGTTTCTGGAAGTCGTAGACGCCCAGCGGACTGGAAAAGCGCGCCGTTCCGCTGGTAGGCAGTACGTGGTTGGGGCCGGCGCAGTAGTCGCCCAGCGACTCGCTGGTGTAGGCACCCAGGAAGATGGCGCCGGCGTGCTTGAGCAAGGGCTCCCATTCATGCGGCTGGCTGCTGGAGACTTCCAGGTGCTCGGGCGCAATGCGGTTGCTGATGGCGCAGGCCTCTTCCATGCTGCGGGTATGGATCAGCACACCCCGGCCGTTGAGCGATTTGGCAATGATCTCGGCGCGCGGCATGGCGGGCAGCAGGCGGTTGAGGGCTTCGTGCACCTTGTCGATGTAGGCCGCATCCGGACACAGCAAAATGCTTTGCGCCATTTCATCGTGTTCGGCCTGGCTGAACAAATCCATGGCCACCCAGTCGGCGGGGGTGCTGCCGTCGGCCAGCACCAGGATTTCGGAAGGGCCGGCAATCATGTCGATCCCCACCGTGCCGAAGACGCGGCGCTTGGCCGCGGCCACGTAGGCATTGCCGGGGCCGGTGATCTTGTCGACCGCGGGAATGGTGGAAGTACCGTAGGCCAGCGCAGCCACGGCCTGCGCGCCGCCAATGGTGAAGGCGCGCGTCACGCCGGCCACATGGGCGGCCGCCAGCACCAGCGGGTTTTTCTCGCCCTTGGGCGTGGGCACGACCATGATGATTTCGCCGACGCCGGCCACGTGGGCGGGAATGGCGTTCATCAATACCGATGAGGGGTAAGCCGCCTTGCCGCCAGGCACATAGATGCCGACACGGTCCAGCGGTGTGACCTTCTGGCCGAGCAAGGTGCCGTCTTCGTCACGGTAGCTCCAGCCTTCGCCATTGGCCTTCTTCTGAGCCTCGTGGTAGCTGCGCACACGGCGGGCCGCGGCCTGCAAGGCATCGCGCTGGGCTACGGGAATCGCATCAAACGCGGCCTTCAGCTCGGCCTGGCTGAGCTCCAGCGCGCTCATGGCCGCGACATTCAGGCCGTCAAACCGCGCGGTGTACTCAAGCACCGCGGAATCGCCGCGCCGCTGCACGTCCAAAAGGATGTCGGCCACCCGCTGCTCTATGGCCGCATCGGCCTCGGCAGACCAGTGCAGGCGTGCCTTGAATTCAGCGTCAAAAGTGCTGGAAGTGGTCGAAAGACGTGCGGGACTGGCTACTAAACTCATAGCATTCTTTGCGGACTATTGCGTGATGACCGAGGAAAAGGCGTCAATCAGCTTGCGGATGGGCGCCTGCTTCAGTTTGAGGGCGGTCTGGTTGACCACCAGATGCGAGCTGATGTCCATGATGCGCTCGACCTCGATCAGGTGGTTGGCCTTGAGCGTGCTGCCGGTTGAGACCAGGTCGACGATGGCGTCGGCCAGGCCGGTGAGCGGCGCCAGTTCCATGCTGCCGTAGAGCTTGATCAAATCCACGTGCACGCCCTTGGAGGCGAAGAAGTCGCGGGCAATGGCCACGTACTTGGTTGCCACTTTCAGGCGCGAGCCCTGCTTCACCGCGGCGGCATAGTCAAAGCCTTCGCGCACGGCCACGCTGACGCGGCATTTGGCAATTTGCAGGTCCAGCGGCTGGTACAGGCCCTGGCTGCCGGACTCCAGCAGGGTGTCCTTGCCGACCACGCCCAGGTCCGCGCCGCCGTACTGCACATAAGTAGGCACATCCGTGGCGCGCACCAGCACCACGCGCAAATCGGGCTGGTTGGTCCGCAGGATCAGCTTGCGCGATTTTTCAGGATCGTCCAGCACTTCGACACCCGCCGTCCGAAGCAGCGGCAGGATGTCATCGAAAATACGGCCTTTGGAAAGTGCGAGCGTGATCACGGTGATGCTTTCAAAGAATTGGGAGGCTTGGCAAGCCCTGTAGTAGCAAGTTCAAGCCGCAGGGCCGGCTTTGCCGGACTGCAGGCGGGCGGCCCCCTCGGGGGGCAGCGTAGTACGCGAAGCGACAAGCGTGGGGGCTCACGTCTTCACCCGTTCTATGTCCGCACCGATGCCGCGCAATTTGGCCTCCATCTGGTCGTAGCCGCGGTCCAGGTGGTAAATGCGGTCCACCAGGGTTTCGCCTTCGGCCACCAGGCCGGCGATCACCAGGCTGGCGGAAGCCCGCAGGTCGGTGGCCATGACGGTGGCGCCGGAAAGCTTTTCCACACCTTCCATGACGGCAACCTTGCCTTCGATCTGGATCTTCGCGCCCAGGCGCACCATCTCGTTGACGTGCATGAAGCGGTTTTCGAAAATCGTCTCGGTCACCGTGCTGCTGCCCTGCGCAATGGCATTGAGCGCCATGAACTGGGCCTGCATGTCGGTCGGGAACCCGGGGTATTCGGTGGTACGGAAGGACTGGGCCTTCATGCGACCCTGCGCCTGGATACGGATGAATCCCTCGCCGGCCGTGATGGTGGCGCCCGCCTCACGCAGCTTGTCGATGACCGCATCGAGGTGGTCGGCCCGGCCATGCCGGAGCACCACATCGCCGCCCGCAGCGGCCACCGCACACAAAAAGGTGCCGGTTTCAATGCGGTCGGCCACCACCTGGTGGGTACAGCCATGCAGGCGCTCCACGCCCTGGATGCGGATGCGGCGGCTGCCGTGACCCTCGATCTTCGCGCCCATCTTGATCAGCATGTCGGCCAGGTCACCGATTTCAGGCTCCTGCGCCGCGTTTTCAAGAATGGTTTCGCCCTCGGCCAGGCTGGCTGCCATCAAAAAGTTCTCGGTGCCGGTGACGGTCACCATGTCGGTGGTGATGCTGACACCCTTGAGGCGCTTTTGACCCGCAGGAAGTTTGGCAATCATGTAGCCGTGCTCGACCACGATCTCGGCACCCATGGCCTGCAGGCCCTTGATGTGCTGGTCCACCGGCCGGGAGCCAATGGCGCAGCCGCCCGGCAGCGACACCGTGGCTTCGCCAAAGCGCGCCAGCAGCGGACCCAGCGCCAGCACGGAGGCGCGCATGGTCTTCACCAGTTCATAGGGCGCTTCGGGCGAGCTCAAGGCGCCGGCATGGAGGGTGACGGTTCCCGGTACATGCGTGCTGCGTTCGGCTTCCACGCCCATATTGCGGATCAGCTTGAGCATGGTGGCCACGTCCTGCAGGCGCGGCACATTCTCCAGCGTCACAGTGTCTGCCGTGAGGAGCGCCGCGCACAACTCCGGGAGGGCGGCATTTTTGGCGCCCGAAATATCGACGGTGCCGGCGAGCGATCTGCCGCCCTTGATGAGTAGTTTGTCCATGCGTCTTTAGTCTGCTGCTTGGTTTGCGTTGTTGGCTGCCCACTCCGCGGGCGTGTAGGTTTTCATGGACAGGGCATGCACTTCGTCGGTTTGCAGCCGCCCGCCCAGCGTGGCATACACACGCTGGTGGCGCTGGATCAGGCGCTGGCCCTCAAACGCACTGGAGACAATGGTGGCGTACCAGTGCCGGCCGTCGCCGGAAAGCTCGATGTGCTCACAAGGCAGGCCTGCGGCAATGATGGTTTGGAGTTCTTCGCTGGTCATACAAGGTTTCAAAAAAGAGTTCGCAGTGCAGGGCCTCGAGAGCTACACGCAGTGAGCGAACGTGGGGGCTCCTCACCCCAGCAGGGGCCGCGGGACTGGCTTTGCCAGACCACAGGCGCAGCGGCCCCCTCGGGGGGCAGCGCATTACACGAAGTGAAAAGCGTGGGGGTCATATTTCTTCTAGTGCCTGATTTTGTAGCCGGTGCGCAGCATATTGACCGCCACCGCGCTGACGATCAGCAACGCGGCCAGCACGATCCCCAGGCTCAGCCAGGGCGACACATCGCTGACGCCGAAAAATCCGTAGCGAAAACCGTCAATCATGTAGAAAAACGGGTTCAGGTGGCTGACCTTTTGCCAGAACGGCGGCAGTGAATGAATCGAGTAAAACACACCGCTCAGGAAAGTCATGGGCATGATGACGAAATTCTGGAAAGCCGCCATCTGGTCGAATTTTTCAGACCATAGCCCCGCAATCACACCCAAGGCACCCAGCATGGCGGCGCCCAGCACCGAAAACAGCACAATCCACCATGGTGCCACAAAGCCGGGCTGGCCAAAAAGCACGGTGACGGCAAACACACCGGCGCCGACCAGCAGGCCGCGAGCAATCGAGGAGCCTACATAGGCAAAAAACCAGTGCCAGTGCGACAGTGGCGTGAGCAGCACAAACACCAGGCTGCCCATGATCTTGCTCTGGATCAGCGACGACGAGCTGTTGGCAAATGCGTTTTGCAGCACGCTCATCATCACCAGGCCCGGCACCAGAAACGCGGTGTAACTCACCTGGTCGTACACCTTCACCTGGTCCTGCAACACATGCCCAAAAATCAGCATGTAGAGCACGGCGGTCAGGACAGGCGCACCCACAGTCTGAAAGCCGACCTTCCAGAAGCGCAGGACTTCCTTGTAAAAAAGGGTCTGCCAGCCGGTCATACTTTGGCCCCCACGCTTKTCACTTCGTGTACTGCGCTGCCCCCCGAGGGGGCGCTGCGCCTGCGGCCCGGCAAAGCCGGTTCCGCGGCCCCTGCTGGAATGGTCTTGGCCCCCACGCTCTCCACTGCGTGTAGCTCTCGAGGCCCTGCGGGCCGCAGCTCGCCAGACGCTTCGCCTCTGTCGCCTGTCCAAACCTGCTCAAGCAGGTTTGGAGCCACAGGCTCCAGCGCCTCGGGGGCTGTGCTGGCTTGGGGCGGCCCAGCGCGGCGCACTGTGGCCCCCACGCTTTTCGCTTCGCGCAATGCGCCTCGCATGTTCATACTGCGACTCCCGTCAGGTTCAGTTCGACAGGCTCTTCCACGACTTTTTCCGCCATCACGTCGAGAAATACATCTTCCAGGTCGGCCTTGCGGATTTCCACATCTTTGGCCACCAGCCCGGCCTCGCGAATGGCCGCCAGGTATTGTTCGATCTCATGGGCACTGTTAGCGGGAAACTGCACGATACGGCCGGTGATTCTGGCCTGACGCGCCAGCTGCGGAGGCAACTCGCTGTCAATCTTGAAGCGCAGGACATTCGACGAAGCCGCCTCCAGCAGCTCCGAGGTAGGCGCCAGCGCCACCACCCGTCCCTGCTTGAGCATGGCAATGCGGCTGCACAGCGCCTCGGCCTCTTCGAGGTAGTGCGTGGTCAGCAACACGGTGCTGCCCTGCCTGTTGAGTTTGGCGATGAACTGCCAGAGGGTCTGGCGCAACTCCACATCAACCCCGGCAGTGGGCTCGTCCAGCACAATCACCGGCGGTTTGTGGACCAGCGCCTGCGCCACCAGCACACGGCGCTTCATGCCGCCTGACAGCTGGCGCATGTTGGCATCGGCCTTGTCAGCCAGCCCGAGACTGGCCAGCAACTCGTCAATCCAGGCATCGTTATGCTTGATGCCGAAATAGCCCGACTGGATGCGCAGCGCTTCGCGCACCGTGAAAAAGGGGTCAAACACCAGCTCCTGGGGCACTACGCCGAGTTTGCGCCGCGCATTGGCGTAATCGGTCACGACATCGCAGCCGTGCACCTTGACAGTGCCGCTGCTGGCCCGCGAGAGGCCGGCCAGAATACTGATGAGTGTGGTTTTTCCTGCGCCGTTAGGGCCCAGCAAGCCGAAAAACTCCCCTTGCCGGATGTCAAAGCTTACGTCGTCAAGCGCCCGGACCACAGGGCCGGTCTGATTTCGCGCGGATGAGTAGGTTTTGGAGACTGACTGGAATGAAATAGCTGGCATGAGCCCATCATTTTAAGGGCTGACGCTTTTTTCTCACGCCCGACCGCTGGAAGGCCCCGCGCAGCGCATGAGACGCCAGCAGAAAGCTGGAAAATCCGGCCTCAGGCTGCGGCAGGAATCAGGTCAGCTACCCCATAGAGCCGGGCCAGCTGTCCCAGGCGCGCCGGCGCACCGCGCACCGCGAACGCCTTGCCCACGGCCAGGGCCTCGCGCCGGCACGCCAGCAAAACCGCCAGCGCCGAAGAGTCAAACTCCTGCAACGCGCTGGCGTCGGCCACCACTTCCGCCGTCTGGGACAGAACGGCCTGCTTCAGCCCGCCCGTGAATTCGGCCGCCACGGCATGCGTCAGGACAGAAGGCAGGGTCAACATGGCAGACGATGCGTTCAGGATTTCTTTTCGCTCGCGTTGGACTTGTTGCGCTGCGCCAGCGACGCGATCAGGCCATCCACACCCTTGGCGCTGATTTCCTGGGCGAACTGGGTGCGGTAGGTTTCCACCAGCCACACGCCCAGCACATTGAGGTCATAGATTTTCCAGCCCGCAGCGGTTTTCTCCATCCGGTAGTCCAGTTGAATCGGGTCGCCGCGTCCAAGCACTTCCGTGCGCACAATCACCTCGGTATCAGCCGCCTCTGCCCGCAAGGGCTTGACGCTGAGCGACTGATCCCTGACTTGTGACAATGCGCCGGAGTATGTGCGGATCAGCAAGGTCTTGAACTCTTCCTGCAGACGGCTTTTCTGCTCCGGGGTGGCCTGGCGCCAGTTGCGGCCGACAGCGGAGGCTGTCATGCGCGTGAAGTTCACATTGGGCATGATCTTGCTGTCAACCAGCGAGATCACCTTGCTCATATCGCCGGCCTGCACCGACTTGTCAGCCTTGATGCTGTCCAGCACATCCGTCGAGACGCGCTTGATCAGCGCATCAGGGGCCTCGTCGGCAGCGTGAACGAAAGAGGCAGGCGCAAGCAGCGCCAGGCTGAGGGTGGCGGTCAAGAGTTGGCCAAGGGTTCTACGGTTCATGGTTTTCCTTCGGTAGAGAAACAGTGCCTGACAGCGACCTGCACGGCAACTCATGCATAGCCACTTCTGCCAAACAGTGATTCAGTAGCTATTTTCCGTGTTTGTTCGGGGCTAAAGATGAAGTTGTACAGCAGTCTTGTAAATCTTGTTTACATGGGCTCTTTGGCTCTTTTCTTTGGCTCTTTAATTCGCAGGCGCCGGAGCGGATGCGGTGGATGCCTGATCCGCGGGAGCCTCCGGCAGGTCGTAGCGCTCTTCTTTCTCGGCTGCCGCACCGCGAATCAGGTTGCGACGGCGCTGTAGATAGATGTCGCGGGAAAAACTGTATTTATCAAGCGCAGCCTCGTCCAGCAGGGTGCCCGCGCCCAGCAGGTTGGCCCGCAGGTCCACAGCACGCAAGGCGATCAGGGAGTTGCGAACCGAGACATCGCTCGTCCGGCTCACCAGATCCCCCTGAACATCAACAAGCGAGCCCACGGAATCACGCACGGTGGAGGGCCCCAGCAGAGGCAGCACCACATAGGGACCGGAGGCTACGCCCCAATAACCCAGGGTCTGACCAAAATCCTCGCTGTGTTTGGGAATCCCCAGGTCGCTGGCAACGTCGAAAATGCCGCCCAAGCCCCACAAGGTATTGACCGTGACGCGAAAAAGGCTGTCAGTGGCCTCTTCAGGCTTGGCCTGCAGCACGTTGTTGAACAGCGACCATACATCCGAGATATTGCCAAAAAAACTGTTGACGGCGGTGCGGATGGGTGCGGGTGTAACGTCCCGGTAGGCAGTCGCTACCGGCTTGACGAGGGCGCGGTCGACACCGTCGTTGAAATTGAACATCGCCCGGTTGAACGGCTCCAGCGGATCGGCCGGGTTGGCATTCGGTCCGGTTGCGCAACCCTGCAGCGCCAGCGTCATGGCAGCTACAGCCCACCACAGGGGCCATTTCATCGTGATTCGTGTCGTTGACGTCGTTCGTATCATCATTTTTTTTCTGGAGTCCCTGATGACGGCGCAGCCCCTGATCCAGAACTGCTGTCCGCCGCTTTACTGTATAAAAACTGGCTGATCAGACTTTCAAGCACCACGGCCGACTGGGTCTGTTTGATCACATCCCCCGCGGCGAGGTTTTTCTCATCCCCACCGGCCTCCACGCCGATGTACTGCTCACCCAGCAAACCGCTGGTCAGTATTTTCAGCGAACTGTCCTTCGGAAAGGCATAGCGGCTTTCCATGGCCAGGCGAACGCTGGCCTGGTAGGACTTGTCGTCAAAAGTGATATTTTCAACCCTCCCGACAACAACGCCAGCACTTTTGACCGCAGCCCGTGGTTTCAGGCCGCCGATATTGTCAAACTTGGCCGTGACGCGGTACGAGGTGTCAAAACTCAAGGTCAGCAAGTTGGCAGATTTGAGCGCCAGAAACAGCATGGCTGCGCCACCTATCAGGACAAACAAGCCAACCCACACGTCGTTTTTTGAGCGTTGCATCTTTTTTCTTTCAATGACTCAGGCCGGCCCCTGCAGCAATTGCAGGCCTGTCGGCCTTCCTGTCTTTGCGGAATCGCCGCATGGCGCACGCAAATGGATTAAATTTTCGCATGGCTGGCTTCAGAAGGTGCGCGCCGCGTTTTAAAGGCTGAACATCCAGGCCGTCAACAAAAAGTCCAGTCCGAGCACAGCCAGCGAAGCCACCACCACGGTACGGGTCGTCGCGCGCGACACGCCTTCCGGCGTGGCCTGTGCCTCAAACCCCTGGTGCAGCGCCACAAAAGTAACAGTTACACCAAATACAAGACTTTTGATCACGCCATTGCCGACGTCGCGCCAGACATCGACGCCGGCCTGCATCTGGCTCCAGAACGAACCCGCATCGACACCGATCATCAGCACGCCGACCACCCAGCCGCCGATGATGCCGACGGCACTGAACACCGCAGCAAGCAGCGGCATGGCGATCACACCCCCCCAGAACCGGGGTGCCAGAATGCGGCGCACCGGATCCACCGCCATCATTTCCATCGCGGACAGCTGCTCTCCGGCTTTCATGAGGCCAATTTCAGCGGTCAGGGAGGTGCCGGCACGGCCGGCAAACAGCAGGGCCGTGACCACCGGCCCCAGTTCACGCACCAGGCTAAGCGCCACCAGCAGGCCCAGCGCCTCCGAGGAGCCATAACGCTGCAGCGTGTAGTAGCCCTGCAGGCCCAGCACAAAACCCACAAAAAGGCCTGACACCGTGATGATGGCCAGTGAGTAATTGCCGAGGAAGAATATCTGGTCACGCACCAGGCCGAAACGGGCCAGCGCCGGGCCCGTCAGCGCCAGCAGGCGTGACATCAGGTGCGCGGCGTGGCCAAGCTCGGCAAGCTGGCTGCGCGTGGTAAAGCCCAAACTGGAAAGCAGGTGGACAGGGCTGTAGCGACTCATGAACGGCCCCTGCCCGCTGCAACCTGATTGCCAAAATCAGTGGCGACATCCGGCCCGGGGTAATGGAATTTCACGGGGCCTTCGCTTTGCGCGTTGACAAACTGATGGACCAGCGGGTCGGTGGAGTTCCGTACCTCGTCGGGCGTGCCCTGCGCGGCAATGCCGCCATTGGCCAGAATGATGACTTTGTCGGCGATGTGAAAGGTTTCTTCGAGGTCGTGTGAAACCACGATGCTGGTAATGCCCAGCGTGTCGTTGAGCTGGCGGATCAGCTTCGCAGCCGTTCCCAGCGAAATCGGATCCAGCCCGGCAAAGGGCTCGTCGTACATGATGAGTTCCGGGTCCAGCACGATGGCTCGCGCAAGCGCCACACGTCGCGCCATGCCGCCTGAAATTTCGCTGGGCATCAGATCGCGCGCGCCGCGCAGCCCCACCGCATTGAGCTTCATCAGAACGATGTCCCGAATCAGTGCATCGCTCAGCGCGGTGTGCTCGCGCAAGGGAAACGCCACGTTGTCAAACACGCTCAGATCGGTGAACAGCGCACCAAACTGGAACAGCATGCCCATGCGGCGCCTCGCCTCGTAAAGTTCGGACTGCACCAGTTTGCCAATATTTTTGCCATCGAACAGGACTTCGCCCTGATTGGCTTTTTGCTGCCCGCCAATCAGGCGCAAGACCGTGGTCTTGCCACCGCCCGACGCTCCCATCAGCGCCGTGACCTTGCCCCGCGGCACCGACAGGGTGACCCGGTCGAGAATGACGCGGTCCCCGGCAGAGCCCGGATAGGAGAAGGTCACATCCTTGAATTCGACCAGCGATGAAGCGGAAATGTCGGCCATGGGAAAAGAAAGGGCCAACGAGCGCGTCGGCATTGCTAGGGAATGCCCTAATGATACGGGGTTTGCCCTGTCTTATCCGCGGCGCCCAGGCCGCACGCCTGCCTCAGAAATGAGCGAATGCCGTCGTCCCGCCACAGCAAGCCGCAGCGATGACACGAGAATCGCCCATCAACCCACTGTTTACGGGCTTCAATCGCTCCTCTTTTTATAGCAATTAACCACTCTGCAACCATCGCCCATCTCAGCGCATCAGGTCGCTCGACAATCACCCGCACATCACATGGTGGCCTTCGCGCAACACAAGCGCCAGCCTGCGTTGTGCTCAATACGAGCCGTGGGTGATGGGTGATGGGTGATGGGTGATGGGCGAAAGGCGTCGCAGCGCTTAGTGTGGCAGGTCACTGTACCCCATGAGGAACTCGTCAACGGAGCGCGCGGCCTGACGGCCTTCGCGCACTCCAAGCGCAAGCTTGGGGTTTATTTAACCGCCCCTTGGGGCGATTTGCGAAGGCCGGGCACAGCGCTTAGCGAGGCAAGTCGCTGTAGCCCATCAGAAATTCGTCGGCAGCGCGCGCGGCCTGGCGGCCCTCGCGAATCGCCCACACGACCAGGCTTTGACCGCGCCGGATGTCGCCGGCCGCAAACACCTTGGGCACATTGGTGGCATAACCGCCCGTGAAGTCAGTGCTCGCTTTGGCGTTGCCGCGGTTGTCCTTCTCGACACCAAAAGCCTCCAGGACCGAAGCGACCGGTGAGATAAAACCCATGGCCAGCAACACCAGGTCGGCCTTCAGCGTCTGCTCCGACCCCGGCACTTCGACCATCTTGCCGTCCTTCCATTCGACGCGAACGGTTTTCAGGCCGGTGACCTTACCTTTTTCGCCCATCAACTCCTTCGTGGAGATCGCGAACTCGCGCTCGCAGCCTTCTTCGTGGCTGGAACTGGTGCGCAGCTTGATCGGCCAGTACGGCCAGGTCATCGGCCGGTTTTCCTCTTCGGGGGGCTGGGGCATCAGTTCAAACTGGGTCACGCTGGCCGCACCGTGGCGGTTGCTGGTCCCGACGCAATCGGACCCGGTGTCTCCGCCGCCAATCACGATGACATGCTTGCCATCGGCCTTGATCTGGCCTTTGACCTTGTCACCCGCATTGATCTTGTTTTGCTGCGGCAGGAACTCCATGGCGAAATGCACGCCGTCCAGATCCCGGCCGGGCACAGGCAAATCGCGAGACTGCTCGGCGCCACCCGTCAGGATGATGGCGTCAAAGTCCTTTTGCAACTGCTCGGCCGATATCGTTTCCTTGGCCCAATTCGTGACTTTGGAATCCTTGGGCAGGCTGCCGATCATCACGCCGGCGCGGAAAGTGACACCTTCGGCCTGCATCTGCTCGACGCGGCGGTCAATATGGATTTTCTCCATCTTGAAGTCGGGAATGCCGTAGCGCAGCAAGCCGCCAATACGGTCGTTTTTCTCAAACAGCGTGACATCATGGCCGGCGCGCGCCAACTGCTGTGCCGCGGCCATGCCGGCGGGGCCGGAGCCCACTACCGCCACTTTTTTGCCGGTCTTGTGCTTGGGCAACTCGGGCCTGACCCAGCCTTCGGACCAGGCACGGTCGATGATGGCATGCTCGATTGACTTGATGCCGACCGGATCGTTGTTCACGTTCAGTACGCAGGCTGCCTCGCAGGGCGCGGGGCAGATGCGACCGGTGAACTCCGGAAAGTTGTTGGTGCTGTGCAGCGTGTCGATCGCGTTTTTCCAGTCGGCACGAAACACCATGTCATTGAAATCGGGAATGATGTTGTTGACCGGACAGCCGCTGTTGCAAAAGGGCGTGCCGCAGTCCATGCAGCGTGCCGCCTGCTTGCCGGCCTGCGCATCGTTCAGCCCGATGACAAATTCCTTGTAGTTTTTCAGGCGCTCGGGCACAGGCTTGTAGCCCTCCTCGATGCGCTGGTATTCCATGAAGCCGGTGATTTTTCCCATGATCAGTCCTGTCGGTTCCGTTATCGTGATGAGTACAAGTTTGCTGCGGCCAGGCCTTACTTGGCCGCCACGGCTTCCTGGTTGGTAGCCACTTGCGAGCGGGTGGTTTCAGTCGCAGCTTCGAGCCTGCGCTCCTTGCGCTCGATCAACGCCCGTTTGTACTCATTCGGGAACACTTTCACAAACTTCAGACGCGCCTCGCTCCAGTTGTCGAGCAATTCCCTTGCGCGTTTGCTGCCCGTCCAGCGGTTGTGGTCCTGCAGCAGGCGCTTGAGCAATTCCTCGTCACTCTCACCGGCATGCCAGTCCGATTCATGGGCGTGCTGCTCGACGGTGCTCACCACCCGGTCCATGGACACCATGGAGGTATTGCAGCGCGTTGCAAACAAGCCGTCTTCGTCGTAGACATAGGCCACGCCGCCGCTCATGCCGGCGGCGAAGTTGCGGCCGGTCTTGCCCAGTACCGCCACCGTGCCGCCGGTCATGTATTCGCAGCCATGGTCGCCCGTGCCTTCCACCACCGCCGTGGCACCCGACAGTCGCACCGCAAAACGCTCACCGGCCACACCGCTGAAAAACGCTTCGCCGGTGGTGGCGCCATACAGCACCGTGTTGCCGACGATGGTGTTTTTATGCGACTCACCCCGGAAGTCAATACTGGGTCGCACCACGATGCGGCCGCCGGAAAGACCCTTGCCGGTGTAGTCGTTGGCATCGCCAATCAGGTACATGGTGATGCCCTTGGCGAGGAAAGCGCCAAACGACTGGCCACCGGTACCCTCAAGCTGGATACGCAGGGTGTCATCAGGCAGGCCTTCAGGATGGCGGCGCGTCAGCTCGCCCGACAGCATGGCGCCGACGGTGCGGTTGACGTTGCGCGCCACCTCAATAAACTGCACTTTCTCGCCTTTCTCCAGAGCGGCTTTTGACTTCTCGATCAGGCGGACGTCCAGTGCCTTGTTCAGCGCGTGATCCTGCTCCATCACATGCAGGCGCGGCACATCGGCCGGCACATTGGGCTGGTAGAACAGGCGGCCGAAGTCCAGGCCGCGGGCCTTCCAGTGCTCAATGCCTTTTTGCGTATCGAGCAGGTCGGCACGGCCAATCAGGTCATCGAACTTGCGCACGCCCAGCTGGGCCATCAACTGACGCGCCTCTTCAGCCACAAAGAAGAAATAGTTGACCACATGCTCAGGCTTGCCGCTGAATTTCTGGCGCAGCACCGGGTCTTGCGTGGCCACACCCACCGGGCAGGTGTTCAGGTGGCACTTGCGCATCATGATGCAGCCCTCGACCACCAGCGGCGCCGTGGCAAAGCCGAATTCGTCGGCGCCCAGTAGAGCGCCAATGACCACGTCACGGCCGGTTTTCATCTGCCCGTCAGCCTGCACGCGAATGCGGCCACGCAGGCGGTTGAGCACCAGCGTCTGCTGGGTCTCGGCCAGGCCGATTTCCCAGGGAGAACCGGCGTGCTTGATGGACGACCAGGGCGAAGCGCCCGTACCGCCGTCATGGCCGGCAATCACCACATGGTCGGACTTGGCCTTGGCCACGCCCGCGGCAATCGTGCCCACACCGACTTCGCTGACCAGCTTGACGCTAATGCTGGCGCGCGGATTGACGTTCTTCAGATCGTGGATCAGTTGCGCCAGATCTTCGATGGAATAAATGTCATGGTGCGGCGGTGGCGAAATCAGGCCGACACCGGGCACGGAGTAACGCAGGTGGCCGATGTAGTCACTCACCTTGCCGCCGGGCAATTGGCCGCCTTCGCCGGGCTTGGCGCCCTGCGCCATCTTGATCTGGATCTGGTCGGCTGACACAAGGTATTCAGCCGTGACACCAAATCGGCCGGAGGCGACCTGCTTGATGCGCGAACGCAGGGAGTCGCCGTCCTGCAACGGAAGATCCACCTCGACCTGCTTGGGGCCGATGACGCTTTTGAGCGTTTCACCCTTTTTGATCGGAATGCCCTTGAGCTCCTGGCGATAGCGGTTCGGATCCTCGCCGCCTTCGCCGGTGTTGCTCTTGCCGCCGATGCGGTTCATCGCGACGGCCAGCGTGGCATGGGCTTCGGTGCTGATCGAGCCGAGCGACATCGCGCCGGTCGCAAAACGCTTGACGATTTCCTTGGCCGGCTCGACCTCGTCGATCGGGATGGCTTTCGACGGATCGATCCTGAACTCGAACAGTCCGCGCAAGGTCATGTGGCGACGGTTCTGGTCGTTGATCAGCTGGGCATATTCCTTGTAGGTGTTCCAGTTGTTGGAACGTGTGGAATGCTGCAGCTTGGCGATCGCGTCTGGCGTCCACATATGGTCCTCGCCGCGCACGCGCCAGGCGTACTCGCCGCCGGCGTCCAGCATGTTGGCGAGCACCGGGTCATCGCTGAACGCCGCCTTGTGCATGCGCAGGGCTTCTTCGGCGATCTCGAACACGCCCATGCCTTCCACCTGGCTGGCGGTGCCGCTGAAGAATTTGGCCACGGTGTCGCGGTTCAGGCCGATCGCCTCAAACAGCTGGGCACCGCAGTAGCTCATGTAGGTCGACACGCCCATCTTGGACATGATCTTGGACAGTCCCTTGCCAATCGCCTTGGTGTAGTTGTAGACCGCCTTGTCGGTGCTCAGGTCGCCGGGCAGGCCCCTTGACAGCTCGGCCAGGGTTTCCATGGCGAGGTAGGGGTGAACGGCCTCGGCGCCATAGCCCGCCAGCACCGCGAAGTGATGCACCTCGCGCGCCGAGCCGGTTTCCACCACCAGTCCGGCCGTGGTGCGCAGGCCCTCTTTCACCAAGTGCTGGTGAATCGCGGACAGCGCCAGCAAAGCCGGAATCGCCACCTGCGTGGCGCTCACGGCGCGGTCGCTCACGATCAGGATGTTCTTGCCGTCCTTGATCGCATCCACCGCTTCGGCGCACAGTGACGCCAGCTTGGCCTCCACGCCCTCGTGGCCCCAGGCCAGCGGGTAGGTGATGTCCAGCGTATAGCTCTTGAACTTTCCCTGGGTGTGCGCCTCGATGTCGCGCAGCTTTTGCATGTCGGCCACGTTGAGCACGGGCTGGCTGACTTCCAGCCGCATTGGCGGGTTGACCTGGTTGATGTCCAGCAGGTTGGGCTTGGGGCCGATGAAGGACACCAGCGACATCACGATGGCTTCGCGGATCGGGTCGATCGGCGGGTTGGTGACCTGCGCGAACAGTTGCTTGAAGTAGTTGTAGAGCGGCTTGTTCTTGTTGGACAGCACGGCCAGCGGGCTGTCGTTGCCCATGGAGCCGGTGGCTTCTTCGCCGTTGGTGGCCATAGGCGACATCAGGAACTTGATGTCTTCCTGGGTGTAGCCAAAAGCCTGCTGGCGATCGAGCAGGCTGAGATCGGTCGCTGGCGTTGTTGCAGCCACTGCGGCTGCCGTCTTGCCCGCCACATCGTCGAGCTTGATGCGCAGGTTTTCAATCCACTGCTTGTAGGGCTTGCTGTGTGCCAGCGTCGCCTTGATTTCCTCATCGTCCACCATGCGGCCCTGCTCGAGGTCGATCAGGAACATCTTGCCGGGCTGCAGACGCCACTTGCGCACGATCTTGTGCTCGGGAATCGGCAACACGCCGGATTCCGAGGCCATGATGACCAGATCGTCGTCAGTGACGCAATAGCGTGAAGGACGCAGGCCATTGCGGTCCAGCGTGGCGCCAATCTGGCGGCCATCGGTGAACACGATGGAGGCCGGGCCATCCCACGGTTCCAGCATCGCGGCATGGTATTCATAGAAGGCCTTGCGGCGCTCGTCCATGGTGGTGTGCTGCTCCCACGGCTCGGGGATCATCATCATCACGGCCTGGCTGATCGGGTAGCCCGCCATGGTCAGCAACTCCAGGCAGTTGTCAAAGGTCGCCGTGTCCGACTGACCCGCGAAGCTGATGGGGTAGAGCTTTTGCAAATCGGCCCCCAGCACGGGAGAGGACATCACGCCCTCGCGCGCCTTCATCCAGTTGTAGTTGCCCTTGACGGTGTTGATCTCACCGTTGTGCGCCACATACCGGTACGGGTGAGCCAGCGGCCACTCGGGGAACGTGTTGGTCGAAAACCGCTGGTGCACCAGGCCGAGCGCCGAGACGCAGCGGGTGTCAGTCAGGTCACGGTAGTAGGTACCCACCTGATCGGCCAGCAGCAGGCCTTTGTAAACCACCGTGCGGCTGGACATGCTGGGAACGTAATATTCCTTGCTGTGCGTCAGGCGCAGGTTCTGGATGGCCGCGCTGGCCGTTTTGCGGATCACATACAGCTTGCGCTCGAGGGCGTCCTGCACGATGACGTCGTTGCCGCGGCCGATGAAGATCTGGCGCAGGATAGGCTCTTTTTCGCGCACCGTCGGCGACATGGGCATGTCGCGATTGACCGGCACATCGCGCCAGCCCAGCAGCACCTGGCCTTCCGCCTTGACGGCGCGTTCCAGCGCCTGCTCGCAAGCCAGACGTGAGGCATGCTCTTTCGGCAAGAACACCATGCCCACGCCGTACTCACCCGGCGGCGGCAGCGCGACACCCTGCTTTGCCATTTCCTCACGGTACAGCGCATCCGGCAGCTGGATCAGGATGCCGGCGCCATCGCCCATCAGTTTGTCGGCACCCACCGCGCCCCGGTGATCGAGGTTTTCAAGGATTTTCAGACCCTGCTGAACGATGGCGTGGGATTTGTGCCCCTTGATGTGCGCGACAAACCCAACCCCGCAAGCGTCATGCTCATGGGCTCCGGAGTACAAACCGTGTTCTTCAAAATGTTTGATTTCAGCAGCCGTGGTCATGGCGATTCCTCATCGGTTTGGGAGAAAAGCGGCACAACAGGCACGCGCCCTCTTCTCCGCAATGTTCATAATTTTTTGCAGGGACTGAGAGCATAGTGCACTGCAACAACAATGCCAAGCACTTTAATTAGGGTCAGACTCTAATTAATGCCATATAAAAACAATCAAATAATAATTGGGGACACATATCAATCACCCGGAAATACCCGACAGGCGCCACCTGGGGCACTCAAGAGGATGCTGATTTGCGAGCCGGACGGCCGGCCCGGTTTTTTTGGACGCGACGCGCGGTCCGCTTTTGCAATTCAGCCACAAAGCCCTCCCCCCCCAGCGCCCAGCCGCCGAGGACTGACCGGGTCAGTGCATCCTGCTGCGCCGGCGAGATTCCCGCACGCACCAATTCGGCGTAAGCCACTTCCCGCTCAAACGGCGTGTTGCCCAGCGCCCAGAACAGCGGATGGGGCGTCACGAGCCTGTCGGCCCGCAAACCGGCGTAATGGCCATGGCTGGACCAGGGGTAGTCTTTGGGATCCCCTGCCAGCCCGTTTCGGACCGGATTGAGGTCGATATAGGCCATGCAGGGCAGCAGATAGCGCTCCGCTTCTATCAAGGTCGAGCGGTAACGCCCTTCCCACAAGGTCCCGGAGCGTGCCTGGCTGTCATTGAAGTAACGCACATAGCGCCGGCCGACAGCCTGCATCATCTGGGGCAGGCCCTCGGCGCTTGCCGGTGTAGCAAGCAAATGAAAATGATTGCCCATCAATACATAGGCGTGCAATGCCACCCCGAATTTGCGGGCGTTTTCTTCCAGCAGGGCCAGCAGCATCTGGTAATCGGCTACCGATGAAAAAATGTCCTGCTGGTTATTGCCGCGCTGAAGGATGTGATGGGGGCAGCCTGCAAGCGTGAGGCGGGGAAGACGGGCCATGGATGGGGTGACTGGAGGTGCCTGGAGTGATGCGTCATGATAATTGGAATCCGACCCCAATATTGACCGCGATAACCAGGCCCCCCTCATTTCGATCTCCAGCGGCCGATGGCCCGGTCGGGAATTTATCGAACGACCTTTCCGTCGGGTGTGATCGTGACCAGGTCGATCGCCCGCACGGATTCATATTTTTTGGCGCGAAGATTGACGCGAAAGCCGCCCACGTCGTAGTCCGTCATGGATTCGAAGGCTTTTTGCAGGCCAGCACGGTCCGGCTTGCCACCGCCCGAGACACTGCGGCGCACACCTTCGGAAAATGTACGGGCGGCGATGTACCCCTCCACGCTTTCGTAGCTGGGTGTCTGGTCGGTCTGGTTCAGCACATCCAAGTATTCCTTGATGATGGGTGTGGCGGTGCTGCGCGGCGAGGGTACAACCTGGGAAATGACGATGCCGCCAATCTCTTTGCCCAACGCACTGAACAAGGGGTCTATGCCGACCACCGAAAAGTTCAGGAACTGGCCACCAAAGCCGGCCCGCCGCATTTTGCGGATGAAGGCGGCCGATGAATTGAAGAGGCTGACCTGAATGATGGCCTGGGGCTCTGCCTTGAGCAGCTGGGCCACTGCCGCATCGACCTTGTCGCTGTTGACCGGCGACAGGGCACTGGCCACGATGGGTGGACGTTTGAGGTCGAGCAGCGCCTGGTTGATGGCGGCCAGCCCGGCGCGTCCCATCGCATCGTCTTCGGCAAACACGGCAATGCGGTCCTGGTTAAGGGTGGCGCAGTGGCGCGTCACCTTGTAAGCCTCATCCGCCAGCGCCGGACGAACATGAAACACATGGGCGAGGGCCGGATCGTGCAGCGCATCCGAGGCGGCAAAAGGTGCAAAAAACAGGGCACCCGTCGGTTTGGCGACAGCAAAGGCGGAATCGCAACTCGCGGTGCCGACAAAGCCGAACAGCGCATCGACGCCCTGATCCAGCAACTGCCGGGCATTGCCGGCCGCCCGGACGGGATCGTAGCCATCATCCAGCGCCTTGACGTCGATCCGATAGCCGCCCGCACCATTTTTTGCATTGATGGCGTCAAAGTAAAGTTTGGCGCCGTTGAGGTAAGCCAGCCCGATCTGGTCGGCTGCGCCCGTCAGCGGCACGGACTGCCCCACGACCACCTTTCGCGCAGCCTTGACAGTTTGCGCCCGGAGCGCGGGACTTGCCACCAGGGCACCTGTGAAAACACCACCCAGAATTAATTGCCGCCGATTGGGAATCATGAAAACACCTTTCCAGATACAAGACAACCAAGCAGCTTTAATGCCTGCGCTGCTACGGGTGCCCAGCACAAATTTTGGGCAGGCCATGCAGGGTAATCCGTGAATCCATCCAAAGCCAGCCCGGAAAATGCTGACATGTCATAAGGCTATGCATTTCCCTCTGCATGCGCGGGTTTCTACCAATCGTGGGGGTCTACTTCATTTCTGCAGCTGTTACGTCCGCGCTGACAACTGGCGATGGATCTGCCACGCTGGCAGGCCGGTGGCATCAGACGCGCGCTGTCAAAGCGAAAAGGCGGCGCGACCCTTGAGGCGCTCATGCTCCCTGGCGGCGAAACGGTCCGTCATGCCGGCGATGTAGTCAGCCACCACACGCTCGGGTTTTGCCCCAGCGGAATAGGGCATGTCGATCCCGGCTGCACGGTCTATATGTGCCTGTGGCATCTGCGCGGGGTCGGCCATATAGGCCTCGAACAAATCGCGAACCACTTGCTTGGCCGCCTGCGTGGTTTGCACCACTTGCGGGTGCCGGTATAAATTTTGTAGCAAAAATCGCTTGAGGGACGCGGACTGTGCCGCCATCTCTTCGGTAAAACACACCAGCGGGGGATGCTGGCGTACGGCCTGGACGTCGGCCGGCGCGGCTGCCTGCAAAGCCATCCGTGTCGCATCGATGACGTTGTAGACCTGCGCACTCAGCATGCGGCGTATGGTTTCAAACAGCAGCCGCCGGCCCTGCAGGCCCGGATGTGCCAGGCCCGTTTCGTGGCGGTACTGGCTGAACAGCGCCACATCCTCCAACTGTTCCAGGCTGAGCAAGCCCGAACGGACACCATCATCAATATCGTGGGCGTTGTAGGCAATTTCATCCGCAAGATTGGCCAGTTGCGCCTCCAGACTGGGTTGCAGCCATCGAGGGCTCGTTGATGCCGATGCGACAAAACGCCGGGCTACGCCACCGGGTTCACGCGCCTCGATATGGCGAGCATTGCGCTTTGAGCAGTGCTTCAAAATTCCTTCGCGTGTCTCAAACGTCAGATTCAGGCCGTTGTAGTTGGGATAACGCTCCTCCAGCGTGTCCACGACCCGCAGGCTCTGCAGGTTGTGCTCGAAGCCCGCGCTCCGCGGATTGTGGTTTTTCAGGCATTGGTTCAGTGCATCCTGGCCGGCATGTCCGAATGGCGTGTGACCCAGGTCGTGCGCAAGGGCAATGGCCTCAACCAGATCTTCGTTGAGCTGCAGGGTACGGGCAATTGACCGCCCCAGCTGTGCGACCTCCAGCGAATGGGTCAGGCGTGTGCGAAAGAGATCACCCTCGTGGTTCAGAAATACCTGGGTTTTATAGACCAGGCGGCGAAACGCCGTGGAATGCACAATCCGGTCGCGGTCGCGCTGGAACTCAGAGCGTGTCGGCGCCGCAGGCTCGGGGTAGCGGCGGCCGCGCGACAGCGCCGGATCACAAGCATAGGCCGCAGCACTCATGACTCACTCATCCAGACAGCTTCCAGCCTTCATGAAATCGGCCACATTTACCGGCCCCATCGCCCATCACGCACAACAGGCATCGATGACTTCGCGCACGAGCGCATCGGGTGCGCCACGCACCGCCGCCTTGCCAGGCCCATCAATCACCACGAAGCGGATTTCACCGGCCTCGGATTTTTTATCGACGCGCATCAGCTCGAGATAACGGCCGGCATTGTCAGTGGCGGACAGCACAGGTCCCTTGACGGGCAGGCCAGCACGCAGGACGAGCCCTGTCAGGCGCTCCACAAAAGCCATATCGACCAGGCCCAGGCGCTGCGACAAATGCGCAGCCATCACCATGCCGCAACCCACCCCCTCGCCGTGCAGCCACTCGCCATAGCCCAGCCCCGACTCAATCGCGTGGCCAAAAGTGTGGCCGAAATTCAAGATCGCCCGCAAGCCCGACTCGCGCTCGTCCTGCCCCACCACCCAGGCCTTGATCTCGCAGCTGCGCTGAATGGCATGCGCCAGTGCGGCTGGGTCTTTGCCCAGCAAGGCATCGAGGTGCCCCTCAATCCAGTCGAGAAACGCCATGTCGGCGATCGGCCCGTATTTGATGATCTCGGCCAGGCCCGCGCTCAGTTCACGCGAAGGCAGTGTGACGAGTACATCCAGGTCGCAAACGACCAGGAGAGGCTGGTAAAACGCGCCGATCATGTTTTTTCCCAGCGGGTGGTTGATGGCCGTTTTGCCGCCCACCGATGAATCCACCTGCGCCAGCAAGGTCGTGGGAACCTGCACAAATGGCACGCCGCGCATGTAGCTTGCGGCGGCAAATCCGGTCATGTCGCCGACCACCCCCCCACCCAGCGCGAACAGCACGGTTTTTCGGTCACAACCGTTTTCCAGCAGCGCATCAAAAATCAGCTGCAGGGTCGGCCAGTCTTTGTGGGCCTCGCCATCGGGCAAAGTCACCTGCAAGACCTTCTCATAACGCGCCCGGAGGGCCTGCGTGAGCCGGGCCGCATACAAGGGAGCCACGGTGGTATTGGAAACAATGAGCGCCGTGCTCGCTTTGGGCAGCTGCTCGTAGGTCGAAGCGTCGCCCAGCAGGTTCACGCCAATGGCAATCGGATAGCTGCGTTCGGCCAGATGGATACGAACCTGCGCCGCAGCGGGGGAGGAGTTTGCTTGCATAACCGCAAGTGTAGAGGCACTCCACCGCCCAGCGGGTGCCGCCGGTCTTTGCGCCGCCACCGCAACAGCGCGGCCGGCGCGTGACATCAGACTAAGGCGCAGGAACCACGCCCGCCAGTTCCAGCTGTATGAGAATCATGTTGACCAGGGTCGACACCGAAGGACGGCCGGTTTCAATCACGAACCGGGCGGTTTCCCGATACAGCGGGTCGCGCGCGATGTAAAGGTCGCGCAATCGCGCCAGTGGATCGGCGACCTGAAGCAGCGGCCGGTTCTGGTCATGCCGCAAGCGCCGAAACACCTCTTCCGGCGCCGAATGCAAATACACGACCTGCGCCCGCACCCGCAAGTGCTCGCGGTTCACGGGACGGAGCACGGCGCCGCCGCCGGTGGAGAGCACACAGGGCGCTCCCTGGGTCAACTCATCGATGACCAGCTGTTCAAGATCGCGGAACGAAACCTCGCCTTCGCGCTCAAAAAACTCGCGAATGGAGCAACCGATACGCTGCTCTATGACCTGGTCTGAATCAACAAACGGCAGACCCAGCCTGCGGGCAAGCTGCCTGCCCACGGTGGACTTCCCGGATCCCGGCAGGCCTACACAGGCGATTTTCAACAGGTTTGCATTCACTTGAATAGGCAGTATGCCAGCGCTGAAGGCATCGGAAAGAAACGCCTCAAAAATTGGGACGCTCAACAAAGAAGCGAAGCTGACGTCCTCCCAGGCAATGTCAGCTTTCGCCCTCAAGCGACTTCCTCTCTATTATCGGCGTGTCCGATACAGACTTTACGTTCAGCGCAATGCGGCCCCGTTCGTCAGCATTTTGGGCGTAATGAACACCAGCAGTTCAGACTTGGTGGCTGAACGGGTTTTGGTTTTGAACAAGTTGCCAATAGCAGGCAAGTCGCCCAGCAGGGGAACCTTGGTCTCATCTTCCCTGTCGTTCTGCTCAAAGATGCCGCCGATCACCACCGTGCCACCGTTTTCAACCAATACCTGCGTCTGGATGTGCTTGGTGTCGATGGCAAAACCATTGGAAGTGGCCCGACCAACGCTGTCCTTGTTGACATCAACATTCAGGATGATGTTGCCCTCGGGTGTGATCTGGGGGGTAACTTCCAGCTTCAGATTGGCTTTGCGGAAGGCGATCGAGGTGGCGCCGCTGGAGGTTGCCTGCTGATAGGGCAGTTCGGTGCCCTGCTCGATCAGTGCCTTCACCTGGTCCGCCGTCACGATTCGGGGGCTGGACACGATTTTCCCTTTTCCGTCAGCTTCCGCCGCCGAAATCTCGAGATTCAGCAACCTTGTCACCGAAGAATTGAACAGGGAGATGGCGAAGGTGGATGCGGGATAACCATTCTGTCCAACGCCAGGTAAATTTACAAAGTCGCCCGCATTGGTTCCAAAGTTCCCCCCGGCGACCGGTGCGGTACCAGCTGGAATGTTCGGCGCAATGTAAGTGCTGCCAAACATGGCATTGCGATTTCCGTTCAAGGTAAATGGCCGACCGCCAAGCCTGACGCCCAACGATTTCCCAAAGCTGTCAGAGGCCTCAACGATGCGCGCCTCGATCAGCACCTGCCGCACGGGAATATCAAGTTTGGCAATCAAAGCCTGAACCTGTTCGAGTTTGGCCGGTATGTCGGTCACAAACAATTGGTTGGTACGCGATTCCGAGATCACGCTGCCCCGCGTGGACAATATCTTGGTGGCACCTGCACCACTGCTGCCCAACAATCCCGCAGCGATATCAGCCGCCTTTGCATAGTTAAGTTTGAAGTCCTGGGTACGGAGCGCTTCCAGGCTCTGGATCGCATTTCTTGACTCGTGGTCCTGCTTGTCCTTCGCGGCAAGCTCGTCCTTGGGGGCGATCAGCAAGACATTGCCCGTTTTACGCATGCCTAATCCCTTGGCCTGCAAAATAATGTCCAGCGCCTGGTCCCAAGGAACGTCTTTCAGGCGCAGGGTCACGGAACCTGACACGGTATCTGAGGTGACGATATTGAAGTTGGTGAAGTCCGCAATAACTTGCAGCAGCGAGCGGATTTCAATGTTCTGGAAATTCAGGGACAGCTTCTCACCGGTGTATCCGGGGCCTTGGCTGAGCTTGTTGGGGTCAACTTTCTGCGGGCGCACTTCCAGCACAAACTGATTGTCGCTCTGATAGGCGCTGTGCTCCCACGAGCCTTTGGGCTCCACGACCATTCGCACCTTGTCACCGGTCTGGAAAGTGGTGACGGTCTGAATCGGCGTGCCGAAATCGGCCACATCGAGACGACGGCGCAAGCCCTCAGGCAGAGCCGTTTTCAGGAACTCAACCACGAGGGTCTGACCCTGCTGGCGAATATCAACACCGACCTGGTTGTTGGCAAGATCCACGACCACCCGACCCGCGCTGTCAGTGCCGCGGCGAAAATCGATATCCTTCAACGGAAGGACGTCGCGGTTGCGGCTCTCGGCAAACACCGGCGTCGCCGCCGCAGAAGGCGCGGCCAAGGCAGCCGGCTCCAGGGTAATCAGCAGGGACTTGCCTTGTATCTCGGCCTTGTACGCCGTAGGAGCCTTCAGATTGAGCACAACCCGGGTTCGCTCCCCCGCCTGCACCACGTTCGCGGAGCGCAGATTTCCGAGGTTGAGGTCAACCGCAGAGCGTCCCATGGCATTGCTCACGCCCGGAAAGTCAAGCGCAATGCGTGCAGGCGCCTGGATGCTGAAGCCGGTAGGTACGGCTGCAAGCGGTTCGGCCAGATCAATACGGATCACCTCCGCGCCGCCCTGGACGGAGCCAGAGAGGGACTGGATGGTATTTTGCGCCTGCGCCGTCGTAGTAGTCAGCGATGCCGCAAACAGCACCACACTCAGAGAAGCGCCGCGCAACACGCATCCAAGCAAACGTTGCAGGCCGCCTCGCATCGCCTCTGCCTTTAATGCCGATGTCTGCTTGTTATTCATTTTGATCCCTCTAATAACTGTAAAGTCGCTGGCCGCTCTATCCATTCACCTGCAGCGTCTTGCACGATTTCCCGCAGGGCAACACTGGTTTCAGTCACCTTGGTAATACGGCCATAGTTCTGACCCAGATAGTTACCCACTCGAACCTGGTAAATCAGGTTATCGACCCGCACCAGTGCCACGGGCTGGCCGACTTTGATCAGGCTTCCGACCATGACCACGGCGTCCAGAGGAGACGCTTCCAGAGGCTCCTTGCGCCGGCTCAGCTCAGGGGCTACCAGGGCCGCGTTGGCCGTCCCCCGATTGGATTCGCGCTTCAAGGCCTGTGTCAGTTTCTGGTTGCTGAAAGGCTCTATCGAGCCGTCCTGGTTATAGGCTTGCGGCGTGAACTTGGTTGGCTCAGGTAAGGGCTCGACCTTGGGCTTGGTTGCGTTTCGCTGATCCACCATCCACTGTTTCAGCTCCTCCTGTTCGGACGAACTGCAACCGGCCATTCCGAATAAAAACAGCGTCAGGCTGGCGATCAATGCAGAGCGACTGATTCTCATTTCTTGGCCCCCTTGGCAGGAGCGCTCTTGCGCTGCAAGGCCACCTCTTCACCGTCGAGGTAACGAAAAGTCTTGGCCGTGGTATCCATTGTCAGATTGCCATCCTTGGCCGGCAGGATGCTCAGATTGTTCAGGGTGACAATACGGGACAGATTGGCAATATCCGCCGCAAACGCCCCAAGATCGTGATAACGCCCCGTCACGCGCACCGCAATCGGTAATTCCGCGTAGTACTCCTTGACGCTCACCTGACCCGGGCGAAACAACTCAAACTGCAGGCTGCGGCCCAGACCGGCCTGATTGATATCGGACAGCAGGGCATCCATCTCGGCTTTGCTCGGCAGCTGCTTTTCAAGCTGCGTCACATATTGCTGAACCTGCTCACGCTGCTTCTTCAGGGCATCCAGATTGACGGCCTGCACAAGTTTCTTCTTGTAGTCATCCCTGAGCTGAACTTCTTTTGCTTTTTCTGCAGTCAATTCTTCGTCAGAGGCGTTCAGCCCCAAAAACCAGATGGCGACCACCACCAACACAGTCACGGCAAGGCATAGGAGATAGCGCGGTAAAGCCGGCCACGAGGGTGGATCATTCGGATCAAGCCCGCTGAACTGGGCTTTCAGGCTGCGTTGGAAACTGCCTAAATCGACAGAAGATTTTGGTTTTTTTGCCATGATCAGTTTCGTTCAACCCTGGTCTTCATATCTTGGCCGCTGCCGACGCCGAGGCGACGGCAGCTGGCTTGGCTGCGGCAGAAGACGCCGCAGGAAGCGCACGCCCAGCCACTGAACTTGAGGCTGCAGAATTTGCAGCTTTCGGATCACTGGCCCGCTTGAGCCCTACGCGCATGGAGAAGTTGGCTACCCGCCGCTGGTCACGCTGGCTCAGCGCGACCGAGCCGGCGACGATTTCCACGAGTTCCGGTCTCGTCAACCAGGGGCTGTTGTTGGAAAAATTGCGCAACAGTTCGGAAACCCGCTCGTTGGACTGCGCAGTACCGGTGATGAGGACGGTCTGGTTGTCCTGCTTCATGCTGTTGATATAGACGCCATCAGGCAATTGCTTGACCAATTCGCTGAGCAGGTAGACCGGCAGGTTGCGGTTTCCCTGCAAATCTTCCACTGCGCTCTGGCGAGCCCTCAGCGCGGCGATCTCCGCCTGCAAGGTCGCGATCTCCTTGATTTGGCCCTCAAGGCGGGTGATTTCGGTTTTCAGGAAGTTGTTTTTCGCCTGCTGGCTTTCAATTTGAGCCAGATACCAGGTGTACACAGCACCGGAAATCAGCACGCCAACCAGTGCGGCGACACCCAAGGTCGAAAAAAATACCTCGCGCCTGCGCTTGCGCGCCGCTTCCCGGTGCGGGAGCAGATTGATCAGAATCACTGCACGAACCTCCGCAAGGCCAGACCGCAAGACGTCAAATAAGATGACGCTTCACGCCGCATTTTCTTTTCCCGGACATCGCTGCCCAGCTCCATGCCTTCAAAGGGATTGGCCAGCAGGCAGGCAAAGGAAGTCTGCTGCGTGACGGCATCATTGAGCCCAGGCAATGCGGATGAGCCGCCCGCCAGCATCACGTAATCGACTTTGTTATGGGGCGTGCTGGTGAAGAAGAACTGGAGCGCCCGGCCGATTTCCTGTGCCATGCTCTCGACAAAAGGTTTCAGGACACCCGATTCGTAATCTTCTGGCAGGTCGCCACTGCGTTTTTTGCTCTCCGCTTCTTCGGACGAAAAACCGTATTGGCGAACAATCAACTGGGTGAGTTGCGCGCCACCAAAGGCCTGATCGCGCTCATACAACACATCATCGTTCTTGATGACCTGCATGCTGGTGGTCAAGGCGCCCACTTCAAACAGGGCAACCAGCGTATCCACTCCCTTGTTGGGCAGGCTCTCGATCAGCCGTGCCGTTGCCAGCCGGGACGCGTATGACTCCACATCGATCACAATGGGTTTCAGCCCGGCGGCTTCGGCCAGACCCTGCCGGTCCTGCACCTTCTCCTTGCGGGAAGCGGCAATCAGCACCTCGACATCGCCGCTCGATGTGGCGCTGGGCCCCACCACGCAGAAATCCAGACTGACCTCGTCGAGCGAAAAGGGTATGTACTGGTTGGCTTCGGTTTCGACCTGAAGCTCAAGTTCGGCATCGCTCAGGCCACCTGGCAGGACGATTTTCTTGGTGATCACCGCTGAGGCAGGTAGCGCCATGGCCACATTTTTGGTTCGCGTTCCGCTCTTTTTAACCAGCCGGCGCACCGCTTCGGCCACCTCGTCGAATTTCTCGACATTGCCATCGGTGATCCAGCCCCGTTCCAGCGGCTCTATCGCGCAGCGGTCAAGCACCAGGTTACCGGCCTTGTCACGGCTCAACTCCACCAGCTTGACGCTGGACGAACTGATATCGAGGCCCAGCAGAGCTGGCTCTTGACTGTTAAATAACGATCCCAAAGAGATCAAGGCGGTCCCCAAATGACGGCTAATATGTAGCCCTGCATACTTAAGAAATCACTTGAATAGTAGCAGTAAGCTCTTTGTGCTGTAAGGATTTTTCTCATTTCAGGCACCCAGAACGTTGTCAAAAGCAGACGGTTTTGACGGACCACACCGACAGCAACTGAGGCAAAGAGCTGTCTGCAAACGTAAAAGTATGGCGCGCTGGAAGGCACCAGATACGTACGTGTTTCAGGGATTTTTATAATGAGCTTCGCGACTTTACGATTGCCTACATGCCCACCAAGCCCTCCTCTTCGAACTCAAACGCCCACGCAGTGATGCAGCCCTCCTGGCAACGCTGGCTGACCAAGCTGGTTTTGTGGGGCGCCGGGCTGGCGCTGGCGGGGGTGGTCGGCATCGTTCTGTTTGTAGCCGTCGCCTTGTCGGTGGCCTACCCCAACCTGCCAGACATCTCGGATTTATTGGACTACCGGCCCAAGTTGCCGCTGCGCGTGTATTCCGCAGATGGCGTGGTGATTGGCGAGTTTGGCGAAGAACGCCGAAACCTCACGCCCATCAAAGACATCCCGCAAGTCATGAAGGACGCCGTACTGGCGATCGAGGATGCCCGCTTCTTTTCGCATGGTGGTGTGGACTACCTTGGCGTGATCCGCGCCGGCTTTGCCAATGTGGGCCGGGCAAAAAGCCAGGGCGCCTCCACCATCACCATGCAGGTGGCCCGCAATGTGTACCTGTCCGCCGAGAAAAGCTATACCCGCAAGATTTATGAAATCCTGCTGACCTTCAAGCTGGAGCACCTGCTGACCAAGGACCAAATCCTGGAGATCTATATGAACCAGATTTTCTTGGGTAACCGGGCCTATGGCTTTGCCGCTGCTTCAGAGGCTTATTTTGGCAAACCCCTCAAGAACATCTCCATTGCCGAAGCCGCGATGTTGGCCGGTTTGCCCAAAGCGCCCTCGGCATACAACCCGATCATCAACCCCAAGCGCGCAAAAGCCCGCCAGCTCTACATCATTGAGCGCATGCAGGAGAACGGTTTCATCACGGCAGAGCAGGCCAAGGCCGCCAAGGAGGAGGAGCTTCAGGTCAGGAACGGGCGCGATGCCGGCCGTGTGCATGCCGAATATGTCGCTGAAACTGTTCGCCAACTGGTCTACAACCAGTACGGCGACGAAACCTATACCCGCGGCCTCAATGTTTACACCACCTTGCGCGCGGACGACCAGACGGTAGCCTACAAGGCCTTGCGCAAGGGCATCATGGACTACGAACGCCGGCAAATTTACCGGGGCCCTGAAAAATTCATCGACCTTCCCGCCAACCCGCAAGAGACGGAAGATGCGATTGACGACGCACTGACCGACAATCCCGATAACGGCGACGTGATGTCGGCTGTGGTGCTTGAAGCCAATCCGAAACGGATTCTCGCGATGCGCCAGAACAGCGAAACGGTTGAAATCACCGGCGAAGGCCTCAGACCGGCACAATCTGGCCTGGCCGACAAGGCCGGCCCCAGTATCAAAATCCGCCGTGGCGCCCTGATCCGGGTGGCCAAAACGCCTAAAAACACCTGGGAAATCACCCAACTACCTGAAGTTGAAGGGGCATTTGTAGCGCTGGACCCGCGTGACGGCTCCATCCGCGCGCTGGTGGGCGGGTTTGATTTTGAGAAGAACAAGTTCAACCACGTGACCCAAGCCTGGCGGCAACCGGGCTCCAGCTTCAAGCCGTTCATCTATTCGGCGGCCCTGGAGAAGGGCTTCACGCCGGCTACCGTGGTCAATGACGCGCCACTGTTTTTTGACGCCGGAGTGACGGGCGGCCAGCCCTGGGAGCCCAAAAACTATGACGGTACCTTTGAGGGCCCGATGAATTTGCGGACCGGCCTGAAGAAATCAAAAAACATGATTTCCATCCGCATTCTGCAATCCATAGGCGCCCCCTATGCGCAGGACTGGATCAGTCACTTCGGGTTTGAGGCGGAAAAGCATCCGGCTTACCTGACCATGGCACTGGGTGCCGGGTCCGTCACGCCCATGCAAATGGCCACGGCTTATTCGGTGTTTGCCAATGGCGGCTACCGCGTCAACCCCTACCTGGTTACCAAAATCACCGACCAGCGCGGCAAGGTGCTGCTCGAAGCCACGCCGCCAGTCCTGGACGAGTCGGCCAGGGCCATCGATGCCCGCAATGCCTTCGTCATGGACAGCCTGCTGCAGGAAGTGGCGCGCTCAGGCACGGCGGCCAAGGCGCAGGCGACCCTCAAGCGTCCCGATCTTTTCGGCAAAACCGGCACCACAAACGACTCGATCGACACCTGGTTCGTGGGTTTTCAACCTACCCTGGCGGCAGCTGTCTGGATGGGTTACGACACGCCCAAAAAGCTTGGCGATCGGGAAACTGGCGGCGGCCTGAGTTTGCCCATCTGGATCAACTTCATGGAATACGCCCTGAAAGGCGTACCGGTCACCGAATACCCGCCGCCCGAAGGCGTGGTGAACGTCAGTGGCGAGTGGTACTACAACGAGTATGCGAAGGGCTTGGGGGTGAGCAGCGTGGGAACGCAGGATCCGGCAGCTGTCAACGCTGGCCAACTGCCAGCCCCGGGCACGCCAGGCGGCCCCATTCAGGTATTGCCGCCCTCCGACGAAAAGAAACGGATTCTGGATCTGTTCAAAAACTGACAGGCACAAGCTGCGGGGAACGATCCAGTCTCCTGGTCCGATACCGAGGCCATGGTCGGTGCGGACGGGGCCGGCGCGTGCTGCGGCCCCGCCCGTTCACCCGGTCAGTTGGGCTGGCGCCCTGAACACCAGCGACTGGCCCGCCTGCTCACTGGCGTAACGCGACAAACCGGTGAAAAACTCGCTGGAGTCCTTGGTGTCCCTCCACTGGCCGTCATGAAATTTATAGTGAAAGCCACCCGCCCTGGCAGCCATCCAGATTTCCTGCAATGGTTTTTGCAGATTGATGACGATCTGGCTCCGGTTTGAAAATGTCAGCGTGATCATGCCGCCGGTGCGCTGGTTGTCGATGTCAGCATCGGTTTCATCGTTGATCCGGTCGCAGGCCGTCTCAACGGCCCTGAGCGCGCTCTCAGCCAGGTCCTGGTATTCAAGGTCCGTCATTACAATCCCATCATGGTTTCTTCACATCATTCGTGGTTTCAAATTTTAGGCTGCCTTCGGGCTTTTGCTTCCAGGCATGGCCTTGCAGCCATCGTGGTTGGCGCTGCGGCAGCACTCGCCGGTTGCGGCCAGAAAGGCCCGCTCTTCCTTCCCGCGCCGCCCAAGGCGCCCAATGCTACGGCAACAACCCCCGTTAATCCGGGCGCAGCAGCGACGGCGGTGGCACCGGCCACATCTGCTTCGGCCGCCCGATGAATTCCGCCGTCTGGCCAGCCGGTGCACATCCCTCGCCTGGCAGGAATACAGGTGCCCACGCTCCTGAAGCTTGAAAACAAAGGCGGGGACGGCTTGGGGCCTTGATTCCATCATGGCTTTCGATGCTGACACTCCGTAAGATCAACCGCCCTAGACCCAACGTTTTGACAACCGGCTCATTCATGACAGACCACAAGCTCCCAGGCCACCCTCATTTTGCATACCGTGGCAAGGACCTGTTTGCCGAAAACCTGAAGGTCAGCGAATTGGCGAGCAGGCACGGCACGCCGCTATTTGTTTATTCCAGGGCTGCAATGCTGTCGGCCCTGGCCGCTTACCAGCGCGGCTTTGCCGGGCGCGATGTGCAGATCTGCTATGCCATGAAGGCCAACTCGTCGCTGGGCGTGCTGCAAGTGTTTGCCCGGGCCGGCTGCGGTTTTGACATCGTTTCGGGAGGCGAGCTGGAGCGCGTGCTCGCGGCTGGTGGCGAGGCCGGAAAAATCATTTTCTCCGGTGTCGGCAAAACGCGCGCCGAAATGCGGCAAGCGCTGGAGGCCGGCATTGGCTGCTTCAACGTCGAGAGCGAAGCCGAGCTGGATGTGCTGTCCGGCGTCGCCGCGACGATGAACTTGCGTGCACCGGTGAGCATTCGCGTGAATCCGAATGTCGACCCCAAGACGCATCCCTATATTTCCACGGGGCTCAAAGACAATAAATTCGGCGTTGCCCATGAAGACGCCCTGCGCATTTACCAGCACGCGGCCTCCCTGCCCGGCTTGCAGGTCGTGGGTATTGACTGCCACATCGGCTCCCAGATCACGGAAACCACACCCTACCTCGACGCCATGGACCGGGTGCTTGATCTCGTCGCCTCCATTGAAAACGCGGGCATCGCACTGGACCACATCGACTTCGGCGGCGGTCTGGGCATCAATTACAACGGTGACACCCCGCCCGAAGCCGACGCGCTGTGGCGGCAACTGCTGGCCAAACTGGACGCCCGCGGCTATGGCAACAAGAAGCTGATGATTGAGCCGGGTCGTTCGCTGGTCGGCAACGCCGGCATTTGCCTGACCAAGGTGCTCTACCTGAAACCCGGTGAGCAGAAAAACTTCTGCATCATCGACGCGGCCATGAACGACTTGCCGCGTCCGGCCATGTACCAGGCTTTTCATGCCATTGTCCCGGTGGTATCCGGCAGCCACTCCCCGGCCAGCACATACGACGTCGTGGGTCCGGTCTGCGAGAGCGGCGACTGGATCGGCCGTGACAGGTCGCTAGCCGTCAGCGCGGGCGACATGCTGGCGGTGTTGTCAGCGGGCGCTTACTGTATGAGCATGGCCAGCAACTACAACACGCGCGGCCGCGCCGCCGAGGTGCTGGTCGATGGCAACCAGGCGCACCTGATACGCCGCCGCGAAGATGCGCAGGACCAGATGCGCCATGAGCAGCTGGTGGCCGAATAAAGCCAGCGAGGGCACTGGCAGGGGCGCCCGCATCAGGCGATGCAGCCAGCCATTCAAGACGATAGTTTGACGCGCCCGCTGGGCAGGGGCTGCGGCCTCTTTTTCTTCAGGTACTGCTGCAAGCGCCAGCCGAGAAGCAGCGCAATGATGACGGCATACACAAACACCTCGGCAAAATTGTTCTTGGCCGCGCGCATCCAGAAGAAATGCAGCAGCCCCAAACCGGCAATCAGATAGACCAGCTTGTGCAGCCATTGCCAGCGCCTGGCGCCCATGGCCTTGATGGCGGCATTGAACGACGTGGCGGCCAGCGGCGTCAGCAGCATAAACGCGGTAAATCCCACCAGGATAAAGGGCCGCTTGGCGATGTCTTTGGTGATGTCCGGAATATCGAAACCCATGTCAAACCAGCTGTAGCTCAGCAGGTGGGTCACCACATAAAAATAGGCAAACAGCCCCAGCATGCGCCGAAATCGCGCCAGTGCCGGCGTGTTGCTGATGACCCTCAAAGGCGTGACCGCCAGCACAATACAGATAAAGCGCAGCGTCCAGTCTCCGGTGGCCCGAATCAGCGCTTCAGCCGGGTTGGCGCCCAGCTGGTCGTTCAGCGCGCTGTAAAACAGCCAGGCAAAAGGCAGCAGGCAGAGGACGAACAACAACGGCTTGGCGGCGGAATGCAGCAACAGCCTTTGGCGCGAAATCATCTGGGAACCTTCAGAAAAACTTCTTGAGATCCATGCCGGCATAGAGCTGGCCCACCTGCGCTTCATAGCCGTTGAACACCAGGGTCTTGCGCTTCTTGGCGAACAGGCCGTCTTCGCCGATGCGGCGTTCGGTGGCCTGGCTCCATCGGGGATGGTCCACGTTCGGGTTCACATTGGAATAAAAGCCATACTCCTGTGCCGCCGCCTTGTTCCAGGCGGTCCGTGGCTCCTTGTCGGTGAAGCGGATCTTGACGATGCTCTTGCCACTTTTAAAGCCGTATTTCCAGGGCAACACCATGCGCACCGGTGCGCCATTCTGGTTGGGCAGCACTTCACCATACATGCCGAAGGTCAGCAAAGCCAGCGGATGCATGGCCTCATCCATGCGCAGGGCCTCGACGTAAGGCCAGTCAAGCACGCGGGAACCGACAAAGGGCATGGTTTTAGGGTCGGCCTGGCTGATGAATTCCACATATTTGGCGCTGCCCAGCGGTTCGACTTTCCTGATCAGCTCGGACAGCGAGTACCCCACCCACGGAATCACCATGGACCAGCCCTCCACGCAGCGCAGGCGGTAAATGCGCTCTTCCTGCGGGCTGAACCTGATCAGGTCTTCCAGCGTGTAGGCTTTGGGCTCCTTGACCAGCCCTTCAATGGCCACCGACCAGGGCTTGGTCACCAGCGTATGGGCGTTTTTGGCCGGGTCGGCCTTGTCCGTGCCAAACTCATAAAAGTTGTTGTACGTGGTGACGTCTTTGTAGTCGGTGACTTTGTCCATGACTACTGCACCCGCCACGGCCGATTTGCCGCCGGCCAACAACGCCAGCTTGCCGGGCTTTGGCACCGCCTGCGCCAAAGCCTCGCGGCCGGCCCAACCGGCCAGCGCGGCACCCGCCGTACCCGTAGCCATCAGCTTGATCAGTTCGCGCCGGGACTGGTAAATGCCCTGCGGTGTGATCTCGCTGGGAACCGGGTGGTCAAACCCGCTGGCGTTCGTCTTGATGAGCATCTGAGGTCCTTGAAGTTGCTTTAGTGGTTAGTCTGATGACGCAGCCAACCCTTACATGGATGTTTACAAGGACCCGGTTCGCGGCTACAAGGTTCCGTAACTGTGCAGGCCCGACAGGAACATGTTGACACCCAGAAAGGCAAAGGTGGTGACCGCCAGACCGACCAGTGCCCACCAGGCGGCGACCGTTCCGCGCAGGCCTTTCATAAGCCGCATGTGCAGCCAGGCGGCGTAGTTCAGCCAGACAATCAGGGCCCAGGTTTCCTTCGGATCCCAGCTCCAGTAGCCACCCCAGGCCTCAGCGGCCCAGAGTGCCCCCAGCACGGTCGCAATCGTGAAAAAGGCAAAGCCAACAGCGATGGCCTTGTACATCACGTCGTCAAGTATTTCGAAGCTGGGCAGGCGCGCGGCAATGCGCTGGCGGCCCAGCAAGAGCCCGCCGGCAATCAATCCGGACACCAGCAGATAACCGGCCCAGTAATTACCGCCGCCTACCTCGGCGGGCGACTTGCGGAAAACAATCGGCACGAAACACAGCACGACGCCCAGCAGCCACAAGGGGGTGAGTTTGTACCAGCGGGTTTCGCCGGCCTGCTGCTTGATCAGGTAGGACAGCGACACCATGGCCGACAGCGAGAACATGCCGTAGCCGATGAAATTGGCCGGCACATGCAGCTTCATCCACCAGCTTTTGAGGGCCGGCACCAGGGGCTGGATCTCATGGGCTTCGCGCACCACGGTGTACCACAGGAGGAAGCCGACGGCGGCACTCACCACCAGCATCACGAAGGCACCCAGGGCGCGGGTGTCGTACTGCGCTTCAAAGTAAAGGTAAAACGCCGCTGTCATCCAGCAAAACAGCACAAACACCTCATACAGGTTGCTCACGGGGATGTGCCCGATGTCGGCGCCGATCAGGTAGCTTTCGTACCAGCGCACCAGCGTGCCGATCAAGGCCATGCCCACGGCCACCCAGGCGATTTTCGAGCCCAGCGATTCCAGCGTGGCGCTCTGGCCCGAGCCCTCACGCCCGGCAAACATCCCGAGCCAGTAAAAAATCGTGCTCATGAAAAAGAGCACGCTCATCCACAGGATGGCCGACTGGCTGGAGAGGAAATACTTGAGCCAGAACACCTGCTCCGCCCGTGCCAGGTCGCCCTGGTAAGACACGATGCCGAGCAGGGCAAAGCCGGTGACGGCCGCCATCAGCACCCGCAGGGGACGCCAGAACCAGCCCATGGCAATGGCGGCCGGCATGGCAGCCAGCAGGATGCCCTTTTCGTACACATCCATGAAAGCGTTGTAACGGGCAAAGGCGTACAGGCCGCCCGCCAGAACCAGCGCCGCGAACACCCAGTCCAGCGCGTTACGCCGGGCGAAATAGCCTTCATGCAGGTTGAGCGTACTGTCTTGCCCCGAACGACGCCCCGCCGTCAGCGTGGTGGTGTTGATGGCTGCTGTGTAGCTAGAGGGGGTGTTCATAAAGGCGCCTGCAACAGTTTCGTTTTCAACATCTCAAACTCCCTGTCACCATCCATGGTTTTGCGGTTGGTGGACAAGGCCATGGTGGCGTGGCTGCTGGAGCCTGATTCTGGCACTGAATGCGCCGGGCCGCCGCCCTCGCCGGAATGACCCGGATTACCCGGATTGCCACTGCCTGGCGCCAGCCAGACCCAGACACGGCGCTCCCGCACGTACAGCATCGCGAACACCCCCAGGATCAGGAAGGCACAGCCCAGGTAAACAATGTTCCTACCCGGCGCCCGGGCCACCTGGAACACGCTGGCCTGGACCTGCGTGAAGTCTTTCAGCGCAAAGGCCATGGGCGCAGGATAGTGGTGGGCATCCGACAGGCTGAGCACCATCTGGGACATGAACCCCTGCGTCTTGTCGTCCTGCGCCAGCGGCTTGAGGCCGTTTTGCGCCCGCGTCATCTGGGTCAGCTCAAACAGCACACCGTTGAGGATGCGGATCAACACCTCACCCGCGCGGTTGCGCTCGGCCTCGGGCACATTGGCTTCCATGAAGTCGGAGATAGCCTGCAGGCCGGCCGGCGTTTTGACATTGCCCGACGGCGCGCCATCAGGCCCCGCCCCCGCAAACAGGGCCAGTGCGCGCGAGGCCGACGCCGTCAGCTGCTGCGCCAATTCCGGCCGGTCAGCGCCAATGGCCTGGCTGGCATAACGCTTGACCGCCAGCTCGCGCTGCACGGGGTCGGCCAGCGCGGCGCGCACGCGCAAAAAGGTGTCCATGCCGCCTTCGGCATCCACGGGAATGCGCAGGTACTGAAATGGGTCGGCTGGCGTTTCGCGCACACCCATCAGGTACACCGCCGGACTGTCAGTGCCGTCCTCCATCTTGACGGGCAACATGTAATTGTTGAATTCACGGGCCTGGCCCGCGGCATCGCGCAGCTTGTAACTCACGCTGGGGCCGATATTGCGCAGTTCCTTGCGTGTCACCGTCTTGTTGGCCGCCCCCAGCCGCGTGTCAATGGCCTGGTGCAGGTCAACCTTGCGCACATCCGTCCCCGAACCCGCCCCCAGGGTGCTGGCCGACGCGAAGTTCTCCACGTTGATGACGCGCAGCCCGGTGTACTCGAGTGTGAGTTTGTCCGCGCCGTTGGTCAGGTTACTGGCGCCGCCGATCGTGCCCTGGATTTCAAATGCCTTGGCCGCAGGGGCCATGGGAATGGCCTTGAGCGTGACACTGGAGCCACCGTCGTCAAAACTGGACTGGTAAATCTCTATGCCCTTGTGGCGTGCCGGATGATTGACTTCCACCCGCGCCGGAATCTTTTCGCCGGTTTCCCGGTCATGAATGATGATGTCGCTGGCAAACAGCTTGGGCATGCCGGTGGAGTAGTACTCGACGATGAACTTCTTCAACTCGATCGAAAACGGCAGCTCCTGCAACAGCACTCCGCCCGGCTGGTTCAGGATGGCGGTGCCCGATTGCGTGCCTTCGGCCACCAGGAGGTTGCCCCGAAAGGTCGGGTTGCGGTCGCTCAGGCGGTGCTGGGCCGGCACGTCGGCAATCAGCCCGCCACCGGTGTAGGTGGACTTGCCGCCCAGCCACATCTGCGCGCGCACCACCATGTCGCCATCCAGCAAGCCGCCCACGCACACCAGCACGATGGCGCTGTGCGCCCCGATGTACCCGAGTTTGTTGGCGGCCCCCTTTTTGGCCGCCACCATCCAGCCGGCGTCACGGCGCTGCAGCTTGACCTTCCAGCCGCTTTGCACCAGCGTCTGGCCAATGCGCCGGGCGGCCACTTCGGGCGCCTCGGAAAGCGCGCCCTCTGCGCGATGGCCAAAAGCCTTCAGGCTTTGCTCGCGGACGTTTTCCTTCAGGTGGTTCAGGTCAGCCAGGATTTTCGGCGTGTTGCGGGCAATGCACAGGCTGGTGCTGGTGACCAGAAAAGCCAGGATCAGCAAAAACCACCAGGCACTGTAGACCGTGTTCAGGCTCACCAGGCTGAACACCTGTGCCCAGAACGGTCCAAACTGGTTCACGTAATTGCCAAGCGGCTCCTGCTGCTTGAGCACCGTGCCAATGACCGAGGCAATGCAGATGACGGTCAGTAACGAAATGGAAAACCGCATGGACGACAGCAACTCCACGGACGCCTGAAGGGAGCGGGAGCCCCAGTGGACTTTCATGCCTTGGGTGGAAACTGTCATGCGTGAAATGGGGCCGTATGCCGGTTCAAAGGGTCAACAAAAAAGAAAAAGGCGGGGCTTTCATCAGAAAGACCCGCCATGGTGTGATTGGTTTTGGAGGCTTGGGTTCAATACAGCGGACGATCTGGCGTCCTTTTCTGCGGAAAAGGGTTTACCGGCCTGGCAAACCCACCTGTTCAACGCAAGCCGGCAATGTAATCGGCCAGTGCGCGGATCTCGCGGTCATTGAGCTTGACAACGACCTGGTTCATTTGCGGGCTGTTCTTGCGGGCTCCGTCGCGGAAGGATGTCAACTGCGTGGCGGTGTATTCAGCATGCTGGCCCGACAGGCGGGGGTATTGTGACGGGATGCCGGCGCCCGTCGGGCTGTGGCAGCCGGCACACGCGGCGATCTGGCGGTCGGCCACGCCGCCGCGGTAAATGCGCTCACCGAGAGCCACCAGTTCCTTGTCTTTGGCGAAACCGGTTTTGGCTTTTTTCGAACTGACCCAGTAAGCGATGTTTTTCATGTCCTCATCGGACAGCGCCGAGGCAAAACCCTGCATGATGGCGTTTTTGCGCTTGCCGGATTTGAACTCCTGCAACTGCTTGACCAGGTATTCCGGGTGCTGCTGGGCCAGCTTGGGGTTGGCAGGTGTACCCGAATTGCCGTCGGCGCCGTGGCAGCTGGCGCACACTGCGGTAAAGCTGGCTTCGCCCTTCACCAGGTCGGGTTTGGCGACCTTGGCAGGGGCTGCCGCAGCGGGCGCCGCGGCCGCGTCGTGCGCAGGCGCCTCGCCGGCAGCAAAAGACGACACGGCAGGCATGGCCAGCAAGGCGGCCAGTAGGGAAGTAGCAAACAGCTTCATATCGGGGTGTTTTAATTGGTTGGCGCACAAAACTTCGAACTTTCTGATTTTACAATGGCTTGGAGGCGGCCCCGCTTATCCGGGTATTGCCTGCACTCCTGCCTCTGGCCACCGACCTGCTGGCTGACACCCCTTCACCGCATGCCAGTCCACGCCACCGCATGCAAACGACCTCGAGGGACTGCCCGACCATGACTTCATCCTCCCCTGCCAGCCCGCCCGTTGCCGCCCCCCCAGATTCCAAGATCGCCATGGGCTGGCTGCACACGGCCAAATTCCTGACCACGGCGCCTGAACTCAAGCACCTGCCGCGACTGGACGTGCCTGAAATCGCTTTTGTGGGGCGTTCCAACGCCGGCAAGTCGACCTGCATCAACACCCTGACGCAGCAGCACCGCCTGGCCTTTGCCTCCAAGACGCCGGGCCGCACACAAAGCATTAACCTGTTCTCGCTGGGCAAACAGGGGGTCACCGACGCGGTGCTGGCCGATTTGCCGGGCTACGGCTATGCGGCCGTACCCAAGGAAGCCAAATACCGCTGGCAGCAAGTGATGGGCAACTACCTGCAGACCCGCGACAACCTCAAGGCCGTGGTGCTGCTGTGCGACCCGCGGCTGGGGCTGACGGAGCTGGACGAAATCCTGCTCGACGTGCTTCGCCCCCGGGTCGAAGAAGGACTGAAATTCCTGGTGTTGCTGACCAAGTCGGACAAACTCAACAAGACCGAAGCGGCCAAGGCGCTGTCCATTGCGCGACTGCAGGCCGGTGGCGGAGACGTCAAACTCTTTTCTTCGCTGAAGCGCAAGGGCGTGGAAGAGGTGGCCCAGCATCTGTGGGACTGGGCCCATCCGCCAGAAAAACCGGCCAAAAAGCAAAAGGCCGAACCTGGCACCGAGGCCGCTGCAACCGACGACGCCTGAGCCGGCCCGGTTGCCATTGCCGGCCATGGTGCCGCGCCGCTGAAGCATCAAACCAAAATGACTGCAGTCCAGATCTGACGTGGACCAACAGCTATTGAAAGAGCTCTTGAAAGCGCAGCACCATGATTGAAACCAGTTTGCAGGAACTGCCGCATGGCATCACCCTGTCGTGCCGCAGCGCCGGCGCGAGAGGCCGGCCGGTGCTGATGTTCCTGCATGGCTTCCCGGAAGCCGCCTTTGTGTGGGACGGCCTGCTCACCCACTTTTCCCAACCCGGCAATGGCGGCTTTCGCTGTGTGGCACCCAACTTGCGGGGCTTTGAGCACTCGAGCGCCCCGGCCGACGTGGCCGCCTACCGCGCCAAACACCTGGTGCAGGACATTGCAGCCCTCATTGCGCTGGAGTGCGCTGAGGACCCGCGCGGCGGCCAGCTGGCCTGCCTGGTGGCCCACGACTGGGGCGGCGCGGTAGCCTGGAACCTGGCAGCGAGCCAGCCCCATTTGATGAAAAAACTGGCCATCATCAATTCACCGCATCCCGCTACCTTTCTGCGCGAACTGCAGCACTCTGCCGACCAGCAGGCGGCCAGCGCCTATATGAATTTCCTGATCCGACCGGATGCCGAGGCGCTGCTGGCGGAAGACGACTTCCGCCGCCTCTGGGAATTCTTCAGCAACATGGGCGCTGTCAACGGGCCTCACGCCTGGCTGACTGAAACAGTGCGGGCCCGGTACCGCGAGGTCTGGCGCCTGGGCCTTCGCGGCCCCTGCAATTACTACCGGGCCTCACCCCTGCGCCCGCCCCGGCCCGGCCCGCCGCACCACGACCCGGCCGCTGCGGGCGTGACCCTTCCGCGCGAGATGCTCGAAGTCCACCTTCCCACCCTGGTGCTCTGGGGCACGGGCGACGTCGCGCTGCCCCCCGCGCTGCTGGACGGCCTGGGTGACTATGTACCGCAAATGGATCTGCGCCGCATGGAAGGCGCCACGCACTGGGTCGTGCATGAGCAGCCGGAACGGGTAGCCGCTCATCTGCAGCAATTCCTGCAGGTCACCAGACCGAATTACGATTGAGTGATTGAGTAGAGCTTAAAGCGCCAGTCTCCGGTCCATATACTGGATCAAAGGCTGGATCAAAGGCTGGATCAAAGGCAACTTTCGCCTGAAAAAACGCCAAGCCGCGGCCTGGTTTAATACAGCGAAGGCGCGCCCTCGGGCCGCGTCTTGAAACGTTTGTGCACCCAGTAGTATTGCGCCGGCATGGTGGCAATGTAGTCCTGCAGGCGGGCATTCATCCGGGCGGTGTCAGCCACCGGATCATTGCTAGGATAATTTTCCCAGGTGGGCAGCACCTCGATCTCGTAGCCCCTCGCAGTGATGCGCGGCAATATGGACAAGACCTTGGCCCGGCCCAGCCTGGCAAAGCGCGGCAGCGAGGGCACGGTCGCCGTGGGAATACCGTAAAAAGGCACAAACACCGAATCTTCCGGCCCAAAATCCATGTCGGGCAGCAGGTACAGCGGTTGCCCTTCGCGCACCGCCGCCACAATGGGTTTGACGCCGTCGATCCTGCCAAACAGGCGCAAATGGCCAAAACGCTGGCGGCCGCGCAGTATCCACGCATCGACCAGCTTGTTGGACTGGTCCGTGTAAATCGTGGTCGATGTCCGCGGGACCTGCAGCTGCAGGGCCACGCCCGCCCACGCTGCATCCATGCCCACAAAATGCGGACAAAAAGCCACCGTCGGTTCATTGCCCGCCAGTTCCTGCACGGCACCTGTCAGTTGCACCCGCCGCTGGACCCAGGCCTGCGGCGCATGCCACAGCCAGCTGCGGTCCAGCCAGGCTTGCGCGAAATAGATGAAGGTCTGTTGCGCAAGCTTGCGTCGCTCGGCCTCGGAGCGTTCGGGAAAGCACAGGGACAAATTGGTCTGCACCACCCGCCGGCGCGACCCCACCAGGGCATACAGCATCCACCCCAGCACCACACCCAGCGCCCGGATCCAGGACAAGGGCAGGCAGGCCAGCACCTGCATGAAGAGGATGCCCGCGCGGGTGGCGAATTCGCTGGCTATTTGACGGGGTGTTTTCAAAGGGTGTCCTTGCGGGATGCTTCATGGCGAGGGGTCTTGTAGCGCGCATAACCCCACAAATACTGCCCAGGCTGGCTCAGCACGATGGCCTCGATCGCCTGGTTGATCAGCGTCACGGCACGCAGCATATCGGCTTCGCGAGACACATCGGTCGTGCCGCGCGCATCCAGTCCCGCCACCGGTGGCCAGATTTTCAGCCAATAACCCCGCCCGCGCGGCAACCGCTCACAACTCACGGGCAGCAGTGCGGCACCGCTTTGCAGCGCCAGCCGGGCAGCCAGTGTCATGGTGTAGGCCGGTCGGCCAAAAAAAGGCGCCCAGACACCCAGCCCTTCCGGCGGCACCTGGTCGGTCAACATCGCCACCGCGTGATTAGCCTTCAGGGTTTTGTGCATCAGGCGGATACCGCTCAGGGAGGCGGGCAGCACGGTGAGATTCGGCCGGTCGCGGGCAAGCCGCTCCAGCCGCGCCAGCCAGGGCTTGCGCGCCGGGCGGTAAATGGCCGCGATCGGGCCATACAGTTCGGCCAGCGCCTGCGGTCCCAGCTCAAAACTGCCGCAGTGGGGGCCGAAAAAGATCACCCCCTTTCCCCGCGCAAAACCCTCGGCCGCATGGGACTGGCCCTCCAAGCGGACATTGGCCAGGCAGGACTGCTCCCGGGGGCGCAGCCACAGCTTGGGCAACTCGGCCACAAAGCGCCCCGCCTCGGCAATTGCCGGCCGGGCGGTCTCAAACGGCAACCCGGCCTGCGCCACATGGGACCGGAACTGCGTCCGGTAGCGTGGACTTAAGGCCCATACCAGCCAGCCCAGCAGCCCGCCCAAGGCGTGCAGGGCGGCCAGCGGCCAGAGGGAGAAAAAATGGAATAACCAGCGCATACAAGGGGTGTTGGGGAGCAGCTTCAGGCAAAAACGCAAGGTCTTATAATGCAGGGGTCGCCGAGTTACTGAACAACTTGCAGGGCGACATTAAACCAAACTGCTAAAGCGTTCGCCGAGGCACCCCAAGCCGGCAACGCGCCGACAAACTTTATGGAGTGTACGCAATGGCGAACGATTTTCTTTTTACTTCCGAATCCGTCTCCGAAGGCCATCCCGACAAGGTCGCCGACCAGATTTCCGATGCCATCCTCGATGCCATTTTCAAGCAGGACCCGCGCAGCCGCGTGGCGGCCGAGACGCTGACCAACACCGGCCTCGTCGTGCTGGCCGGTGAAATCACCACCAATGCGCATGTCGACTACATCCAGGTCGCGCGCGACACCATCAAGCGCATCGGCTACGACAACACCGAGTACGGTATCGACTACAAGGGCTGCGCCGTGATGGTCTGCTACGACAAGCAGTCCAACGACATCGCCCAGGGCGTGGACCATGCCAGCGACGACCACCTGAACACCGGCGCCGGTGACCAGGGCCTGATGTTCGGCTACGCCTGCGACGAGACACCCGAGCTGATGCCCGCACCGATTTACTACGCCCACCGCCTGGTGGAGCGCCAGGCCCAGTTGCGCAAGGACGGGCGGCTGCCCTTCCTGCGCCCCGACGCCAAAAGCCAGGTGACCATGCGTTATGTCGACGGCAAGCCGCACAGCATCGACACCGTGGTGCTGTCGACCCAGCACAGCCCCGACCAGAGCGAGACGCAAACGAAGATGAAGGCATCGTTTACCGAAGCCATCATTGAGGAGATCATCAAGCCGGTGCTGCCCAAGGAATGGCTCAAGGAGACCAAATACCTGATCAACCCGACCGGCCGTTTCGTCATTGGCGGCCCGCAGGGCGACTGCGGCCTGACTGGCCGCAAGATCATCGTCGACACCTATGGCGGCGCCTGCCCGCACGGCGGCGGCGCCTTCTCCGGCAAAGACCCTTCAAAAGTGGACCGCTCGGCCGCCTATGCAGCCCGTTACGTCGCCAAGAATATCGTGGCGGCCGGCCTGGCGCGCCAGTGCCAGATCCAGGTGGCCTACGCGATTGGCGTGGCGCACCCGATGAACGTGACGGTGTACACCGAAGGCACCGGCGTGATCTCTGACGAGAAACTCTCGGCACTGGTCAATGAGCACTTTGACCTGCGTCCCAAAGGCATCATCCAGATGCTGGACCTGCTGCGCCCGATTTATGAAAAGACGGCGGCTTATGGCCACTTCGGCCGGGATGAGCCCGAGTTTTCCTGGGAACGTACGGATCGAGCCGCTTTGCTGCGAAACGCAGCAGGCCTGAAAGGCTGAGCCGCCGGCCGCGGCAGAGCGATAGGCCGGCGATCTCACCCTGCCAGGAGGCATCCCTTCCCACGGCGGGCCACGCTCCAGAAAGCCACCTGCGGGTGGCTTTTTTCATGTGCGCATTTTTTGTGCAGGACTACAATTTTGAGCACCCGGCCGGATTGGCCAGCCCGCCCAAACGCGCAATAGCCCGACCCGGTTGGGCGAAAGTGGCCGTTTCGAGATCATCACGAAAGTCCGCATGCGACGAATTACCAACCAGATGACGGTCAACATTGCCTGTGCGTTGATGGCCGTATTCACCCTCATTGGCATCAGTGAGTTGTCCTACCAAAAATCCGTCCACGCGATGGATGACCTGACTGAGGCGCATGTCACGCGCACCCATCTTCAACGGTTGCTGCGCGACATGCTGGATGCCGAAACAGGACAAAGAGGCTATCTCCTGACGGCGGACACCGCCTACCTGGAGCCCTACCGGACGGCGATTGCCGACCTCAGCCAGACGCAGGACTTGCTGACCAACCTGTTTGCCAACCAGCCCGAGCAGAGCGCCGCGCTGGCCGTACTGGGCCGGACCGTGCAGCGCAAACTGGCTGAAATGGACCTGTCCATCCGCATGAAAAATGAGGACAAGGAAGACGCCTGGAAGTTTGTCCTGACCTCCGACGTGGGCAAGGAACAAATGGACACCATACGTGCCAGCTCCACGCAATTGATCGAAACGAGCCTGACGCGGACCTCGCAAAGGCATGCGGACATCCGGCGGTCACTGTTGCTGTCCCGGGTGGGCATCACGCTGGTGGCCGCCGTTGGGCTGCTGGCATTCTGGCTGTATTTGCGCCAGACCGCCGTGCTGAAACTGGCCGATCAGCATCAGCAGGCCGCGCTGCAGGCCGAACGCGACTTGCTCGATGCCCAGGTTCAGGAACGCACCGAGCGCCTCGCCGAACTGGCCACGCACCTGCAACAAGTCCGTGAGGACGAGCGAGGGCATCTGGCGCGGGAACTCCATGACGAACTCGGCGCGCTGCTGACTGCCGCCAAGCTGGATGTCGCCCGTATCAAGGCCAAGTTGCCCGGCGACACGGGCGATCTGCAGACGCGGGTTCAGCACCTGGTTGAGACGCTTAACAGCGGTATCGCACTCAAGCGGCGCATTATTGAAGACCTGCGCCCCTCCTCCCTGGCCACCCTGGGCTTGCTACCCTCCCTCGAAATTCTGGCCGGCGAGTTCGGCCAGCATGCCGGCTTGGCCATCACCACCGATCTTGAGCCGGTTGACCTGGATGGGGCGACGGAATTGACGGTTTACCGGATCATCCAGGAAGCACTCACCAATATTGCCAAACACGCCGAAGCGCAGCTCGTGGAGATTGCCGTACTCAACTACAAGGACCATGTCATCGTGACCGTGCGCGACGACGGCAAGGGGTTTGATCCGCAGGCTATCGGCGCTTCCAGCTATGGCCTGCTGGGAATGCGCCACCGGGTGGAGGCTTGCGGCGGCCGTCTCACCATCGAGTCCATGGGCAGCACCACCATTCGGGCAGTGTTTCCGTCTGCCGCCCGTAAAAAGCCCGGGCAGCCCGCCCTGGCTGACGAAAGCGCTGTCACGGACAAAGGGCTGGCCTGAGCCCCAAGGGCGACCACGCCCACCGGGCAAGCAATCGCGGCAACCAGCCCCATCCCCGTGCAGGGTGATTTTCAACGGGGCGTGCGCCCAACTCCCCGGAGGGCGCCTTATCGGATCCGGGCTGGGCCATGGTCTTGCTCATACCCCGGCCATACTCACTCGCCTGACGGTTGAATAAAAATATTCAATAAAATCAATAACTTAAACGGAATTTCTTGCCAGAATGAACACCGATAGGACTGGAGAAGTTAAAAGTCAGCCCGCAACGGACCGTCATTGTCGATTTCCATTTAACTTCGTATCCATGACTCATACAGATCAACAGCTTAGGAAAAACCTATTCACCTTGCTTTGAATTATTGTTTCACTTAACTCTGAACTTTCAAGTATTTCATTCATTTAAGTCTGAATTTCCATACCCGCTCGTGAGCAGGGGTGGGTGAGAACTCCTTCGCCGAGCTCTGTTCATCGACCAGCGGTTAGCCCTTGAACTTGGTGGGCATCAGTTGTTTGAGTCTCTCCTCGAAACTCGGCTTGGCCGACACGGGCACTGGGAACAGCATGAAGAGGTACTGCGTACGCCCGAGGGCATGGAGCACTTGGACGAACGTCTCAAGGTTCGCCTTCCCATGGGACTCGAACCGTTTATAGGTTCGGAGAGGCACCTCCGCTCGAGCCGCAAGTTGCACCTGGGAAAGCCCCTCGCTCTGCCGCCATTTCCGGACCTTCATCCCCAAGTACCGGCAGGCCTCCGCGTTCGAGCAGGCCCTCAGGTACTCGTGTTCGCGGCTGGGGTCTAGGCTCATAGTGGGCCAATTTTGGCACCAAATATGCACATAACCTGTGGATAACTGCGTTTTGCCTTGCGGGGACTGGTAGCGACTCTTCTAAATCGTTACATTGATGTACGTAAATGTTAATCCGCCTCGCGGACCTCGGTCTGGTCTGTTGGGTGAAGTGGCCTACCTGCCATTGAAAGGAGCTGACCATGACGACATCCCGCATCAGGGGTGGTTCGCGCATATCTGCGCGCGACCGTGCCCCGTCCGTCCACCTGTCCAAGCTGGCGGAACTTCTCTCCAAGTCAATTCCCTCATCCGCCGGCGCCGGCGTCGACGCGCTGAAGCTCGTGTCCCTCGACGGCCATCGAGTGCGGGTCAACACGCGCGGCGTAGTTGCAAGGCTGCTCGCGCATCCGGAATTTCTCACCGCCTTCGCCCCCGGTGAAGAGACCGGCTTCCTGCGCGACGCGGACCCGCCACCGTACGGGACCAGTGCGAAGCTGGGTGGGCGGCTCCTGCATGGCACTGATTCCGCGAATGCGAAAGCGTTGAATGCCGTCCGGGATGCCATCGTGAAGGAGCTGGACGCTGACCTTTCCGGACTCGATTTCGCCTCGCTTTCCAAGAACACCCTGGCCGGCGCGTTGAAGGCGATGGCCGAGTCGGTGAACGCCCCAACGCCTCAAACCCCCGATAACGCACTCATGGTACCGGTCCAGTTCGCTGAGGCGGGCCGACCGCTTGCAGAGCGCGAGAAGGACATCGGCCGGGTTCTTTCCGGAATCGAGACGGTGGATGGGCGAGATTGGCTGCAGTTGATGCTCGCCGGCGTCACCCGCAAGCTCCAGGCCGACAACGAAGACGCCGACGACATCGAAGCCATCGTCGACGCCATCCGGCGCCAGAGCAAGCGCCCCGGCTCCCAGGTACGCCAATTCCTCGACTTCCTCGAAGACGAGGCGATGGCCCGCGTTCGCATGCAAGTCTGCATGCGCATCATGGAGGCCGTAGCCGCGCAGAGCCCCAAGGCCGGCTTCAAGAGCTACGTGCAGCGTGTGCGCGAAGCCTTCGAGGCGTTCGCGGGCCGTGAAGGCGAGGCGCTGCCCCTGGACGTCAGCTCGGTGTACGGCGTCATGAACAACACCGACCTTGCCGAGCAGCTGCGCAAAGCGATGTTCTACTACTGCCTGCCCGTGTGGTGCGAAGGGTCTGTGCAGCTGTTTGAGCGCCGCATCGACCCAGAGCAAAACCAGCCGACCGTCCGCGAGGTGTCCTATCGCTTCCGTGTGAACGGCGTCAAGCCGGATACCGGGCGCTCCGCGTTCGAATCCCGACTGAGCCGTCTTGAAGACCGCCTGCTGTCCGCTCCCGGTCCTGGCGACAACGTGAAGCGTCAGATTGCGGAGCTGGTCTTCCTGTACCTGGTGTTGCCGCCGACCATCAATGAAGCCACGAGTGGTGACGTGCAGTCCCGCGCCGCGTCCATCGCACTGGCCTTGAAAGTGGACCCCGTGCGTGAGCTCAAACGAATTCACCACAGTCTTACCTTGCGAGTTCCCGTCATGGAGGATATCGCCGAGGAGATGGTGCGATTGCTGAAGACGAAGTCGACCTCCTTCGTTACGACCGCGAACCGTTTTGCCGACAAGCTCCTCATCTCCGTGCAGAAGGACATCTTCGAATGGGAGGTGGTCCGCGGATTGACCTCCGACAAGGAGGATGTACTTGTGAAGTCCGAAAAGGGACCGGACACCATCGCGTGGTTCAGCCGCATCCGGGTGAGCGAAGACCCGTGGCCCTCCAGCGTGGCGTCCGTGTGGGTCGAAACCAACCTGCAGGAGCGCTCGCTGACCACCGCCGGCGAATCGCACGAAGTGACGATGGGAAAGAGCCTGGATTCGCCGGTCCTGCCCGTGCGCCTCGTGCCCTACGCTTGGCGCGAACAGGCATGGGTGCCTGCGATTCCCAAGCTGACGGTTCTCGATGCCGGCCACGGCATCGATGTCGAATACGACCTCCGCCCGCTCACGCTGACCAAAAAGAAGGATGACGAAAAGGCGCGTGCCGAGCAACTGCGTACGGCCATCGTGGCCGCCATGGGCATCCTCGTGTACGTGGTCCTCTTCGAGCTGATTCAACGCGCCAAGTCTGCCCGCCCTGAGCTGACGATGACGCTCGTGCGTCTGCAGCAGGCCGGCAAGCTGAAAGACCGTGAGTCTGACGCACAGGACGGGAACACTGCAATATACGCACTCAGCCAGGCGCTGGAGAAGGCGCTTTCCCGGGAACTCCCGGTCAAGCTGCAGGGCCTGACCACCGAGGACGACGCGCGGGGTACCCTGAAGTGGAAGAACCGGGGTGCGCTCGCGGCGCTTCTGGGGGGCCAAACTGTCCGCTTCGCTCAAGAGGGCGGGCTGGACAAGGTGGCGGTGGTTAGCTACGTGACCCGTCCCTGTGATGTGCACCCGACGTACCCGGAGGCAGAGGGGTATCTGTTCATCAGCCGCTCCTACGTCGCGGACAGCAAAGGCGGCCAGACGACCCTCAGGGTCGACCAGATGCTTTCTCGCCTGGTCGACAGCAGAAAGGAGTTCGGGACTCCGCACCTCATCCTCGAAGAGATTGCCCGCCTGCGGAAGGCAGGGTACAAGCACATCCTGATGCTGTCGCATCACTTCGGAAACCGGCACATCGGCCGCGCTGCAGAACGGCACTCGCCGCACGCGACACTCCAGTTCCTGGACGAGGCCGCGAGTCGCTTCTCCGACGTGTTCCTCTACCCGCTGCGGCGCGACGTGTTCCCGGCGACCCGCCTTCGCAAGCGCGACAGCCAGGAAAGCGCCTTCGAGGTGGTCCGCTACGACGCCCACCAGAAAATGTACCAGGAGGGTGCAGCCGAAGTCCTGCGCAGTCTGCTCCCGGTCTACACGTTCGCCACGCTCCACGTCGTTGGCGACGAGGGTCGCCCACAGTCGGGCTTCTGTACCTATTTCTTCGACGCCGAGCATCGTCTGAGCGACTTCACTTTGCGCGAAACGACCCGGGCTAACATCCTGGGCACAGGAGAGGCGGAAGAAAAGCGCCGCTCCCTCATCAGTGTCCTGCGCGCCATCCATTTCATGGAGAGCGAGAAGCCTTCCGACAAGAACAGGCTTCTGCCCGTGCTCGACCCCTTCGGCTGGGCTACGCCGACGAGTACCGCCGCTGCCGGCGAGCTTGAGGTGGTTTCCCGCCGTGGCAACCGGACTATCCTGCTGTCGCTGCCGGCCATCCTCGCTCACGTCACCCGAGTACTTCACAAGGAAAAGGTTGGCGATGAGTGAGTTGCCTTTCCAGAAACAGGCGGAGCTCTGGGGGCACGCCTACGAAGTTCTCGTCAAGCGCGGCGTCCTCGCATGCCTGGTTGAGCACAAGCTGCTCGACTCTGAGCATCCCCAACTGATGCCGTGGAAGGAGTACCAGCTGCTGGATGTGTCCAAGGCTCTGAACCGGCGCCTGGAAATCATCGACGAAGCGCTGCGTGACCGCGTCAAGGCCGCGGTGGAGCATATGGCGCTAACCGCATACGGTGTCGGATACACCGCCATACGCGAGTACCTCAAGAACTTGCCGAAGGCCGCACATATGAAGCTGAAGCTGCGCGCCCTTTGGTGCCCGTTGATGCTGCCGGGCGACAAGCAGGAACTCGAGGACCGGCTGCGCCGGGACCGGGAAGCCTTCCACGCGGAGTTCGCCCTGCACGGCGTGCTAGACCCCCAGCTCTCCGGAAAGGGCCAGCCGGCCAACGCCGATTTCGTTCTCTGGCTGTCAGGCGAGTTCCGCGAGGATTACCTGCTGGTGCAGGAGTACTCGTACGACATGCCGCGCGTGGTCGCCGACTTCACGGACCAGCAAGCCCATCTTGAGGAGCTGACGCGACACCGCCGACTCATCGACACGCGCGGGGTCTTTGCGCGCGTCACAGCAGAAGTGGACGGCGAGTCCTTCGAGCTGTCCGACGATATCAAGCATCACCTTAGCGCGCTGACCAGTGGCAACAAGCCGTTCTACAAGCTGTGCCAAGGCTGCTCCTATGCCGCTAACACGGCTACCTGGCTGCGCCGGGATGGCGTCCTGTCCAAGCCATGCAACGTACGGGCGCTCGCCATCACACCGAACGGCTTGGAAAGCATTTCGGCGCGGTTCCTGGAGGCAAATCCGGACGACCCGCGCCGCCAGCTGATGGAGCAAATGGGGAAGGCCTACCGCCAAGCCCGAAAGCTAGAAGACGGCGACGAGGATGGCCTGCTCCTCCAGGTGAAAAGCGTGTTCCAGAACATGTTGAGACGGTTGCCGAAGACCCTGAAAGACGAACTTGGCGACCTGACGCGCATTCCAGAACCGGGGGAAGACTATCTCTTCGAGTTTAAGGAGGACATGGGCCAGTTCGCAAACCCAGCCGACCTCTACGACGTGCCGGCCGCGCTGGCACTGGTTCCGGAAACGCCGGGCCTGACGGCGTTCTTCGGCCAGTCCGCTGCTGCGGCAATGGAGCCGCTTCTCAAAGCGCGCGCCAAGGCCGGCAAGGTCTCGCTGCGAGACGTCCACGCCGCCTCCATCGTTGCCGCCATGGGTCGGGCTACCCCCGGCCAGGTAAACGTCATCGCCCTGGAAGGCAATCCGGGCATCGGCAAGACCACGGCCGTCAGGGAGCACCTCGAACAGAAGCCTGAGGGGTACCTTTTCCTTTACGTTAGCCCTCGAGTAGTCATCAACCGCGACGTGACTCACACCATGGCGCGTAAGGACGGCGAGCCGTCCGGAATACTTACTATCACCACCAACGCGGCGCTGATTTCTTCGGCGCCCCGGTGGCACCTCAGCGAGGTGAAGGCCGGCCGCGCTATCCGCAAACAGGTGGACGGTGCGGTTGTGGTCGACGGCCTTCGGACGTTGGTGAAGCCAAACGGTGCGATTCTTGTTATCAGCCCTGAGGAGGAGCAGGAAATCGAGGCGGCGCACGCCGGCTCCCGCATTGGTAAGACGACAATTTCTGAAAACGAGGACATCGTCAACGAGCGCTCCATGGCGGGGGTGCTCTCAAGCATGTCCACGACCACCCGGGACTTGCTGGCGTTAAACCCTGATGTGAACCGGGTCGTGATGACAGCGGCGCTCCAAGGATTCCGGGAGAAGGCCGGCGGCAAGACCACGATGGACGCTCTCTCGAGTCTGTTCAAGAGCAAGGCCAGCGACCCGGCCGGCATACGTGAGCGTCGCATCTTCTCCGAGCGCATTCCCAACATCGTAGTGATGGTCGACGAGCTAGCCGGCGACGGCGCGGGCTCGCCGTTCGTGCACGCTGTCGCTTCGTGGCTCCACAACGAGTTCATCGGCTGCTTCGAGGGCGGGCCAAGCCCCTTCACGGTCACCCTAGTCATCAGCGACGCGTCGCTGGCCAACGAAGTAGTTCTGTCCCGCTACTTGGCCGCCGGGCAGCGCACGCCCGACAAAGTGCTCGTCTCTAAGTCCCATGGCCAAAAGGCCTTCGACCTGGCTGTCTCCCAACTGCCGGTTGGCACTGGAGGTCCGAAGACAACTCTGCACGTGATGACAAACAGCTTCCCTGCCAGTGAGCTCACCGTAGAGTACAAGGTCCGGCTCACGTCGGTGGCCCCTGAAGTGCGCAGCACTGGCGAGATGGAGACGGCGCGGCAGGCAGTGCGTCGCGTGGCGGGGGAAGCGGTGTTGCACGGTGCCAAAGAAGAAGTTCTGAAGGCGCTGCGAACCGGTTCGGCCCAAGTCATCTACTTCGCCCAGGACAAGAACTTCCTGAGCGACCTGGCCGAAGCGCTTGCGGCGGAGGAGGACCTCGGACGCGGCAATGTGGCCGTCTTGGACTCATCGGTTCCTGGCCACCGACGTAAGCAGCTGGTGGGGGCGCCTCTTCGCGACAAGATGAAAGTCTTCTTGATGACCTCTTCTGGGGCTCGCGGGGTTTCCTTCCCCAAGACTGACTGCATCATCGCCGCGGTTCCTCGCTTCAACGTTGAGGCCGCCCTCATGGAAATCGCGCAGCTGATTTATCGCGGCCGGGGCAACTACCAGGACGAAGACGGGAACTGGGTGTCCGGTGACACCGTGCCCCGCCGATTGGTGATGATGGTGGACGACTACATGGTCGAGTCCGAGGAGGAGCGTGACCCGCGGCAGTGGCTGCGCCAGTCCATCGACCTGATGACGCTGCTGGTCATGCTACGCGCGACCATCTTCACCCGCATCACGGGCGACGCCGGTTTGAAGCAATCCTTGGCTCTGGTGCCGGTGGGCGGAGTTGGCTTGGAGGAGCTGGTTAGCCTCATGTCGCAAAACGTGACCCAGTTCGTCAAGGAGGCTGAGGTGGCTTGGCGACGTATCAAGGACGACGAGAAGGTCCGCCTGGTCAAGAACGCCCAAGCCAACATCATCGAGCTGTTCTCCCACACCAAACTGCAGGCCGTCATGTCCCGGGCTGAAGACCGGCGCACTATGGTCCGCTACGAGGACGCCAAAGAGCTTTGCGAACTCGCTTCAGGCCCGCTGCGGCCGCTGCTGGTCCACTCCGCCAAGGGTACCTCGATACCAGAGCATGTCTTCGTGTCGGGCCCGGCTTTTCTGGAGAACTGGGGCGACTTCGACAAGATGGAGGTGTTTAGCTTCGAGGGCCACACCACTGAGGTGACGCAGACGAGCCGGCGAGTCATCGCGCAGCTGCTTGACATCGATGAGGACCGTGCGCTGCCTCAGAGCCTGCGGCAACCTGCTGCAAACCTGCTCCGTATCCTGCAGCGAGAAAAGAAGGACGCGGCAAACGAGTTCAACACGCTGAAGAACCTGAAGTCGCCGAACACCTGGATTGCGGTGCCTTCGGGGTACATCCAGTTCATGGCGCGCGATCGGCGACTGGAGGGCAAGCCGTTCGAGGTGGAGGACCCCGACACCTGGCGGGACTCCCTAGCGCAGAGCCTCTCAGCCACCAGCGCCGTGATGCCGCCCATCCCGCGATATGCGGAGTACCCATGGGCTGCCTCTGTTGGCAATGCGAATCCGTTGAAAATGGACACCGTGTTCGACGACCGGTACTTCATGGCGTCAAACGAACTGAACCTCTTGAATATCCTGTTGCTCGCCTCCGACCCGGAGTCCTCCAATGAATAATGCTGCTGAAATCAACTGTTAGTACTTGGTACGCACTCCGGCAACGGCGTTCATCTTAATCCCCGAACCTGAAACAAACAGATGTCAATTCTTGCTGTGGTAATTGAAGGCGCGATTGGCTGGGCCGTAGGCCGTATTGGGGACACGGGCGGCAAATGGCTAAAGGACCGGCTTGGCGACAAAGCGTCAATGAACGAGCTGTCTGACATCATCGCTCGTGCAATCGACAAGGCGGTGGAGAGCGAAACATCCTTGGCCGAGGACTTTCGCTCCGAAATTTTCTTGCAAAACATCCTCGCGCCGATGATCCTGAGTTTCATGCTCGAGCCTACCCTTACGCTTGACGAGAACGACATATCAGAAAAATTCATCGCCAAATTCGTCACACCCTTCGGGCGCCGGCGAAAGACCGATGATGTCCTGCGGAAGCTTTTCTCAATTCAGAAAAGCGATCTTGATCGCACCTTCCGCATATTCCTGTCTGCACTCCGCGCAGAGTTCTATGCGTCCAAGTACTGGAAAGAAGAGATACGGGACAAGGCGGTCGAGGACATCCGAAGCACAGTATTTCGCCTTGAAAGACACCTCATACCCCTCCAAGACGACGGGACCGTCGATCTGAACATCGCTCGACGCGACGCCGAGGTCGGATCAGCTTCGTTGCGCGCATGGACAAAAGACATCGGCGGACAGCAGATAGAGCGACCAGAGCTTCAAATCATCCTTCAGCGCATTCGTGAGAAGCCATTTGGCGCCACCTTGGTCATTGGAGAGGCAGGCGCCGGGAAATCAGCACTCTTTGCCGAGCTGGTATCGCGTCTGGAGGAGCAAGGCATGGTGGTTTTTGCCATCAAAGCAGATCTGCTCCCAGCCGAGGTCAGGACGCTGGCAGATATCTCAACCGCCCTTGGCCTCAAAGGTCAGTTGCTTCCCGAGATAGAGGCGCTGTCCCGTGATGCGCCCGTGGTGGTTCTGATTGACCAGTTGGACGCAGTGAGCGAAGTAATGGACCGGTCTTCCGAACGCATGCGACTGTTGCTGCAGCTCGCCAGTCATTTTCAGAAAGAAAAGCGAAGCATCAGCGCCGCACCTCCCGTTCATATTCTGGTGTCGTCACGAAAATTTGAAGCCGACTACGACGCACGCTTTCAATCGTTGGAAGCTGAGACAGTTCAGCTGTCGCTACCCAGCCACGAACAGTTAGAAAAATTTCTGAACCGCCTAGGCATCGCTCTATCCGACGTCCCAGCGGCTCTTCATGAAACACTCCGCCGCCCTTTCGCGTTGCGTCTGTTCTATGACATACAGAGACGAGGAGTCCCCGTCAAAGAACTTATCGCCTCTGAGCTTCTCAGTACATGGTTGGTATCTGCCGATCTGGGCGATGCCGAATCCAGAAAGCAGGCGCTTGCCTTCCTCGAGGAACTAGCAGCGGACATGACGGATACCGAGACCTTGTGGAGACCCGCCGACCATTACGAAATCAGGAACCCAACGGCCGTGAGGATGACCATGGCGTGCGGCATCATCTCAAGGCTGAATGGTCAGCTCGGATTCAGTCATCAAGCATGGCTCGATGACTTTCAGGCGAAAAGTTTCTCCACGGCTCAAGCGCTCAGCGAGTTCGCGTGGGAGCGGCAGGAAGGTCTGTTCGCTCGAGCGACCATATTGCGCTCGCTCCAGCGCCTCAGGGTTTTCGATGGCCGCGCCTACGCCGGTGCTATCGACTCACTGTTAGGAGAACCCAAGACAAGGCGGCACCTGCGGCATCTCATCGTCGATTTGGTCTCCGGTCAAAAGGAACCCCAGGAGAGAGAACAAGCCTGGGTCAAGCGATTGATGGCCACGGATCTGGCATTGGCTCAAAGGGCGCTAGCTCGGACGACCAACCAGTGGGAGCACTGGCGAGGTGCCCTGCGCCCGCTCACAAAACAGATACTAGGCGACAAGAAGCTGAGGTGGCATGCCGTTCAACTGCTGGTGGCCGAAACGAGATTTGACCCCGAATTTGTCAACGAGTTGATCCGGAATTGCTGGGGCACAGAAGACAGGGACATCGACGCTTTTGAGGTCCTCTCCAGGTCGGCCCAATGGTCCGCAGACAGTATTGCCCGCGTCCAGACGGTGTTTGAACGGCAAAAGCTCAACAATTTTGCGGTCGTGGACTATGCCAAGCATCTGGGCGACCATCGCGCCGCAGAATTGTTCGAGATATATCTGAACAAGCTCGACTATAAAAACGAGGACCAACTGCAGTTTCACGGACTGAGCGAACTCGTTGAGAAAAATTCCTCCGCTTTCGCCAATGTGCTTCTCGTGTGGTTTGTTCAACTAGCTAGTCGAGAACACGATGGCGCCATAGGGATGAGAAACAACTACCCAAAGTCTCGAAGCCTCCCCTATTTTTGGAATGAAGAGCGCTTTGGGGAGGGTATCTTCTCGACAGTCGCTATGAGTTTGGCTAGATATGCTCAAAGCAGTCCCCATGAGCTGCTGCAGGTGGTGAGCGCATTCTTCAGCGTTGACATCGACGAGGTTCAATCCGTCATCGCCGATGCACTGGGGGCGAACGGTGCAACCCTGGCCGGCCCGGCCGCCGATTTTCTCCTCGCAGATGATCGCCGACTCAATCTGGGCATGGTGTACGCCAACGACACTGACAATGTCGGACATCTGGTGCAAGGTTGGTCCTCGCAGCAGTTGTTAAGCGCCATCGTGCCTCACCTTGACACGAAAAGACTAGAACAAATCAGGGACCGCATCGAAGCCTGGGATCCCTATAAAGATGAGGCGAGTGTCGATGACGATGCCAGGACCAAGTTCTTGCGACTGGCATGGGCCGAGAGCAACCGACTTCCGCTTTTGGAAAAAATACCTCGGCATCTGCTAACGCCTCGCCGATTCCGCCAAATCACGGAATGGCGGACAACACAGCCAGTGTTGAAAGCTGGCGGCGCTAGGGTGATGGCATCATTCGTCACCTCCCCAATGTCGGCCGATCAAATGTCCAAAGCGACAGATGACGAACTCTTTCGCATGCTCGATGAGCAGTCCGGTCCAGAAAATCGATGGCCTCATGGCCGTCGCGGCTTCCGTGAGGGCGGGCCCATCGAGATCGCGCGGGCTTTCGCGGAATTCGGGAAACAACATCCTGACCGGGCGCTACGCATTGCAGAGACAAGATTTCATGCTTCTCGTCACGAGCATTCTGCAGGGGAATTGGTTCGCGTATTGGCCGAAAATCAATATCCCGATCTAACACGATTGCTCGTGTTAATCCGAAGTCTCAGCGCGAACGGACTCACAGGACAGGAATGGAGAAGAGATGCTGCCTGGGCGCTGCAGTCACTGGCGAACCATCACCAGGGGCTTCCTGATGAAGATATCCAAACCCTCGAATCCTGGATAGTTGACGATATCGTCACGGCGCGCGAGAGGATAGCCCGGCGACTGGAACTAGCAGAAATGAACCGATCGAGAAACAACAATCAGCGTTCTCAGCCCGCAGCGTTAGTCTTTGGCCGGCATCGTGATGGCATGCGGTTCTTGCCTCAAGACAATTTCACCCTGCTTTCAGCCATGGCGGCAGGCTGGCTGAGACGTCCAACTCCTGATCGGAATGCATGGCTTTGCGCGCTTGAACGGCACGTCCAACGCTCGGAGGATCCCGCCATCTGGGGGGCAATTCTGGTCATACACGGTCGTTCGCTATATGGGGCCGATCGACCACGCGTTGTTCAACTCCTGCAGGATATTTGGGGAATATTTCCAGATGCTCTTGGTGAACAGGGCATTGCCGATTTTCTTTGGGACTTCCGGGAAGTGATTTCCGTCCCGATGTGGAAAGCCGTACTCAGTCAATGGCTTGCCAGTGACGCACCGAAGAGTCGCCAAGCCGCAGGGGAACTGACCGCAGCAGAGTTTTTGGTATCCGAACGAAAGGAAGTTTCGGAAGCGTTGACAAGCATTTTGACGGGACCGACAAGCCCTGAACGTCTGGGTGTGATCTATGCGGCATCCGCAGCTTGGGGCGAGGGGCGTGGCGAAATGCGCGACAGGGGCTATGAGCTTTGGAGCCAGCTCGCGGAACAAGCCTCGGGCGATGAGGCGCAAGCGGCCGCCGCGATCATCCACACGCATGAAACCTTGATACCTGACGATCTCACCCAGAAAATGCTGCTCATGGCGAGTGAGAATCCGCACATTCTGCGTGCATGTCTGGGAAGAGACTTCGCAGAACAGTTGCAGAGATTGTTGCTGAATCCGGGTTTTGAAGAGCTTGTACTAACACTGTCCAAGCGCTGTGCCGATTTGAAGAGCGAGGACTCAGATCTATCCATTCGATGGCCACAAGGAGATAGTTTCGTCTCGATCGCGATCGCACTGCAAAGGGCTTCCGGATCGCTAAGAACTCGAGCCATGGATCTTTATGAGCAATTGCTGGACGGCTCTGCCTATGGTGCCGAAGAGGCCGCGGAAGCCTCCTTGATACGCGTCGCATGATGGCTCAGCAAAGCGACCTCGCGCATGAACTGGCCCACATCATTCTTGGGCACTCGCCCAGTGAGCTGACCAAAGAATCTGGCGGAAGGCACTACAACAAGGAGCTGGAAGACGAGGCGGCCTGTTTGTCTGGTGTACTACTGCTGCCAAGAGCAGCAGCAATATCGGTCGTGGCTAGCGGAAAATCGGTCGAGCAAGCGGCCAGAGAATTCAACATCAGTGTGAAGATGATGGCCATGCGGCTGAACCAGAGTGGCGCGAAAACGATCATGTCCAGAAGTAGTTCCTGGCAGTAGATCATTCGCTATTTATCTCGGAGACCCACCATTGAATACCGACCAGCAACCTGCTGCAAGTAGCAATGTCCCACGGGTTGGCGATGTCCGTAATTCTGGCGAGCCGATGCGCTTTGCCAACGTCGAGCAACTGGTTGGCTTCGTCGCGGAAACAACGACGGGCGGGGAAACTGCCAAGGTATGGACCAGGCTCGCACTCACCTCTGACGATCCTCTCTTCCATCGATTAGTTGAGAACCTCGCCAGCGTCATTAATCACATGGCGCAGCAAGCAGGGACCGCCGTCAGTCTGAGACGGGCATCCATGGTGCTGCTGATCTTGAAGCCTGACCACACTGCCGAACTATGGCTCGACACTGCAGCGGTCAGCCTGCGCTGCGCTGTCAAACGTGCCGTTGCGGCCGGAACAGTAGTCTTCGAGAACGACATTGCTGATGTGACGGGAATGTCCTTTCCGTGCGTAGATTTCGGAGAACGCGACAAGGTCCTGTGCATCTTCCGAGAAGCTTGGCGGTTTGGGTTCGCCTTCGACATGAATCCCGAGCAGAAGTTGGACCTTGACGCCTTCGTCATCACACTTGGCACGCTGCATAGGGAGTTGCGCTATCGGCACCTGTACGACGCTGTCGGGGACCTGGCGCTTTTCGACAAACTGGTCGCAACGGGCTGGTTCCCTTTTGTCGAGATCATCACCGCCGAGTTCAAGGAGCTCCTACGTCATTGCGAGGCCGGATTAGAGGCCGCAGCAATCGAAGAAACGATCTTTGAGAAGTTCGATCAGAAGCGACTTGAGCACATGTTCGAGCGGTGGATTGCCAAGCCTCACTTCGCTGCCAAGGCAGCGCTGCTAAAGGAAGCCATCCAAGCATTCGGGGAAAAGAAGCCTGCCTCGGTAATCAAGATCGTCCTCACTGAAATCGAGGGCGTACTAAACGACGCCTATCGAGTAGCGCATGGCGGACACGGCGCAAAGTTAAAGGATCTGCTGGCCTTTGCCCAGGCTTCCGCAGAAAACCGCGCTGGAGGACCAAATACACTGCTCTTTCCCTCTGCCTTCGGCCTTTATCTTGCTGCGCAAACCTTCGCGAATTTCGACCCGGTGGCACAAACCGGCACTGCCGGGTCGCGCCATGCAGTCGGGCACGGGGCGGCGGCGCAAGATAGCTATACGATGACGAGAGCGCTGCAAGCTCTTTTGACCCTTGATCAATTTGCTTTTTATACATAGATTGGACCGCCGATAGAGATCACCACTTGCAAAGCTACCCCACTATCGGAGCGCTTGGGTTCCAGAATACTGACGTAAAGCAGGCCGGCGTAAGAGCATTTGCCGGCGTCAAGGGTGACGGCACCTTGGCCGCAGAAGCGCCTTTCACTGACCCATAACGTCAAGCTACTTGATGGCTTTGACTCTTGCTTTCGATGATGTCAGCTAGCGCTAGCTGCTGTTACAAGTAAGTTGGCTCCGCGCCTGAGGGACAACTTAAGGAGGAATTTGGCTTTACGCTGTTGTAAGACGGCAGCGCGACATGAAAAATGTGGATGGTACCCAAATACCGTATACACCGTAAACTCAATTGCGTTTAACGTATCCATAAACAATTATAAGGAAAGTGAGTGCAAACTTACTTTCGAATTCGCATCGCAAACTCATTCCCGATCAAAGGGTCATCATTGATTGCTTATTGATGGTTGGCCGGCCTGCAACTATAGTTGCAGTCACTAGAGAAATTGCGGCGTTGATGCGGCAATGAGGAACCCATGGACAAAACTATTCAAAAAATTCCTTTATCGGAATTTGCTGCTATTGCCGAACAAATAGAAGAGGCATTGGTGGCGCATGACCGTACGTCGATGGACAGGCTCAGAGACAGGCTGGAGAGTCTTTTCGTCGACACGCTAAAAAGCGCATCCACCGCAGTCGCAGCTGCAGTAAGAGGAACCGCGCGTCAAGACTCGCCCGAAGTTTATGCCTATGTATTGGGGCAACTCAGTTTTGGGCAAGCGGTTGTGGCGCAAGCGGCGGAGCGCCGGGCTGACAACGGGTTTCTCGAAATGCTGCACGCCCCTAAGTACGTTAAATATGTTGAGGCGCTGGCCAACGACGATTTAAATGGAAAACAATTGGCCGACTTGACTGGGGAAGCGGTTGAGACGGTAAGCCGTAAACTCAAAGAACTGCGCGCAGCGGGCGCTGTTGATTTTCGGCGGGAAGGAACCAGCAACCTCAACTTTTTGACGGCGGCCGCAAAGTCATGTTCTCACTCATCGGAATCATTCGCCGTGTTCGATGCAGTAATCAAGCGGCGGGCGGATGAATTGGTTCCACATATGAGGAAGCTGCAGTATTTCTCTCCGGATGACCACCCGGACACGCAATCGGCCACCGCCGATGTTTGAAGTTGACGCCTCCGCCGGCACAAACGGCCAGATCATCACCTTTTATTCCTTCAAGGGCGGAGTTGGCCGCACCATGGCTCTTGCCAACGTCGCCTTTCTCGCCGCCATGAATGGGCAGCGGGTGCTGGTGATGGACTGGGACCTAGAGGCCCCAGGCCTCTCCTACTATTTTCGTGGTCAGCTCGACCCATCCGAGGCGCGCAGCCTCAAGGATGCACCGGGAGTACTGGACCTAGTATGGGAATGGAGCAGTTCCTTGGGCTCAGAACTCTCCGGTGGGGACGCCTTGCTGAGACGGTTTGAAGCAGGGCTCCCATTTGATGAATGCGTGCGACCGCTCCTGTCGCCAGATATGCTGCCAGTTAACGGGTCACTTGATTTCATAGGCGCTGGCAGCAGAATGGTCAAGACCCCCGTTCCTAAGCGATACGAAGAAGCTCTGGCGGAATTTTCTTGGACGCAATTTCTAAATGAGAACGCCGGGGGAATCGTTCTTGAGTCGCTTCGAAGATGGTCCAAGTCCCGTTATGACCTGGTGCTCCTGGACAGCCGGACTGGTTTGGCCGACGTTGCCGGCATTTGTACGATGCAATTGCCGGACGTGGTGGCGCTCTGTTTCATTTTCAATCGCCAGAATATTGACGGAGTCGCTAAGGTTGCGGCAGCGATTCGTTCCGGTCGTAACGAGGAAGTGCAAGTAAGGGCTGTTCCGATGAGGGTAGCGCGAAGCGGAACGCCCGAAGAGACGGATGCAAGAGCCCGTGCCACGGCTGAGCTAACGCGTATTGGAGGGTTCTCCAGCGATAGTGTCCGAGAGGATTTCCAGAGCATGTCAGTTGCGCTTGCCGACAATGTGCCCTTCTATGAAACCTTGGCCCCTTTTGCCGCTCAAGATCCCAAGCTGGATCTATTGACGCTCAACTACACCCGGCTGAGCGTCTCCCTCACTGGTATGGAGATGGATGTCCCAGAAATAGATCCGGCGCTCATTCAGCTGGTTCGCCGCCGCCTGCTTCCACGACATGCAACGCTCGAATATCTCAGAAAACTCAAGGAAATGCAGCCTGAGCGAGCGATAGACGAGCTCCAGGGCTTGATAGAGAGCGCATTCGAGGCGGCGCTTAATGGCGAGTCACTCGACGACGAGTATGTTTCGGCGCTGGTGGACGTCTGCATGAGTTTCACCGAGGTCACGACTATTGTCACTGGAACTCCAGAAGTTCAGAGCCGGACCCTGGATCTTCTGCGAGAGCTGGTTGAGAGAAAACCTTCGAAGTGGCGCACGCTACTTGCCTACTCCCTCGAAAGATATATAGAACTCTTTAGCTATCTTCTCGAGCGGGAAGATGAGTTGCTGCTGCTAGAGGAACTCGATGGCTTGTTGGCCGTCGAATCTACGACCAGTGCCCGACTAAGGCGCATAGATTTTCGTCGCCGGGTTGCAGCAATTTACCGAATGGAGACGAATGACGAAGGGACAATGCAGACAGTTGGAGAGATTAATCAGCTGCTGGAAAATATCCCCAGAGAACCACCACTTCCCAAGGATCAAGCCGCAAGAGTTTTCTTTGCTGAAATAGACGTAGAGCTTCTAAGCGGCAATGTAGACCTTTCGAAAGGAAGGATTGAAGATGCATTCCGACGTTTTGAAGGCGCGCTCAAGCGACTAAGAAGTGGGGAAGTCGATGGCGAAAACGATAAAGGAGAATTGGGGAATTTCCTTTATCAGGCCCATTCCAGCCTGGCTGCGATGCCGCTTGAGTTCGTAAGTGAACTAGAGGCCGCAAAGCATGCGCTGAGCGCTGCCCAAACGGGGCGCATATCAGTCATGGTCAGCTTCGGCCGCCTGTCCACGGCCATCCTAAAGGTGAGTGATACGCCTTTACTAGCGCTGGAGTTCCTCAAGTCCACCATCGGAAACCCTGAGTTTCGCTCCAAGCGGTCTTTCTCAAACTATTACGGCCGCCAGGTTCGCTTGGTTGAAGTATTCCTAGAGTCCCTACTGCAGCTTTGTACAGCAATCTCAAAATTGCCTACTTCGGCAACATCCAACATTTTGGAGGCTGTTGTAGAGACGGTCGCCGGGCTTTTGGGTAGTCTTGGGCGACGCAGGCATACCGTTTCTGATAGAAGTGCGCGACAAATAGGCAATCAGGCGGACGACTTGATGCACGCATTGCTTACTTTGGGCATGACAAGAGACCAGCTCGATCCTCTCTTTACCGCATATCACCACTTCTTCCGATCAGCTCCGCGTGATACTGTGCCGCCGGAAGCTTGATGTCAACCGTCCCTCCTCCCGAGTCGCCACCACACTTATTCTTGAAATTGTGGCAGATAGCAGAGGCCGCCTCAGCCTCTGCTCGACTCACGGCACCTCCAGCTTCTGGGCACTTCAAGGCGATGGCCGCACGGTATTTGGGAGTTCAAAAACTCAGCGATTGCACCGAGGGGCTTGGCCTTTTGATGGGCGACGCTGGCATTGCCGGATTAGATCTAGGGCAGGTTCTTGCTTTAATGGTGGCGATTGATAAGACGTTCGGTCAGATACATCCGAGGTCCGTTGTGACCGTGGCCGGCGGCCTTAGGTCCGTCCCCTGGCTGAGCGACTTGAAGGCTCTACGACGCGAAACTGGTCACTACGCAACAGCCGAAAATTTCATGCTTGTGCCACGCGGACCGCTATGCCGGCAACAGCGGGCGGAATACATATCGAATACAGACAGTGTTGCCGATCGATTCGCCTACCTTGCGGTCGTACCTACTACAGCCAAGCAGAGCGCCAGATCGATCAATATCCAGATCAAGGTCATAGAAGCGCATGCCGCCCATGGAGTTTCTCCCTCGGCGGATCGTAGCAATCAGTTGATAGCATTTATTCCTGTTGCGGAGCAAGCATCGGATTTTCAGCCTACGGTGCGTGTTCACTCCGACAAGAAGTTCATTGATTTCAGGGTGGCCCCTGGCGTCAATGCGCCGGAGCGCTTGATCCAGGCGATCGAAAAGGCAGGCCCCTTGGATTTTGCGATGGCACCGGAACTGGTGATGTCACAGGATCACGCTGATCGCCTTTCGGAACTGGTTTTGCATTTGAGTACCAGGCCCAGAGTGATCATGGCAGGCTCCGGCCCAACCAGAGACAAGGAAGGCGCCCAATCCTGGAATGAGGCCACTACTTTGAACGGCATAGGGACGGTCCTTTGGACGCAACGGAAAATACTACAGGCAGGCATCAAGCAATCGCGAGCACTCCAGTTTGGCCTGGACGATCCCGGCAAAGAGGGCATGCTGCACGAAGACAATGCATCTGGGAACGAGGTGGTGATTGCAGATATTGCCGGCGTAGGCCGATGCGTTGTACTCATCTGTCAAGATATTGACGCTCCCCCGCTGACAGAAGAGATTTTGACTGCTTTCCAGCCCGATTGGGTGTTGGTGCCTGTGCTTGATCCATGCATCACCAAAGGTAACTGGGTGCATCAGCAGACCTGGAAACTTAGCGGAATTTCAAAGGCCAGATTTTTGGTATCTTGTAGCACCGCGCTGGGTCGTGACCCTCAAAAGCGTGAGGATTTGGCGTGCGGGCTGGCCGTCGGACCTCGGGATCCTTCGGAGGAAGACGGTGGACGAATGATGGCATTGGTTAGCAATGAACACCCTTCATCACCAGGTCTCGGGATAGTTCAATGGAAAGAAGACACCGCCAAATGGGAAAAAACCACCTTGGGTTCCAGTGCAATCGTGCCAAAGGCCTGAACTGGCGCCAGACAGAGGGCGCGTATCTCAAGGATCGCGACTCAGTGATGCTTCCGTTCTCTTGCCTCCAATCCGATATTCCCATTTATGGCGCCAATAGCGGTGGCCCGGTATTCGACGACGAGGGGCGCGCCTGCGCCGTGAACTGCACTAGCTGCTCGGCTTCGCCAGGCGGACGCCGTTCCACCCGCCATTAATCGAAGTGTTCTTCACCTTTAGACAACACCTAATCTTGCACCCCTATCATTTTATTTTGGATTGCATTGGCTGGATACGCTGGCAATTGTCGAAGCGGTAGATGCTCATAGGCTAACACTCCGCTGGTCTGTCAATCGGAGGCAGCTATGGAAAGTCGGTGGTGCACCGCATGCGGGTTTGCCTTTGAGCTCCGCCCTCAAGTCCCACATCAAACCTACTGCAGCAAGACCACCTGCCAGAAGGAGCGCAGAAGGCTCTGGCAACAGGTTAAGCGTTTAAGCGACCCCGATTACCTAGAAAACCAATCTCTCGCCCAACACGCGTGGGCGGTGCGCAATGCCCAATACTGGCGCAACTATCGGGAATCGCATCCCGATTACGTATCTCGAAACCGAGCCAGGCAGCGAGAACGAAACTGCGACCGGCGCAACGCAGGAATTGCAAAGAGTGACGCGTCAAATTCTCAAATTTCATTGGCGCCAGGGATTTATCAACTGAGCATCCTGGCAGCGCCAAAGATTGCAAAGAGTGACGTGTGGCTGGTCGAACTCACTCTGTACGGAGCCAATTAGCCGGAATAGCGTGTGATTGCAAAGAGATAACTTGTTAGCTGTTTCGCCACAAAACTGGTAACTTTGCCGTTCCAAGCAACCTGTGTAGTGAAGAAGTCTCTTCGACTTTGATGCGGTGACATATGGAAACAGAACTCTCTATGGCAGACGGTTCTCAAGGCACTAGCCAAGCCTTGTTTCGCGCGGCCGAGTATGTCCGCATGTCCACGGAACACCAACAGTACTCAACCCTCAATCAGATCGCCAAGATCCACGAGTACGCTGAACGCCGAGGCATCGAGATCATCAAAACCTATGCAGATGAAGGCAAGAGCGGCCTGACCATTGGCGGCAGGCAGTCGTTACAAAACCTGATCCGAGATGTGGAATCGGGCAATGCCGCCTACAACATGATCCTTGTCTACGACGTGAGTCGCTGGGGACGGTTCCAGGACGCTGACGAAAGCGCGTACTACGAGTACATCTGCCGCCGGGCCGGCATCCAGGTGACCTACTGCGCCGAGCAGTTCGAAAATGACGGATCCCCAGTTTCCACTATCGTCAAAGGCGTCAAACGTGCGATGGCCGGCGAGTACAGCCGGGAGCTGTCGGCCAAAGTGTTTGCAGGCCAATGCCGCCTCATCGAGCTAGGATTTCGCCAAGGTGGCCCCGCCGGCTTCGGCTTGCGCCGAGTACTGGTTGATCAGGCCGGCGCGGTGAAGACCGAACTTCAACGCGGCGAACAAAAAAGCCTGCAGACGGACCGTGTAATCCTCAAGCCTGGTCCGGATACCGAGGTACACATCGTCAATCAGATATACCGCTGGTTTGTCGACGACGAGCTGCAGGAGTCCGCCATTGCCGCCCGCCTCAATGAGATGGAGATCAAAACCCCTTTGGACCGCGATTGGACGCGCGCCACAGTACACGAGGTACTGACCAATGAAAAATATATCGGAAGCAACGTTTACAACAGGCAGTCTTTCAAACTCAAGAAGCTGAGGGTCTACAACGCACCCGAAATGTGGATCAGAAAGGAGGATGCATTCATCCCCATCGTGGCGCAGGACCTGTTCTACACAGCGCAAGGCATTATTCGGGCACGGGCAAGACGTTTTACCAACGACGAGCTTTTGGACCGGCTGCGCGTCCTGTACCAGAACCGTGGATACCTGTCGGGGTTGATCATCAACGAGACCGACAGTATGCCGTCGTCTGCCGTGTACATGCACCGGTTTGGTAGCCTGATTCGCGCCTACCAGCTGGTTGGCTACAGCCCGCAAAGAGACTATGGCTACATAGAAATCAATCGCATGCTGCGCCGGCTCCACCCCGAAATACTCGCAGAGACCGAGAAGCAGATCGCCCATCAGGGTGGCTCGATTTACCGCAACCCGCTGAATGACCTGCTTGACGTCAATCACGAGTTCAAGGTTTCGGTGGTATTTGCCCGCTGCCAGAGCGCCGATGTGGGCCAAAAAAGATGGAATGTCCGCTTTGACACGACGTTGCGCCCTGACATTACCGTGGCAATCAGGCTGGCCCCTGGCAACGAAAAAACGCTGGACTACTATCTCCTGCCAAGCTTGGACTTCGGACAAGAGCGCATCAGGCTGGCCGAGCAAAACGCCGTCGAGTTCGAGAGTTATCGATTCGACACCCTCGACTACCTATACGGAATGGGATCGCAGATTCGGCTAAGGCGCGCAGCATGAACTCACCGACCAAAGCCAGAGACATCCGTTTGATTCCCATTGACCGGATTGAGGTCCTGAATCCACGCGATCGCAATCAGGAAGTGTTCTCGGAGATCTCGGGAAACATCAAGGCAATCGGTTTGAAAAAGCCCATCACGGTGACTCCACGTCCTGGCTCAGACGGTGCCGAACGCTACCTGCTGATATGCGGACAAGGCCGACTCAACAGTTTCAAGCTACATGGCGAGCAGCGCATTCCGGCCTTGGTGGTTTCGGTCACCGATGATGAAGCGTTCATCATGAGCCTGGCCGAAAACATCGCACGCCGGCGCACCAAACCCCTGGAGCGGCTGGCGGGTGTGACCCTGCTCAGACAAAAGGGCTATTCCACCAAGGAAATCGCAGAGAAGACTGGCCTCTCCTTGCAATACCTTCAGGAAATTCTGTTGTTGCTAGACAAGGGAGAGGAGCGACTAATCGTCGCGGTCGAACGAAGAATCATCCCTCTCAGCGCGGCGCTGGTCATAGTCGGCGCGGGGGAAAACGACAAGGCGGTGCAGACCGCACTGCAGGAGGCTTACGAATCCGGAGAGCTGAGGGGGCGTCAGCTAATGGAGGCTCGCACCCTGATTCAGCGCCGGCACCTGCTCGGGCGATCGATCGCCAGAGGATCGCCCCGAAAGCATGCTGATGTATCGCCATCCAGCTTGGTACGCGCTTATCAAAAGGAAGTACAACGCCAGCAGATGCTGGTTCGCAAGGCTTCGTTTGCTCAACAGAAGCTTCTGTTCGTCGTTGGCGCGCTACGGGAGCTTTTCGCCAACGAAAACTTTGTCAATCTACTGCGGGCCGAAGGTTTGGATACCCTGCCGAAATACCTGGCCGACCACTTGGCGATCAGCCGGTGACCGCCATGACCCCCATCAATCTTGCGTTTCTCCTGAAACCCGTGACCGTTCCTTTTGAGAAGCTCCTGCCATCAAGGGTCCATCCTGAAGATCTACAGAAGTCCCACAAGTATCGGCAAATCCGCGAATCAATCCGAGAAATGGATCTTATCGAGCCGCTTTCGGTCGGTCCGGTAGACCGTAAAACCGGGCAGCACCTGCTGCTGGATGGCCATATCCGGTTATTGGCCATGAGAGAGCTCGGACACACAGAGTTTCCATGCCTGGTTGCCTCGGATGATGAGACTTACACCTATAACAACCGCATCAACCGACTTTCGACCATTCAGGAACACCTGATGATCAGGCGCGCAGTCGATAGGGGCGTGTCAACAGAGCGTCTGGCAAAGGCGCTCTGCCTCGACCTATCAAGTGTTCAGAAACGCCTTAGTTTGCTTGACGGAATATGCCCGGAGGCAGCCGAACTTCTGAAAGATCGCCGCTTTTCCCTAGCAGTCGCTGCGGCGCTCAAGAAAATGAAACCTACCCGTCAGGTTGAGTGCGCGGAGCTGATGATATCCGCCAACACACTGACAATACCGTACGCCCGCTCGCTGTTGATGGCCACTCCGTCGGAAATGTTAGTGAGAAAGAAGCAGCGACAGCTAAAGGGCATCACACAAGAGCAAATGGATCGTATGGAGCGGGAGATGGCAAGCCTGCAGGATCAGTACAAAACAGCAGAACAGACCTACGGCGACGACATGCTAAATCTGGTGCTTGCCAGAGGCTATCTGATTAAGTTGCTTGAGAACGCACAGGTTAGCCGATTTCTAATTCAGAATCAGATTGAGGTAATGAAGCAGTTCACGAATCTCGTTCAGACGACCTCCATGGAACTTTAGCGCTCAAACCTGTGCGAGATTTGATCTCACTGCCCATCTCACCATACGTAGTGGGAGACTATTAGCTCGCCTCATGCTGTCGGTCTAAACTTTGCGTTCGCTCCTGGCCGAATCCGGCAGGTTATTGCGGCATTACCAACGACCGGCTCCGCTGCAATCCCCTCGTTCGAACCCTAATCATCAGTGGCCGAAAAGAGCACAAACCCCGTCATTCGCCTGCGCACATACATCGCCTGAAAGCGGACATCCTGCGATCTACCGCCTTGTGATGTCAATGTCTGCAATGCGGGAGAGCGACTCCCCTCTTGACCTTCGCCTCACGGCCAGAAGCAGACGTCTTCTCGCCAGAGATCGCTAATTTTCGAGCGTTCGTCGGAGGGCGCGGCGCGATGCTCTCGTTCACCTGTGATCTTGGTACTTGTCGCGGCGGTTATCGAACGCGCGCTTTGTTCCTTCCAAGACATCCACAACATGACGGTTCGTATCTGAACTCTCGATAGAGCCTCCGAAATAGCTGATCTTCGATCCGCTCTTGCGATCGAACGCGGAGTAGATGATCTGCTCAGCATCGCAAACCACCGCTAGGTTGGGGTTGTGCGTGACCATGATGATCTGCCTCCGCTTCTTGGCTACTTCTAGGACCGGCACCAGCAGGCTGACGATTGTTTCGTTATCGAGATTCTCTTCGGGCTGGTCAAGGATGATTGGATGACGCCCTTTATCGACCAGCAAGTAGAAAATAAGCAATAGGGCGCCGCGCTGGCCCGGCGACAGTTGCTCAATGCGCGTGTCCTGGAACAGCAGCGTATACCGCGGCTCCAGAAAGGAGAGGCCGAAGAGAAGATCGTAGACCTCGACAGCCGTCTTGCCATTCTTCAAGATGGAGTTGATGCCCGGTGCCTTGTCTTTTCCCGCTGCGGCCTGCTGCACCTTGTCATGCAGCGCCGCGATCAAATTTAACGCATCATCCTTTTTGTTGAGGTCGTACTGCTCCACAGTTTTCCGAACTACGCCCAGACTTTCTTCTTCGCCCTTAAACTCCCCAGAGGTTCGCTTGATCAGGTCGAACAGGCGGGCTGCCAGGGCGTCTGGTGATCCGCCAAGGTCGGCCCTGAACTGCAGCTTGTAGTCGTCACGGATCAAGCTATTGCTCTGAATCACGTCTTGTACAGGCCCGAAGAGGGCTGCACGAGCTAGACGCTGGGTGTTCAGAATGTCGAATGCCTCGCCGGCCAGCGTCGACCTAGCCTCCCTCTTTTTCTGCAGTGCTTCCGGGAGTTTGTCAAGTTGGTCAATGCGGGCCGTCAACCCTTGCTGCGTCTCCGGTTGGGCCGCGCTACCGACATAGTCGGCCCGCTTCTTCTGCCACTCGTCCAAGTCCTTCAAGTATTTCTGATAGTGCTGCTGCGGCTCATTCAGTTGCTTTTTCAGTTCAGCCTGCTGCTGAAGCGCTTTTTCCCGCGCGTCCTTTGCCGCCTGCTGCTCCTGCCCAACCTTCGCCTGTTCATCGGATGCACTCTTCTCCGCCAAATTCAGAGGCTCCTCGGTGACCGACAAGGTCACTATCGCATCCAACTTCAGGCCCAGTCGCTGGAAGTCCGCCTCGGTATCGTAAGACAGTTGCTTGTGCTGGCGCTGTAATAGCTGAACGCGGGACCGAATTGACTGGATTGCGGTGATCTTGGCCGCGGCATCGGCGCTGCGGCTGGCGAGCAGCTTGTCCGCGTCGTCAAGCGTCTTCAGTTCATTCGCCAGCTTTTCGAGGTCCCCGGAAGCTTTCTGCTGCGCAGAAGAGAGCTGATCCGCAGGTTTCTCCACCTTGGGTGGAATCACCTTGTCATGCTCGTCAATCTGCTTTTGCTTCTGAACCTTCAGCTCAACGAGCGCTTTTCGCTTGTCGGGCTGCAGCTGCGCTTCGATGGAGGATATCTCCTGATTCACCTTGTTAAGGTTCTTCCGGTATTCCCCGAGCTGGTCGCGGTAGTCGCGCTCCTTCTCCTCGATCAGCTGGTCGAAGTCCAAGGCGCTCTGGCGAATTTCGCGGCTGGTGTGATCGAAGATAACCGATCGCAACTCCTTCTCGAACACGTTTGATTTTCCAGAAACATGGTCGTTGCACAGCTCTTCAAAATACTGCTGCGGGATATACCGCACCATCTCAACGGCCTCTGCGGAAGGATCGGTAGCCAGATTCCGCGGATTGACCGTTCCATCGCACCAAGTCAGTTTTCCCTCGAACTGCTTGGCCAAGATGGTCGGGGGTGCGCGGAAGCGTTTCGGGTGCAGAAACGAAAAGTGAACCGTACCGCGGCAGTTTCCCGCCAGTGCAATGACGTCAGCCAGAGCGCTCTTTCCGCTTCCTTTGTTGCCAATGACCGCAACCAGGTCTGGATTGAGCTTGAGCCGCGTGCCATCAAGCCAGTTCTCCTTCAAAGCGCTTCCCGTAACCTTATCGATTGCCAGTTCGTCAATGAAATACGTCTTGTTCCCCGCGACCTCAATCAGCTTACCCGGCTTGTCGCCGATGAAAGACCGCTTCGCAGGCTCCTTGATGGCTTGCTTCAAGCCAAGGAACGTGGGATTCGCCTTGATCCAAGTCGCTTTGCCGCCGGGAAACTTACCATAGTGGCTGTATGCGTGCGCATCGCTACCGGAGACCGCGAGCCGCGGCACTTTGCCGAGCGCACCCTGAAAGCTGTCGAACCACTTTTCATTCGTCGCGGTCTTGAGCCCGACAAACGCCTCCCAGAGCTCCTGCTTGCGAGTCTCGAATATCGGCGAGGCCGTCATAAGGCCAATGACGTAAGAGTAGTGAGTAACCCAGTCCGTATGAGCGAGCCCATCGTTGGTGTCCCAAGGCATGAAGCCGATCGCGTTGCCGTCAGGGACCGCAGCGATTGCCGCCTTATACGACTCCGCCGTAAGGTCGGCGATCATTGAGCCTGCCTTGAGAGCCACCGCCTCAGTCGACAGAACTTCGGCCTGCTTGAACCCGTGCTTGGACAGAATGTCCGGCTGCAGCTTACGAGCAAGCTTGATCAGACACTCGTCAGACAGCGGCAGGCCAATGATCGTCACCAGAAGTTTTGCCTTGAAATCCTGCAGGTCCTGGTCCGAGGTCTCGTTAGAGAAGACCACATGAGCGTTTAAACGATGCGTGGTCGGCGACACCAACCGGAGTTCGATGCCGGGGAATACAGTCTTCGCCAGTTGCGGTGCGTCAGCTTCGGCCAGGCGCTTTTTTAGCGCCAACCAGCCGTCGAAGGTCCAGTAGTCCATGAGAACGAACACCTGCGGTTCGGCGTCGTTCATCGCTTTGATCATGCCGTCGAGCGAGTCATTCTTCTCCTTTGCCGTCATGTCGGAAAAGCGCTGGCCAGACCATTGAAAAGAAGCCGGCGTATGAATATGAAAATCCCACTGCCGCCACTCCGCTCCTCGCGGATATCCTTGAGTCTTTTTCATTCTTGAGCCCCTCGGTCTGCCCAGCGTAGCATGACGCGCCGAAAATGCAAGAACTCACCATCCCGTCGTCCATGACTCCAGTTTTCAACCAATTGCGAATCAACCTCAGGATGCGACGGTCCCCTTGCCCGCGACGGTTGAAACGCGTGACCGCTAGTTGTCCGGTTGAATCCTTATAAAGATCGCGTCGGCCAGTTTCCGCGCTTCGAGATCCTGAACAGGGCTCAAAGGCGGCAACCCGAGCCCTTCATTGCCATCGGCATAGAGTGCGCCACCGAAGTCATCGTCGTACTGTTGGCCATCTTGTGGTCCACCATCGTGATAAGCGCGCATGGTAGATTTCGTTAGATCGGTCCCAAGCATCTTCGCGAGGTGCTGCCACATCCAGGCCTCGCCGGGATCAGTATTCATTGCCTTTTCGGCAAGCTCCCGGATCGCGCCGACATCGCCTGTTTCAGCCAGCTTCCTGAGTGCCAACTCGTCACCGTCCTGGGCCAGCGTTCTGATCGCATCCAATGAGCCCTGCTCCCCCGCTACTCGCAACCACCTGAGCCTTGATTCGTCGTCGTTCAGGGAGGTGGCAACTTTGACCATCCGCGTGACATCAATGGGCCCCGTTCCCCGCTCGGCCAATGCGTAAAACTCGGGATCATCGAATACCTCGGCGAATTCGGCCGCGGCCTGACGAACCCCTCCCGTCGCCGCTTGGCGCAGGTGGTGCTTGTACTTCTCGAATCGCGGCTTTTTCTGCAGGTACGCATCAACCCAGTCCTGCTCGACTTTGTTGAGAATGCGACCCTTGAGCGATTCTTCATACAAGTAGCTACTGGGCCGTCCGCAGCGGTAAAGCGCCGCAATTGCGAAGTGGGCCTCCGCATTGTTCGCTGCCGCCGCATGCTCAAGACCCTCCATCAATACACTGGATGTCAGGAACGCGCTTGCCTTCTTCTCGCCGCTGATTGCCACCGCCCCCGGGTCTTGATGGTCGTTAAGATCGTTCTCCCAATCCTCGTCGTCGTCATCACCGTCCTCTAAACGCACTTGGGCGGTCAGCGCTGCAAGCAGATCGCGCAATCTGATGAACGAGACCTGCCTTGCCCCAGCATAGTCGGTGAGGGATTTAGCGATCGCAGCGCTGATTGCTTGGGGGTACCCAAGTTGCATAACTCGACCGATTAGCTCGGTCGATGCGCTGGGCGGAAAAGCTACAACGCCGGCGTCTGTCAGCAGGGCATCGACACTGAATGCTGCGAAAGACTTAAACCCAAACGCGGCTGCCAGTAGCTCGTAGACGTGGGCTCGCCTGACGGTGCTGCCAGTGCTGGCCTGAATATACTGCTGGGCGGAGTACGCAAGTTCTTTGATTGCCATGAGAAACCTTTCTTAAATGCCGCGTCTATTTCGGGTCAGGCGCACACGTTTAAGTCCCCGACGACGAGGCTCAAAGAGAGGTTTGTAATGACAGAAGGATCAAGGCCTTTTTTTACTCGTGTGCAAGTAGGGTGGGCACCTGTTGGGATTCTAGCTGGCAAACTGTTCGCTAGGCGACCTGCCTCGACTGGATACGGCCGGCGACAACGAATGGGAAAGCGGTCGACTGATTTCCTAAGGTGCCTTGCGCCCAAGGGTGGCACGGTTACGTTAAGCGCTACCCGCTTCCATTGGCGCAGCCGATCTGGAAGTTCGGCGGAGGCGACCGCGGTGCCTACGGCAGCCGAAGCCGAATCATGGCAATACTATTCGACCCCAAGCGCCTTGAAGACTGCGTCCACCGGGTCGGAGTAAAACCCTGTCTGGAACTTCGCAAACAACTCCCCTGGTACCGACGGGATGTCTGTCACGCTCGACATGGGTAACAAGATCCGTTTGGCTCCAGCATCGAACGCGACTTGCATGGACTCGGCAAGGTTGCGTACCTGAACGATGGTTCCACCCAGGCTCATGTCGCCCATCACCGCCAACTGCGACTGGACAGGCTTGCCCAGCGCGGCGGAACACAAGGCTATGAAACTGGCCAGCGTCAGTGCCTGCGGAGCGCCACTGTTTTGCAATTCAACCAAGTGGGTATGGAAATCGCGCTCACCCGGCCTAATCGATGCGCTCACGCGTGATGCGTTGGCCTTGAAATAGTCGAACGCCACCCGCACCGCCTCACGCGGAGCCGCGCCCGATACATTGACCTTCCCGGCGCCCGGGATGGTCTGGATTTCTAGCCGATAAATACCGGGCATTTCGGCCGATCCCATGCTGATGGTGTGCAGCGAGCCAGGCTGCAGGCGGCCCTCCGGCACCAAAGCGCCGCCCGACTGTTCCGGAACCGTTACGAAGCGTTCGACACTGTCTGCGAGGTCGATGTAGCTAAAGTGAACGTCGTAGAACTCCATGCCACCGATCTTCTTGAGCTGTTCCTTGACCCTGCGGCGCGTCTCCAGCGCGTATTCCAGGCACTTGCGCACCGACTCCTTTGTGTATTCGCCGTTGGGGCAAACCAGCTTGAGCAAGCCGGAGGTCGTCCGGCGCACCGCGATGGTGTCGCGCTGATTCAGGTTGTTGCCCAGCTTGAACCACTTGTCGATGGCGTCGGCGAAGCTGTACTTGCGCATCTCGCGCAGGTATTCGGCCAGGTAGTCGACGATCAAACCGTACTGATTGGTGAAGAACTCGGGCCGCATCTTTGGGATTTCCCAACCCGGCACGTAGGCGTGGAAACGATCAAAAAATGCGGAATCAATCATCGCTTCAGGGAACGGAGCGAGCAGGTGCGATGTCTTCACCAGCGACTCCACACTTTGATTGATGTTGCCCACGAACACCATCGCTGCGTTTGCATTGATGGACTCACGACCCCGGCTGAAAGAGCCCGAGGCCATGTAGTCCTTCATGATCTGCACGCCGTCGTGGTCCTTGAAGTTGATGCCAGCCACCTCGTCAAATGCCACCACATCCCACAACCCGACCAGTCCAACCTTGCGTGCGCCCATGTTGTAAAACAGGTTCGCCACCGTGGTTTGCCCACCCGACACCAGAATGCTGTTCGGGCTGATTTCCTTGTAGATGTGGCTTTTGCCCGTGCCGCGCGGGCCCAGCTCGCAGAAGTTGTAGTTGTTCTCGACCAGCGGGACCATGCGCGCCAGCAGGTGCCATTTGACCCTCTCCTTGAAGCAGCTGGGCTCCATACCGGTTGAGCGGATCAGGACGTCGATCCACTGTTCGTCGGTGAAAGCCTTGCGTGCTGTGAACAGCTCTTGCATGTCCATATTGGGCATCTGGATCGGCTTGAGCTCGGTCACCGAAAAAGGTGATCCCTTCTGATCTTCTTCAAACTGATATTTCAGCGTGACAATGCACCAGATCCCGCCCACCAACAGCTTCTCGAACTGGCGCACATAGGTGTCTGACACTTCGGCGTTCTTCACCCCCAGGTTCGACAGCAGCGCTTCGTACACGTCCCGCTTTTCGTTGAGCTTCACGGTCACCTTGTCGATCACCTTGTAGGTGCCGCTCTCGCGGATTTTGGATTTGACCTTTTCGGCCTCATCAGGGCGCACGTAATTCTCGGCCAGGATGCGCTTGACGCCCTGCATTCCGTTCTGGATGGTGGCGTCATCATTGCTCGCGCAATACATGCCTAGCAGGTACTCCAGCACATAGACCGGAACGTTGGCCCCTTCCTTGATCAGCTTGGTCAGATCCTTGCGCACCACCTTGCCGCCAAAGTGGGTGTTGAGCAAGTCGTCCAGGCTGATGTCGGCCAGAGACTCGGTCTGGGTGTCAGGGGTTGTCAGGGCTTGCGTCATGTTCAGTCTCAAAAATCGTTGCCAAAAGCCAGGTTCACCTTGATTGGCAGGCGCAGCACTTCTACCTTAGTGACGGCATCGCGCATGATCAGGTCATAACGCTTGTGCGGGTCATGCGCGCCGGCCAGAACGGTCAGGAACACCGAACGCTTGCGTTCGTCCAGCAACTGCGAGGTGCTGTCAAAGGTCAACGACTGCTCGTTGCTGATCGGCTTGTCACCATCGCGCAGCGACACCACCACCGAGCGCGGCAACACCCGCTCCGACACCGCATCGGTCTGGATGAACTCAAAACGCTGGGTGCTGGTCACCACTTTGTTCGAAGCCCCTAGCAGGCTGATGCTGACAAACCGGGTTTTGGCGTGGTCGGCCTCGCTCTCGCGCACGGTGATGAGGGGCACCACAATCTCCTGCGGCATCGCGCTGCCGTGCACAAAGCGCGCGCCGCCCGCAAAGTGGAAGCGGCTCGCGCCCTTGGGTACCCAGAAGTCGACGCTGCCCTCCGGCGTGGTGCCCGCCGTTGTGGCCGTGTTGCCCGACCAGGCTTTCGGGGTTGCCCCCAGGTCCCGGCCGATCAGGTAGCGTTTCTTCGCCTTCAATGTTCCGGCGGGCTTGTCGTCCAGGGTGGATTTATCAGACTCGTCTAGTGCCGATTCCTGGTACATAAAGCCGTGGTCCGCCGTCACCAGCACGGTCGAGCCATTGAGCCCATTGATGATGAAGCCCAGCACCTGAGACAACTCCTGCACCGTTTGCGCCGCGGCCTCAAAGGTCTTGGTTTCGGAAGCCTGTTTGTCACCGATCATGTCGATGCGATCGTGGTAAATGTAGACCAAACGTTGGTCGCGCACCAGCTCCCGGCCCTTGTCCTTGCCCAGGGCCATCAGGTCTTCCGCCTTGATTGCGAGGCCGCCAAAGGGCTTGAGGTGTTCGCTGCGCTGGTCCAACGTGGCCACCGCGTGGCCGTCGGCAAACACATCCAGATTCGCGTTATCTTTGTATGCCAGCGTCTGGTGCGGCAGCAGCGCGGCCATGCCAAGCGCGGTGTAGCTGGGTAGCACGCCCAGCATGCTGCCCAAGGAGGCCTTGAACCGACTCTTGCTGTTGGTGTGCTGCACCAGTTCGTGGGCGACTTCGAACCTGAAAGCGTCGGAGATCACGACAAACACCCGCTTGACGCCGCCTTCATACAGCGGCAGCACCTCACGCGCGAAAAACTCTTGCTGCGGGGTCACCTCGGGCAGGGTCCAGCGCTTCAGCAAACCCTGCGGACCCTCCACTACCTTGGCCCAAGCCGTGCTCAGCTGTGGGATAAACCAGCCAGAATACACCCCCTCAATCGTCTCGCGCAACTCGTGGAGCACAGCCCAGCCCATGGGCTCAACTGCATCTGCCGCAGTGTGAAAGTGCCGGTAAAGCTGGTCGAAACGGAACAGAGCATCGCGATACTGGGCAAACGCGGCGCCTGCATCCGTAAAGCTGAAGCCAGCCGCATGCTCGGCTTTCAAGCTAAAAAAATCGGCGGCAGCGGTCAGCGCATCGTAACAAGCGGCCAGAGCCCGGGTGCGCTCGTTTGCACTGGCGAGCAAGGGGTTGGCCCAATGTCCGTCACGGCGGCGGGCAATCAGGGCACGCACCACGTCCATGTTCGCGCCGGCGCCAGCAACGATGCGCTGCTTCAAGTCTTGCACCACCCGCAGTTCAATGTCTTCAAAGGTCATGCACTCGACCAGTTGCTCTGCAGACTGGCCCGACAGCAGACTGACCAAGTCGACATCATTGGCGACCGCTTGCGCCAGCGCGTTGTAACTACCGAAGTGTGCGAGGTCAGACCGCCAGCGTGCCACAAAGACGGACGCGTTCGCCGCCAGCGTGCGGTCGGGCAGAACGAAATGCGCCAGCTGACGCGGAGAATCCCCGTCAAGGCCCCTGCAAAAGTCCGTCACCAGAATGCGCAGCAACAGATCGCGCAAGCTTGGGTTGGCGTCGTCGTAGCCCACCTGCGACTGAACTAGTTCCCAGAAGGCTGGCATCAGGTCGTTGGCGGCTATCTCTTGCCACGCCTTGGGCTGGGCTGCCAGATCAGCGTCACCGTCCACCACCAGGCCCGCATACAGGCGCTGCAGCATGGCAAACAGTTCGGGCTGGTCTGCCCGGGTCAAGACTGCAAGCATTTTGCGGTCCAAATCCAGCGCACTGTCACCCGGCAATACCAAGCGTTTCAGGCGGTCCACCCGGTCTTTGGCGCGCAAAAATTTGGCCCGCTCTTTCAGGTGACTTCGCAGCGCTTGCATACTCAAGCCCAAGTCCTCCAGCAGGATGGAGGTGGAATCGGCGCGAAACGCCTTGCTACGCAGCCGCACATCCAGCAGCCAGTCTTTGGTGGGTTCCGGCTCGGGTTGGGTGCTGTAGAGCAGCCAGCTTTGGCCGGGGTTGTGCTCAATGTCGAGCTTCACCCGCAGCGCGGGGATATCGTCCAGGCGCACCAGCTGCACGCCGACTAGCTGCAGGCCATCGACGGTCGACGCGAACTCGGCCTCCACGTCGTGCCAGAACACCACGGCATGGCTGGAAAACAAAGTGGCCAGGCTGGCAGAAATTCGCTGATTGCTCATATTTGATATTTAGAGTGCCTACCGTTAAACGCCGTAACTGGCTCCTTCTCTGTGTCATCAATCATGGCTCTACAACCAATGATGTCGAGAAATATGCTCAGGCGCTCATCGTAGGCGACCGGTAGCTTGACCTTATTAATCATCGCTCGCGCCACCCGTGACCGCCTTCACCTCAGCCAGCAGATCGCCAAACTTGCCATAGTTCACCTTCACCCCGTCATCCAGATCAAGCTTGATGCGCATATCGGCGTGGTGGCGGAGTTGTTCGTCGTAGGCTAGCAGCTCGACGTGTTTCTTTTTGAGCTTGTCGACTTCTTTGGCCAGCTTGTTGCGGGCGGCGGTGCTGGACGCTGCGTCGGCGTCTTTTTGCAGCATGTCGATGCGGGACTGAATTTTGCCGGTGAGGGGCACGACGTGTTCGGCGCGCAGGCGGGCGAGTGTACCCTCGTGGTAGCGGTGCAGATAGACCAGAGCCTGGAAGGCGCCTTGTTTGCCGCTGCTGAAGAGCCAGTAGATGGGGCGCTTTTTGTAGGTCTGTAGGTGGTCTTTGAAGAACTTGTCGGCGATGTAGCGGCGGACGGTCTCGTCTGGGGTTTCGGTGGCCTCTTTGGCCGATTTCTTGCCCAGGCTCTCGGCCAACCAGGTCATGTTTTCCTCCAGCGTCTCTGCCCCCCACACAGCGCGCAGGAATTCGCGGATGCGGCTTGGCGCGTCGTCGGCAAACCAGAGTTCGTCGGTGACGGGGACGATGCCGTCGGCATCTGCGGGGAAGGTGGCGTAGCGGTCCGGCTCGAAGCCGACATTGCCCGCGTGGGCATAGATCAGGCCAGGCTCGTCGAGGCTATAGCGGCCCATCATGCAGCCGATGGCGTAGGAGATCAGACGCTGGCAGTCTCTTTCCTCATCTGGCCTCAAAAATGTAATTTGGCTCGAAGGAACGCGTCCGAAAGCGTCTTCAGGCAATCCATACTGCCGGCAGATTTGCGAATAAAGCTGAGACTCAAGAGATTCCAACTCGGATACTCTTGAGCGAAGAGCCCCCCCCCAGTTTGACCATGAGTCTTTCAGGTCATTCCGACAGTGATCGCCACGAATAAAGGGATAACCTGGAAAATCCCAAGATCTTTCTGAAGTGCATGAGTCCTCAATTGACAACTCTACGCATTGCCGCACTACTGAAATAAATGTCGAATTTTCCAACTCCTTCAAACGTGGAAGTCCAAGGAAGTAGCCACCCGAGAAATGAAGAGTTGGATTAATCGCAGGAATTATTTTTTGAATCAATGGGCTATTTAAATAACCTAATGCAGCAATCTTCGATGACTCATTGTCAAAAAAAGCACTGTGACCTACGGTATCAAAAACGAAACCAGATGGATAGAGCCGAAAGGAAGTGTGGGATGAAGTGACATCAGACCAACTCAATGAATCTTTGAAATAGTAGTCTTCGTTTCGAATGACTGACTTAGGGATGAAAGCTTTTATTTCTGCTCCAGATTTTTTCCAAGCGACGACGTAGTCCAAGTTTCCGTAATATTTTCGAAACTCTCCACCCTTGTTGTAGGGTGCCCAGTTCGCAGCAGTTCGCTCAAACTCGGCGGAAGATTTACATCCAAATGCAATTCTGTCGAAATTTACTTCGTGCCAAAAGCGGATGAATTTCGATGTATCGCCAGTTGAGAGACCCTGTCGCGCTTCGCAAGCGGAGTTGATGAGAGGTGACTGATCGAGAATTGAATAGATTTCTTTACCAAGCCAATAGGCTATAGGGTTGCCAGTGATTTTTTTGAAATTGCTCACCTTGGACGTAAAGAACCATCCGCACTTCGGATCTGCAATCGCCTCCAAGGTCTTTTGTCGTTGAACATCCTGGCCTGGAAAGTCGGCTAGGCGTACGAAAGATGCGGAGTACGAGTCAATGGCCGATCCCAAGAGACTGAAAATGCATAAAGGGACTCGCACGTCACCGGATGCGTTGTACTCGAACTGAATCAATGATGAAATTGTTGATTGGTTCAATATTTTTGACCGCAACTGCTCATGAGAGGAGATGAACATCCACACCATGGGGGTCATGAATCCCAAAGATCCAGATTGCCTAGTAAATATTGAATTCCGGTCGATGAAGGCGGCGAATAAATCTCCGTCCAAACCAGGATATGAATCCCTCAGGTATTGCTTCAAGGACTCGGCCATGTATTTGCGACCGATATAAGGCGGATTCGCCACCACCGCATCAAACTGCATCGCGAGCACCTGCGCCTGCTGCACCAACGGCAGCAGATCATCCGCAGCGGCAGTCGCATACATATCCCCGCTCTGTTGCGCCAAGGCCAGCACCTCCGGCAACACCGCCAGATGCGTCTTGAGCGCATAGGGAATCTGGATCAGCGAACCAAAGGTTTTGGCGTGCTCAAAGGTGTCCACCAGCGCGGTGACGATGGCGCGCTGCACCTTGAACGGGGCCAGGTGGGTGGCAAGCTCGTCCACGCTCAGGCCTTTGCTCTCTTGCAGGCTCAGCACATTGAGCTTGGGCGGCTGCAGGTTGCCAGTGTCGTCCGTGGCGGTAAACAGGCGGCGGTCATCGGCGCGGGCTTTCATTAGCAGGGCAAAACCGGCCATTTGGGCGGCGCGGTCGTCAATGTCCAACCCAAAAAGGTTCTTTTCCAGAATCAGGCGCGGGATGTCCCTGACTCTGTAGCCTCGCTCCAAATAGATGGCCTTGAGCACGTCATAGGCCACCACCAGGATGTGGCCGCTGCCACAGGCGGGGTCCAGTACGGTGATGGATTCGGGGTTGAGCGCATCGCCGTCCTCCCGCATGCGGGTCTGGATGAGCGCATCGAGCTGGGCTTGCGCCTCGGGCGTTTGCTCTGCGGGGGTGATGTAGTACGGCCACAGTTGGGCCAGGGCGCTTTCGGGGTTGGCCATGAGCCACAGGCGGCCCACACTGTTTTGCACCAGGTATTGCACGATCCAGTTGGGTGTGAAGAGCTGGGTGGCGGCGGGGATGTCTTCGCTTTTGACGACCTTGCCAATGACCTTGTCCTTCTTCTCGGAGATGTAGAACTGGTACAGCCAGCCGATGATTTCGACCTCGGCCCAGTCTTCTTCCGGTATCTCTTCCACCAGCTTGGCAATGACGGAGTCGCTGCGCAGCAGGTTGTCGGGCAGCAGCAGCTCGGAGTCGTCGTCAATGCGCTCGAACAAAAAGGGCATGGCGCGGGACAAGGCGTTGCATTGGGCCACCAGCAGCATGCGGTACAACTCGCCATCGCGGTTGCCCGCCAGTTTCAAGTCAAGCAACTTGGGCGCGTTCAGGCCGGGCAGGCTGCCGCTTTGGGCCAGGTCGGCGGCGTGGGTCAGGAGGTCGGGCATCGTGCCTTCCGCGCTGGACAGCGCCCGGTGGCCGTGGCCCAGGTAGTCGTGCAGTTCCATGTAGCGCAGGGCGGCAACGCGGTTGAACCAGGTGTAAGCCACGGCTTCCATGGTGTGGGCAAAGCCGTCTTTCTGGATGCGGGCGATGAGCTGGTTGCGCTGCGCATCCACCTTTGCGGGCCAGGCTTGACCGGCGATCACCGTCACATCGCCCTGGGTCTGGCTGGGAGCGACTTCGAGCTTGCCACCTTTTTCAGACAGGCCTAGCAGGTGGGCGCGAGCGGTGACTGCGGCGATGAAGTCATTGCGGGCTTGCGGAGCGTAAGACTTGAGTTTGGCTTTGTTCATGTATGAAATGTGGTTCTAGCCCATATACAACGAGCACAAGCAGCTATGTATTTAGTAGCAAACAAGATGGGACTGGGTAAGCATCTAAAAGCCAGGCGCTTACCTGAAGACAGCGCCGTAGGTGACCGCCCGAACGTTTTTGGCTGAAAGCCGGTCAGCCAGCGGGTGTGCCGGGTTGATTAACGCCACCAGCTCTTCCGGAACGATGACGGAGGGAACGCACAGGATCAGACTGTCTTTATTTGTCAGCCACTTGGCCCCGACCTCCACGCTCGTCAGTCCTGCAGGGATAGCCGCCCAGCCCACCGGGAGTTGGTCAGCTGTAATTTCCTGGCGTTGGGCCCACAAGTTGTCAGGCACCTCGATGGCGACCAAAAACTTGTTCAAAGGCAAACCCATGGCATTGACATGCGCAGCCGTCTCCAACATGGCCAAAGCCACAGTCGGCGCGGCATAAACCACGACCTGGCCTGGTCCATTCCAGCGCCCCGGGTACTTTGCGGCCCCCTTGCCGCTCAGATCAACAGCTGCAAACTCGCGGGTTTCAGTGGCAATGCGCCAGAGCCTCACAGATAGGCTCCACTCTCCATCGCGCCCAGCAATTGGTGAACCATCTGCGTGCCGGTTTCGGTATCCAGAAGGTCAGATGGGCGCAGGCCATTGAGCGCCGGCTGGGGTTGTTCGAGCCACTGGCCAAGCCAATGCGCGGTATCAAAACCCTCTGCTTGGTCACTGGTGCTGTTGTCCACAATGCGCTGCGCCTGGGCGAGCAGCTTGACCATCTTGATGGTGGCCAGCCCTTCACGGCCCGTCAGAGGCGCCTTGGATTTGATTTTGCTGGCCAGTGTGGACCGCGGAAACTTGAAAATCTCCCCCATACGAGCCGAAGACAACCCCATCTCATCACGCAGATCGTTGAATAGCCGGGCAGGAACGCCTTGCCTCTCAAGCTCCACCAGCGAAAGCGGAGAGGCACGGGAGACGGAGTCTGTAAAAACTCGGATCGCCCCCTTACCCGGGCGATAAACCAAGGCAGACGGAATTGATTTTCCTGCGCTGCCCACCTTCAAAACCTTTACGGTCCTGCCTTGTGGTTCGCGTCGGGTTGCGGTGTGAGTCCTGGGGGTTGTACTTGACACAGTGCGAACTCCTGAGAAGTCGTCTTAAACTGGACCAATAGTAGTCCATTTTTGGACACTTAACCATCTTCGCTTGGACAAGGCCCTACTATTGCACCCGCGCCATTTGTCCAGAGTGAATGGCGGCCAGCAGCTCGGCCCTGAGTTTGGCCACAAAGGCGTCCACGTCAGCTTCAGTTTCAAGATAGGTCTTGCTGGAGAGTTCTGCGGCGCGGACGACGCGGGTGGTTTTTGCAACCGGCGTGGGCACATTAGGCGTCTGCACGGGATTCGCGGTGACACCCGGTGCCGCTACTCGGTGCGAGAGCTTTGCCATCGCCTCTTCGATGAGGGCGATCGCCTCGTCCATCGCGTCGCCGCCCTGCCCTTGCAGGTACAGGATCTGGGCAATGCTGGTCTGGCTGGCAATGCGGGTCTTGAGGTCTTGCAGTGGGCGCAGGGCTTTATTGCTCAACTCGGGCGTGGCACCCACGGCGTCGAGCTTGGCTTGCACCTCGGCAATCTTGGCGTCGATGGACAGCAGGGCTTTTTCGCGACGGGCCTGGGCGAGCTGCTCGTTGACGGCAGTGACAGCCGCCACAAGTGGTTCAATGCGATTGATCTGCCCGTAGGGCTTGGGATTGTCGCGGATCTGGGTCAGCTCGGCGAGCGCAGCGGCGGCTTGCGGCACCTTGTCGAGGGCTTCACGGTTGTCAGCGAAAGCCCGCAAGCCATCGAGCAGTTTGCGCCAAGCGGTGATTTGGGTTTTGTAAAAGTTGACCAGGTCGTGGATGTCGTCCGCAGTATCCAGCCAGACTTCTTTGGCGTCCAGCAGCACCTCGACGAATGCAAAGCTGTCGCGAACCGCGAGTTGCTGGGAAATCCGGGTCAGCGCGGTATCGATGTCGGCCCTACCCGGGTGATGGGGCGTGGCGGCGGTATGGGCGTAGCTCTTGAGGTCAGCTTGCCATTCAGTGAATTGGTCGCGGAAGTCGGCCACCAGGCTGTCTTCCTCTTCGCGGCCGAGCTTGCTGAACAGGTCCTTGTAAAGCTCGCGGGCGCGTCTGATGGCGCCGGCGTCTGCCGTTTTTCGCTTGAGGATGGAGACCTGCTTGAACCGGACGGACTTGGTCAGAGGCTCTGCGGCCGATTGGGGATCAAGGTCAGAGCCTTCCAGCATGAGTTTGATCTCGCCAGCCATGAACAGACGAGCGATGAGCAACACGGTTTCCCACTCAGGCTTCCAGCCCCAAGGAATGCCGGCAAAACGGTCCACCACATCAGACAACAGCACCCGATTTTGGCTGGCGGCCAGCTGCAGGTAGTCGCGCATCTCTTTGATGGCGAGCGCATTGCCTGCATCACCGTCTAGCCCCAGCGCGTGCTGGCCTAGGTCATCAGCGCTAAGCACGGCCTTGATCTCGGCGATGGGGTCGGCCTGACGTACCTTGAGGTAAGGCAACTTACTGTAGGTATTGGTAATGAGGTAGTTCAGCAGCGCCTCAAGCACCGTCGCGGGATTGCCGGCCTTGAACTCTACCGGCTGGCCCAGGGCGTAAAAGTCGCCCGTGGTCATGAGATCTGAGAGCTGATGCACCAAGCGCATCCGGCGTTCGCGGTTTTCGTCTTTTCGGTCAGCCAGGATTCGCTTGAGCGACGGGGTCGCATGGTCGGCCTTTGGACTGACAATGTATTTTTCGATTTGCAGGTAGAGCGCCAGTTCGATGTCGAGGCGTTCACCCTCGGCCAGACGGACGATGGCGCGCCCTGCGCCCTCGCTGCTGCGCAGAATGCACTTGGCGGGCTGGAGCTTGTCGTACTCATCACCCAGCGGGGTCAGCACTTCAAAGCTCAGGGCATGGCTGGCCTGACGCCAAGGAGCGCCATCGAGCAGGCGGTTGAACTCGTAGTCGGCTTTGGTGCCCTGGTGGCGTACCTTGGCTTGGTTGCCCAGTATTTCCTCAAAAATAAGCTCGGCGAGAAGGCGAGACTTGTCAGATGCGGAGACATCAACGTGGCCGATTTCGCGGGCGACATCGCGCTCTTCGTTGGTCAGGAAGAACCACAGGTCACCATTGCGGCTGACCAGGCGCTGCTGCTCTAGCCGGGCCAGACTCTCCTGAATATTGCGCTTGAGGGCGAGCTTGTCGGCGTCGATTTGGTCAATGCAAAGGGTGGCCAGGTTGTCGACATTCGGCTTGACGATGTCGGGGATGTACCGGATGAGGAACATCGCTTTGAGGAGCAAGCTGTCATAAGGCTGGAGCGCGGGGTTGAGCGGAGCTTCGTCAATGGAGCGTTTGGCCACCCCGTCAATGAAGCTCTCGATCGACGGGTAAAAGTCGTACAGCGGGACCAGCACAGCGGTGCTGTGGTCGGCATTGCGCGTAGCGGCAGACTGGAAGGCATCGAGCAGCGAACGCTCTCCCCGCGAGAGGTGTTTGCCAGTGGCGCCCACCTTGCGGATGGACTCAAAAATCTTCTGTAGCAGTGTGAACTGGTAGGGGGCAAACGGGTAGCAGGCGACGAACTCGGCAGCATCCTTGTAACCACGCAGGCTGACCGAATTGCCGGCAAACCCGAGCTGATTGTTGATGACATCGCTCTTGCCCGCAAAGTCATCACGCAGGAGGACATGAGCAGCCTCTGTTTTAGCGAGCAGGCGCTCGCCAATGACTTCATCGGTGTTGCTGCTGGCCAGCGACATCCGGGTGTGAAAGCGGCCCTGAATCTTGGAGAAGTCTTGCGACCTGGCCTTGTTGGCTTCGCCGATTGCTGCGTCGATGTCTTCCTGGCTGGTGACGATGACCCAGGCGCGGCCCTTGCACTGGGTGCCCAGTTGCTCGGTGATGGTCTGCAGGCTGAGCATGAGCTGGGCGTTGGCCCCGATGAACTGGCCCACCTCATCGACCAGAAAGATGACCTTGTGGTTTGCCGAGCGGGTGGCAAGGTAGTCATTGACCACCTTGGCAAAGCCTTCAATGTTGACGCGGAAGTCGTCGCGGGCACGGTCAAACCATTGGCTGGCGGACTCGGGCGTCATCTTCAGGACTTGCGCAAGCGCCGTAACCACGTCGTCACGCAGGAAATCAACCGCGTCACGCTCTTTTTCCCAGGTGCTGCCGTTGGACGCGGCAAAGGCCGACTTGAAGGCGTCGTAGGCGCCCTTGGCGACGAGGTGGCGCTCCATGTCGGCAATGTGGGGTGAGTCGCCTGAGTAACCCAGCTTTTCATTGAAGACCCGCAGGAAGACTTGCAGGATGGCATCGCGATCGGACTTGCTGTCGGCTTTGGCGTCGATGTTGAACAGAATGACATCGGCCGTGCCCTGCACCGCACGCTGGATGTCGGCGAGCAGCATGGCGTCTTTGATTTTCTGATGGTCAAAGAACTGGCCTGCACTGCGCTTTTCCCCAGTCTGGGGATTGCTGGCCTCGATGTTTTCCAGCAGGTAGGACAGGATCTTGATGAAATGGGACTTGCCCGAGCCGAAAAATCCCGAGACCCAGACGCCCATGCGATCGGTGATGGCGGCGTCATGCGGGCGGTCAGTGGCGGCCAGGTAGGCGTCAAAGAAGCGTCGCAGGTAGTCGCTGATCTGCTTGGTGACAACGTATTCTTCCAGCTCTTGCCAGACGCTGGCGGCGTCCATTTGGTCCGCTTTGATGACGCCATTGATGGGGCGGTCGATTGGCTTGAGAAATAGGTCTCTGATTTTCATGTTCTTATTTATCCCTGATTAACTGGAGATTGCGACTCGTGCTGGACGCCAAGTTTATTCGGGCACCAGTCGGAAGGCCCGGTAATAGTGGTCTTCCGCCAACGTATTGAACAAGCGCAGGGAATGCCCGTCGTAGCGGCCCGGAAAGAACATCAGCAGCGGCGTGTTGCCCATGATGGGGTGCAGGGCCGAAAGCAAGGTGTGGGTTCTGAGCATGGGATAGACACTACCCACGCCGGAAATAATCATGAGGTCGAGACCGGGAATGTCGAATTGGGTGGCGATCTTCTGGGCGAGCTTGTCCTCTTTGAGCACGGAGCGTAGCGCGGCGAGTGTGCTGTCGTCGCCCTTGCTTTGCTGCATTTCGATTGCCTTGTCGAGCAACTTGCGTTCTTCCAGCAGCCCTGTTACCAATTGGAGCAGATCGACTGTGCCGGCGTTAATTGATGGTTGGCGCTTGACGAGCGCAGGCAAAAGGATGCCCGAAATAAAGTCACGCACCGCCATTTCGTGGTCGGGGGGGTAGTCGAAGATCCAGAACCCGATTTCGTTCCCTAAGCCCTTGCTGTCGAGAAAATCCCGCGAGGTCACTCGCGGTAGGATTTGATTCAGTCGTTCATCAAAACTCAGCGTCATTTGGCGCGCTCCAGGCAGTCGAGTACATAGGTTTCACGGTGGGCGTTCAGGTAGCGCCTGACGTCGGGATGCAGGGATTTAGGCGTCAGTTTCATCGAACGGGCACTTTCGAGGTACTTGGCCTCGACCAGGATGCGAACAATCACCTGAAGTAGTTTGGCCCGGGTAGAGTCCGACCAACCTGCTACCTGCGGGTCCTGGTGTGCACACTCAACCAGAAACTCATGCCAGTCGCCGGGGGCCAACGAGGGCTCAAGGCGGCGTTGCCGGTTGGTATACACGTTGCGGATAAAGTCACCCAGCAGCCGGCTGTGCTTGACCGTTGCGGCCAGCAGCAGCTGGATGACCACCTCGTGCTCTCGCTCGGCGAGCATGGTCCACGCTTGGGGATCGAGCGTGGTGAGCCTTTTGCGGATCAGCGTTGCCTGCCGGCGGGCAGTGGCGGGGGTGTTTTTCTGCAGGATATTGTCAACTTCGATGGCGTGCCGCCATGCCGCCTCATCCGGAGATTCCAAAAGCAGCAATGCGATGCGCTTGCTCTCAAGCGGAAGCAGTGATCCGGCGGAAATTTCTGCGTTGTACAGGGGAATACCTATGAAGGGTTTATCGCCGCCAAGCTTACCAGCAGCCCGGAATCAGCATTGCGGCTACCTCCAACTGGCTGTCACTGCCGATGCGGATGTGATCAGGGGTGCCGAGGCTTGACTGACCACGCATCAGCGGCCGGCGGTCCACGATTGCCTTGATTTATTAACTATCGGGGTGGCCAACGATTTGTCGGCACCCCTGGTCACACTCGGGTCGGTGCCGACATATAGGTGAAGGAATTCGACATGACGGTCAGCCGATCACATCTCTATATTTCGCTAGGGCTCAATATGCTACAAGGCACTATCTCACCGCTCTGGCCATTGCATCTGGAAGCCAAGGCAAAAAATTAGCCTCGGTTACATAAGCTCAAAACAGATCCGGCGTCTCAGGCGGAGGCGGACGAGCCGTCCTCACACTACTACTCTTTGGCACTCTGGGTGGCAATGGCGCCGCAAAAGCGTCCAGTGGTCCTTGCCATTGCTTGAAGTACTTCGGAGCGTCTGCCACCGGACATGAAAGCCAGTCACCATAGTCCTTTGGATCCAGGATCACCACCATCCGCTTCTCGTCTTCTGGCTTGTGAAAGCATTGCATGACGGGGTGACCGTCCGCGTTCACGGTCAGCATGGCAAACGTGAATTGCTCAAGGCCGTTAGGATGACGCCACTTCCGATAGATGCCGGCAATGCCCATGGGCATTTCACCCGGTTGCTGAATGAGCCAGCGGACGGCCTTGCCTGATTCCCAATTTGGTTCGTAGAACGACTCAGCCGGGATGATGCAACGCCAACCGTTTTTCCAAGACTCCCTGAAGCTGGGTAACTTGGCGACAGTCTCGGAACGGGCGTTGTAGGTTTTGCGTCCTGCAGCGAGTTCAGCGAAGTGAGGGAGGAGGCCAAAGATTCCATCCTCGATGATCTTGTTGCCTGAGCCGACTTCGGCCAGACGTATGAACGGTGCCAACCCAAGCGGCCAAATATCCACTGGAGGCTCGTCTCTTGCACGTTCAACGCCAAAGAAAGTCAGCAGTCGATCCGACCGGGTGACAGGGCGGTAGTTCGAACACATGCCTCAATATAGCGTGAGGCGACCCCTAAAAGCCATCCTGCTTCACTGCCCATTGCTGCGCAGTAGTCTCAACGATCCACCGAGCATTCGCCATGGTGTCAGCCTCCGAGTGCCGTTTCACTGCAGCAGGAAAAGGCCAGGGAGAAACCTTGCGTAGACGCGGGGGAGGAGAAGAGGGCATTGCCGGACGCTGCGGGATCTGAGGTGAAGGTTGCTGCATGGCTCTGTTTCCTTTTTCCTGCGATTGCCAACAATCTTACTGGACAAGCTGTGGATTTATACAGTGTATTTGAGTCATGGACGAGATGACCCCGAGCCAGTGGATTGCCAAGTGTGGGGAGAAGCTGCATGAGCGTTGGCACACGGTTGAGACAGCTCAACTTGAAGAGGTTGCTGTGGCGATATGGCAGGACGCGAAGCTTCGTTCCATGCCACCGGAAGAGGCTGCTGCAGTGTGGCTAAGACCGGTCGTGCCTGGTGCTGGCTAAAGTGCGGCTGTCCCAATGAAAACCTACTCAGTCCTTTTCGTCTGCATGGGCAACATCTGCCGAAGCCCCACGGCTCATGGTGTATTGCGGCAAAAGCTCATCGAGCATGGCCTAAGTTCCCAGCCCCTGCCCGTTATGGATAGCTGCATGGTGCCCAAAGCGCTCCTCAGCGCTAAGGACGCATATCCTCGATGCGAACCTTCTTCCTGTTAGGGGCCTTTAGCATTCCTTTCATGTCCAGTATCGACTTGGTCTTAGCACGCACGATGATTCTTCCGTCTGGCAGAACATGCCACTTCAACTTGGTCCCAGGCTGCGCGCGTATGGCATCACGAATAAGCTTTGGCACAGTAGTTTGACCTTTGGCAGTGATAGTTGATTCGGACATCTGAGTTCCTTACTGAGCACTTTTTGGTAAGAGTACAACAGCGCTAAAAAATTGTCGATTTGGGCAGCCACCCGGAGAAGGTGACCCCGCTTTGAGCTTGTGATCAAGATTGAGTCCGGGCTCCGACACGCCACCTCCCCCTCTCATCTGATGATAGACAGCGTAACGCCCCCTGAGTATTCTGAGATTCTCATACTAGGAGCGGAGCACCATGAAGAGCAACAGTTGCAAAGCAACTTGCCGTTCGCTGTTACTTTGTGGATTGGTAATTCTCACCAGTTCTGACCTTATCGCCGAGCCCATACGGGTTGCCAGCTGGAACTTGGGCTGGCATGTCGCCCAAGCCGAAGTACCCAATTGGATCATCCAGTGCGGCAAAAGCTACCTCCGCAAAACTGAGGCGGACTCATCGGATACAGGTCTCATTTGCGACGGCCCTGATCGGACTTTTTTCGCTATATGCAGCCTTACGTCGAACGGCCTCTGCGGAGGTCAGTAGAAAGTGGTCGTGGGGCAGCAGCCCTTGTTTTTCAATTCGTCGAATCGCGCCAAGGGAAAACGACCCATGAGTGAAATCCAGCTTGACTTCGCGAAGGTAGAGAGCCGCAAGCAGTGCTCGACCATTTTTTAGCAAAAGGGCCTCCCAAGGTGCGAGTACAAGGAAATCGAGGGTGCCGTTGGTGCTGGTATGGGCCACGCACAACTTCCCCGCACAGCGCAAGCAGCGGTTCAACATGCCCACGCCCGCGCGGTCCGGGCCGCCACTGATCATGTCCGCAGGCAATAGCACTGGTGAAGCGCAATGCGGACAAGCATCCTCAAGAAGGCAGTAATGTTCTGGACACCAACGCCAGGCCTTGAAGCGCCAATGCAGGGGAAGATGTTTTTCCCTCTGCTCATATAGACACGACGGGCAAAAGCGGTAACGCGGAGCCCCTTCATGAGAGTAGAGATACTTAGCACCCTTGCGATCCAAGCTTGCAACCCCGAGAAACATCTTCCGGATGAGATGAAAGTCCTTATGCGGCAGGCCGCAAAGTCCCGCGATGCGCCGTATATTCCCCCGTACGAAGGCAATATCTGTATCACCTTTGAGGGGCAGCTCAAAGTACATAAGGAGCTCTCTCAACGAAATTCCTTGGCGTAACGCCAGCCGGCTTAGCCATGAGCTTGGTGACTCTGCCATCTGTAGCGCCGGAATGCCAACCAACTCTTTCTTGTATTTAGACATGGGACCACCCGAAGTCGATTTGGCTAAATTCGGGCATCCGCCCCATCATGCGACCAGTGAGTACCTCGCCGTACAGAGCACTGACCAGGTAGCGCGCGACCTGGCGCTCACTCTCATTGACGGATTGATGGGCAATCTGCTCGATCAGCGTTCTACTGACCAAAGGTTCGAGCCCCTGCCAAGCGGTGGTGCCGTCAATGGCTACTGCGCGAAGCCGGCCTACCCCCCTGGTAGCGACTTGCGCCCAGTAAGCAGTCCGAGCTGTCCGTCTGGTGATCCAGCTTGGACAAGGTTCAAAGGGCCTGGCCCGACTACCAAACGCGTGGACAATGCCGAGAAGGCCACCCAACCCTAATCCACCGAGCCAAGGGGGGAGCTGACATGCAGCCAGAGCGCTGTGCTTGTCAGTGGTTTCGGACCAGTTTTCGAGCAACGAGGACAGCGCAAGCGCATCCGGCAATTCTGGGGAAATTGGCTGATTTTTTCGTTCAAAAGGCCGGCCGCACTGGCACAAGTCGATTGCCGGGCGGTCCCAGCGTAATACGGACTTGCAGTAAGAACAGGCGTCGATCAACGGACAGCTGTGGCGAGTGCATGCAGTCACCAAGGTCATTTCCCAACCAAGCCGGCATAGACCATCGAGGTGAACACAGTGAGGGCAGATCTGTGGCTCCCGAAGCCGAAGCTGGTTTCGAAATAGAAACACCTCGCCCGCCTGGCTATAACACCGCCTCCCGTTAGACCGCCGCTCGCCTGCCAAGGCATTGGCAAGCCAGCCGGTGGAACACCCCAAGATCCAGGCTAGTTCCGGGGCGTAGCGGGCATCCAGCGGCTTGCCATAGCCGATGCCCGCATTACGTCTAAGCCAATGGAGATTCAAGCCATTCTGGCGCACCGCGCGCAAGCAGTAGCCGGAGCCGGATTCGCGCTCGAGCGGATCGGCACGGATAGGAAGTTGTTCATGCATAGGGGTTGGGGGACGCGCAGTCAAAGCCTTGTATGGACGTGAATCCCTTGGCGAGCGAATGCACGTCCAAGCTAGACAGCCCTGCGTTGGCGGCCACCAACGCGCCTTCCGTCAGAAGGCGTTTTATGCGCCGCTGGCTTCCACCGGTGGCAACATGCAGCCGCGCGCCTTCCTTTGGATCTTCTATAAGGCTAAGGTCAAAAGTCTGACATTGCTTCCTGAATGCTCTGAGGAAACCCATCCACTCTTTGTCAGCCGCAAAGTACCGCAGCTGATGGCGGGCTGAGATGCGATCGCCCAGATGTGAATCCACGGAATCCAGTCGATCAAGCGCATCCGTGCCAGCAAGAACCAGCCCAACCTTGCAGTCATCCATCAGGTCACGCAAAAAAAGTGTGGCACTTGGTTCGGAATCAGCGCCGAATCGAAGGCGCTGGTTCAGCAGCCGATGCGCCTCATCGATAAATATCAGGCGCGTTCCTTTCTCCCGTATCAAGTCCTGGACGAGGTAGCTTCTCGCATACACGGTCCCATTGGAGCCAGACCTGAATGGGTATTTATATGCGCGCAGCAGAGCGCCGACGATCTGCCCGGCCGTAGGACGGTCCCCAACGCGAATGCCAACAGCACCGAAGCCAGGACTGAACAGGGTCGACCGCGGGAGGCTATCCCGGAACCACCGAAAAAGCGCGGACTTTCCGCTTCCAGTCGGTCCAATCAATCGCAGCCCGTGAGCCATGGTGACTTCAGGCGCCAACTGAAATACCCTGTCAAGTAGTGCGAGTCCCCCCGAAAACTGAAGATGGTTCACATAAATGCGATCGATGGGAAGTGCCACTTTCAAGGCGTTCTTTGAGTACAGCTGCAAGCGTCGGGTCACAAGCTGAGCCTCGTCGGCTTCGATCTCGTCAAAGCTGACTGTTTGTTCGATAGGTGGTTGTTCGTTGTCCATTTTTTGCAATCAGGTTGAGCGCCGTTGAAAAGCGCCATGTTGATACTCAAGGTGATTCACCGGCGGGACATTTCGAAGGTCTCGAAATTCGGAATGTCCTCACAGGAAATACTCAATTCCTCACGCGCAAGAACCGTCTCTGCCGCCCTGGGCAAAGTGACGGTCCCCGACGCGGGACTGAACTAGGTCGACCGCAGCAAGCTATCCCGGAACCGCCGAAAAAGCGCAGACTTTCCGCTTCCAGTCGGGCCAATCAAACGAATCCCGTGAGCCATGGTGACTTCTGGCGCCACCTGGCATAGCCTGTTAAGTAATGCGAGCCCATCCGAAAACCGGTGGTGGTTCACATAAACGCGATCGATGGGAAGTGCCACTTGCAAGGCGTGCTTTGAGTACAGCTTCAAGCGTCGGGTCACAAGTTGTGCCTCTTCGGTTTCGATCTCGTCAAAGCTGACTGTTTTTTCGATAGGTGGTTGTTCTTTGTCCATTTTCTGCAATCAGGTTGAGCGCCGTTGAAAGGCGCCATGTTGATACTCAAGGTGACTCACCGGCGGGACATTTCAAAGGTCTCGAAATCCGGAATGTCCGCGCAGGAAATACTCAGCTCCTCACGCGCAAGAACCGTCTCTGCCGCCCTGGGCGAAGTACGAGAGGTTGTTCCCAAGACAATCTGGTCCGAAGACAGCCCACTAAACTTCGCGAGCGTGCGCGTGTCGCTGCTACGGTTCTTTTTCGCCACGCCATTCATCCAGAGCTCATGCAGCTCCTGACGAGCCCGCAAAAGCTGTTCGTAGCCACCGCCAGCCACGTGTTTTTCGCGTGCATGTTTACGAATCAGCCGGTGCTGGATCCAGGAGAGGCCTTCGGCATAGTCCGGCCGGATGTTTGGAACGGGCAGCCATTGCTTGTTGGATGGATCCTGCAGGTAGATAAAAGACATGTCGTCCGGATTCCACTTGACAAGTGTTTTGAAGCGGCTCCCCACGATCTTTTTGAGGCACATCACATCGGATGACGAGTACGTGAGTCCTTGGAGCTCCACCCCGCCTGGACCAACAGTCAAGGTTTTACTCATGGCTGCAATCAGATCCAGTTGCTCAAACGAGGTCAGGAAGGCCGGCGGGGGAAGCATGTCCAGCCCTTCCTTGAAGCATTCGAATGGCGTCAGGAGCCGGCGACTGTTCAACTCGAACGGATAGACATCGACGACAAACTTGATCAGCCCTTTGACGAAGTCAGAGAACATGATCGCAGCATCCTCTGAAGGATTGATGTTCATCACGTTGTCCATCGGCTTGCGTATCCGCCCTCTGATGAGAGAGAAATGATCCAGATTGGCGAAAAAGCGTTCAACTTTCGGCTTCAACCAAGGCGTCCGCACGCGGCAGTATTCGATGTCCATGCCCAGCTCCCAAGCCGCCAGCTGAAACTGAGGCGAGTGGAACTCCAGCCCGTTATCCAGCAAGATCGTTTCGCCAATGCCAAATGCAATCCAGGGTTGGGTCGTCCCCGCAGCGGCAGCAAGTTCATCCTTGGGCCGGATTACGTTCTTCAAAACATTCAGCACGCTGGTAAGACCGGGCCCATAGAAGGAAACATAGAGGCCAACGACATAGCCACTCAGACTGTCCACGACAATCGTTAAGGTAGGACGCCCCAGCGGTAATCCGGTTCGGTCGCAAAGAATTACCCAATTGAGCGGTGTATGGTCACACTCCAGGCTCTGCATAACGCGAGTTGCTTGAACACCCTCCACGGTGGTTCGGTATTTGGCCCTCGCATAATTCAACCCGTATCGCGCTCTGTCCACGTCGTAGGCCGGAAATTCCGCAAGTCGTCTGGCGACCGTGCTTAAACTGACCGAAGCCTCTTGAGGGGTGAGTTTTCCACTTTTGTGAAGCTTTTCTGCGGCCACGTGGATTTGGTCTAACGTGTGACGTAGCGTGTGCCGTGCCCTTGTAAGGTAAACACTCCTCAGCTTTTGAATAATCAGGTCGTCAATTAGTGGATGTGTTCTCCGGTTCCTACGCCGGCATCTATTGCGAGAGAGCAAATTCGCAGGATTCATCGATGACAGTTCAAACTTCCGCATCCAACCAAGTACCGTGGAAGTACTGGGTGGTTTTTCGTCCTTCAGATTCGCCGCAATCTCGGGAATAACTTTCCCGACCTTGGCGCGTTGCCCGCGGGACAGTTGCCGCTTTCGCATCGCCCTGACGTAAGCCATCCGTCGTTCTAGTGCCGTTCTGTCCGTGTCGGCCAGCGATGACAGGTCAGTCACTAACGCAGGCGACCGATTCGCACTGGACGGGTCTGCGGCACGCGCCTCTTCTGCCAACACCGGCAACAACTGCTTGGCAAGCACCCCCGCATAGAACCGCGAGAGCCGCATGGTTTGCACCTGGCGGGTCAACTGATCCTCGAATTGGACCTTCGTGTCGTTGTCCAGAAGACGGACAAATTCAAGCGTTCGTGCGCCACGGCGCACAACCAAACCAGCTTCCAAACTGATGAGCGGCATTTGTAATCTCCTGTTGAATGGGATAAACGAGGTCGTCTGCACTGAGCAACACTCGGCGATCGGCCGTGACGTAGCGGCGCGCGAGCAGGTGATAGAGCTGGTACTCCGATATCTGTAGGGCTTTGGTCAGCTTCCCGATTGCCACGCCGGCCGGATACCGGTCAACAAGCGCAATGGCACGATGAACCACGTCGCCAGCGATGGCATGCATGGCATACCGTCGAATCAGTGAAGCCCTCTGAGCACGGAAGTCACCGTCAATCTGCCCCTGATGCACCACAAAGAAAATCAGGTCACGCTCCGCCAGAAGCGTTGCGATAGAGTCCAATCGCTCTTTGAGTGCCTTGATCTTCTCGGACCTCTTCACTTCCACCACCACGCGCTGGCCATTGATGAAGGTCAGCAAGAAGTCGGGGGTGTAGAACTGTCTAGGCTTCTTTAGAGGAAGCTTGAACGGCTGGTGCGCAATGGTCGCCAAGCCCGGGAAAAGCATGGCTCGGTGCACAAAATGCTTTTCGAGGCGGCTTTCGTGTTCGATAGGCCGATCCTGGAACCATGGACAATTGATGAGTCCCACGGTTCGCTTGGGCGACCGCGTGACGACCTGGCGAGCGGCCTCTGTTTTTTTTGGCATGAGTTTCTCCATCAACGCGCAAATCGCGTTGTGTTCAGTTTTTGGGGTGAACGAAGCCTTGACGGAGGCTTTGGAGAAACTTACTATTCAGGTTCTTGACTTCTGAACTGTTTGTTTTTCCTAGACTCGGCCAATTGACCTCGTGAGGGGTTGATTGGTCGTTTTTACATTTCAGACTCCTCCAATATCGTTAGCAGTCTTTGGGTGGTTTTCGGCGTCAGCGTGTCGGCCTGTGCGGCCAACCGCAGCGCCACCAGACGTACGTGCTCAGGCAAGAACTTGGACGTGCGTATTTCGCAAGCGCGCTCCTGCCTTGCGGACTGTTCAAGCGCTATGGTTTCTTCTGCCCCTAGACCAAGAGCAGTCGCTATGCGCCGGACAGTCAGAGTAGGCGGTGGCCTTAAGCGGCAATTTTCTATAGATGACAGGTACGACTTCGATAGTCGAGCGACCCTGGCTACCTGAGCCTGGCTGATGGCCTCTTGCTCTCTGAAAGTGAACAAAAGTTCACCGAACCTCCGCGCTGGGAGGCCTTCCAGAGAAAGCATCGGTCGCCGCAATTCGGCGTCTTTTTGCTGGGCCATAGATATCTGAACATCTTACATTAGCTCCACTTTCTAACAGTAATGCTATAGTTTTAGCACATATTAGATATCTTTTACACAACAATAAATTCCGTTTGACTCGCCCAAATACGGTATGTGCCGCCAGCAATTCCAGCGGCTGAAACCTCTTCGTTCCACTGGGGAAACTGACCGTCCGCAACATCAATGGGATGCTCAGCTCACGCGGATTAATGACGCCAGAGATTCAACTTAACAACGATGGACCTCACCGTTACCGAGAGCTAGAGGAGCCCAGGCTCGCGCCGCCACGGATGTAGCACACCATCGATGTCGAGGAAGAGCATCAAGCCGCTCATAAATAGGAAATGCTCATCGCACGCGCGAAAGCTCCTCGGCCACCACATCGAGGAAGAGCTTGGTCCTTTCGTCGAGAGTCAGCGCGTCATATCCAGGTGGCGAGCCGCCCAGCATCATTTCAACGGGAGTCAGGCCGGCGAATATCTTTTGCGGGGCTCGCAGGAAACTCCAGAGCAAGGTCGTGGAAACATCCGCGTCGCGGTATTCCCGGATGATTTTCTTGAGCAGCGACTTGTCCAGACGTTCATCGAGTTGAAACGCGGGGTAGCGCCGGCCACCGGCTCGACCTGGCGCCCGGGCGGCAAAGAGCTCGCCCGCGACTTCTCGCTCACGAACTACCTCGGGCGTGCATTTCATTCGGTCGGCCATCTCGTGGGCTGTCAGCACACCGTATAAATGCGCAAAGCGGCCGGGGTGCGGGCTGCCGATGGCTAGTGGAGGCTGCTCGACAGCTGTCGCCATTTCTCCCTGGGGCATTTGATCGATACCCCAGGGGGCTCGCACTCTAAGCCAAGTACCCAGGGTTGCACGCAAACAGGTCTCGCATAAATCGATTTCGACTCGATTCCCATCACCAAAAATCGAGTCATAGCCGGCGTCGAAGCCGATGGACGTCATTTGGTCGAAACCGAGCTCGCTACGACGGACTTCTTTGCCACATCGATCGCACCGGATCTGATGGACTACGCTCACTGCTTCAATACCTTTGAGCTGCATCGAATACTCCTGGCGAAATGACAAACGATTGCATGCACGCCCGTTTTAATGCCTGCTTAGCCACCACTGGACGAAATCCGACAAGTCGGCATGCGTGGAATCGACAGCACTCAAGTGCTGTCCGATGTTCGGACTACCCTTGGGCCCCCGGAGAACCAGCGCCTTGTGAATGCTTCCATCCACACCCACCATGTACGGGACATAGTCATCTACAAAGGCAACTGGCTTCAACCGATCCAGAACATCGGCTTTCGGACTGCGTCCCCCCAGGGAATGTGCGGTAGCAAACACTTTCTCAATGGGGAAGTCGTGCTGGCGCAAATTCCGGAGCCGGGCATCCGCAAGGTCTTCTGCTAACGCCGTCACGCAGACCAGCTCGTAACCCTGATCGCGCAAGCGATGGCAGGCCTCGACAGCAGAGGCCAGTGGAGGAATCGTGCTCCAGAAGTCCACATCAAAGCAAGCCCGGAACTGCTCCAGCCTCTCTCCGCTAAGCCTTTCGACATCCCATCGATCTATGGCCCAGTAAGCCTGGATGTCTAGTTCCGCGGGATACCTGCCAGTCGCTCTCTCCCAGGCCTTGGCGTAGGCCAGGTTGTAGTCCAGCAGGACCCCGTCACCATCCAGCGCAATAAGAGGTCTTGGGTCCATTGCTAAAAGCTCCTTGGGCTGAACGTTCTGGGCAGTGCACAACGGACCGTCCGTTAATGCAAATACCTCACGCCACCCTCACATTCCAGGCATGAATCCCCATCAAGCGGGATCAGCTCCGCAGGCAGATCACTCACCTCGAGCCATGTACGGTCATTGAGCGCGGCTCTCCCCACCGCCTCCTCGACGACCTGGTAGATTTCCCTGGGGGTCAGGTGCGCAATCCGCAGCACCACCTCCCGTTTGGGCGGTGCAAAGCCCGGTGATGCCGTTTTCTCAATCGCGTTAGCCGCCACCGAAAACGCCAGCGTGATGGCCTGCTCGGCAGTCGGATGGTCGATGTGAAACTCCCTAAACCGCGACCGCAGCGAGGAGGGGATGGACGTCACGCGGTTCGCGGTGGCAATCCAGGTCACCAAACTGGCGTCGAAGACGAAATCCAGGGAGGCATCGCGAACCTGCGTCGATGTGCTGGGTTCTAGCAGGCTGTGTAAGGGCGCCAGGGGATCGTCCTTAGTGTCCCGCCCCACCTTGTCCAGCTCGTCGAGCAGCACCACCGGGTTGGCGCAGTCGCCCAGACACAGGAGATCGAACAGAACGCCTATGGCCGAGTTCGACCACTTTCTGTCCGAGCCTAAGAGAGTGGTATTGGAGACAGATCCATCCCAAGAGCAGCAGCGGCAGACGGTTCCCAAGGCGTCGGCCAGGTCGCGAGTGAAATGTGACTTGCCCAGCCCCGGTCCGCCGAACAGCAGGATAGGGGGTATCCGCAGGGGTTTTGCATTCGCCCGGCATCGGACGACCTGGACTTTGACGAAATCAATCACCGCTCCAAAGTGGGGATGCCGGCCCGCCAGCCTGTCGAAAGGCGCCAGGCTCGGATCGGACTGGAAGGGATTGATGATCCTGCGCAAGGGCCCCTTGGCCTTCAGTCGCTCCACGATCTCCAGGTCTCGCACCCTGATCCCCTCATCGGCCATCAGCCTGGCCCGGAGAACCACCGCCTCTGGCTCCGTTGTGGCGTAGGTCAGATGTTCGAGCTGGGGGTTGAAATCGATGCCGGGCACAAACGATTTAGGGGGAGCGTTTTTTGCCGGAACCGGCGCCGCAGTCAAGGCCGCCGCGGCCGCTGCTTTCTCTTCGCTCGCGCGATCGGCCATTTCATACCGGGAAGCCTGCCTTTCCCGGCCTTCCCTTGCTACTTTACGTTTTGCCTCATCCAGCATTCTTGCCTCGTCATTGAAATGATCCACCAGGTGCTGGGGAAGAAAAATCTCAATGCTGCAACTCTGGCTGTCAAGGCTTTCACCGCGAACGGTTCTTCGTATCTTCTCGAAGCCTGACGGCTTCTCATCCATGTCATCGTCACTCATTTCGGACTCCTGCTGATGGGGGAGGAGCCCGAGCCACTTGCCTTAACTAGTCATCCGCAAGCTCTATAGGCCCGAACCCCTCTGAGTTAAAGAGGAAGCTGGCTTTGCAGGTTTGGACAGACCGGGAATTCATGATGCTGGAACTAATTCCGCGCCGGACCATGCTGCGCAAATGAGGACGGATTGGCGTCATAGGTGAAGCGCATGCTCATGGCGAGCACCGAGCGCTTGACTGAGGAGGTCGTTGCGACTTGAGAAAAGCTGTCTTCTTGGGAGCCAAGGCAGCGATTTGGTTTTATCAGATTCAACATGGTGAAACCGTTTTTGAGGACTTCTAGAGTACTCAAAAGCTCGATGTCACGCAACTTTTTTTCGAAAAACCCTATTTAAATCAATAGGTTACAAAAAAACCTCATCCACCAAAAGTTCAGAGTTAAGTGAGAAAAGTTCAAAGTTAGCCGAGAATCGACAGTCATTTCACAGCCTTTGCGCAACCTCCCGCCTTGAAAACTGCCTTAAATGCCTCTATGATTAGCACTCGATGGTATTGAGTGCTAACAAAGCGCATTCAAGCCACCAAGTTAACAAGCACTCACTTTCGTTGAGTGCTTTTTGATTCTCAAAAACCATTGTCCTCAAACAAGGAGCTCTCATGAAACTTCGTCCTTTGCACGACCGCGTGATCGTCAAACGCGTGGAAAACGAAACCAAAACCGCCTCTGGCATCGTCATTCCTGACAGCGCCGCTGAAAAGCCTGATCAAGGCGAAGTCCTGGCCGTGGGCCCGGGCAAGAAAAACGACAAGGGCGATTTGAGCCCGATGGCCGTCAAAGTGGGCGACCGCGTGCTGTTTGGCAAATACAGCGGCCAGACTGTCAAGGTCGGCGGCGACGAGCTGCTCGTGATGAAAGAAGACGACCTGTTTGCGGTCGTTGAGAAGTAATTTCTCGGCTCTTTCAATCCCTCATCAACTGAATCTGGAGAATTAAACATGGCAGCAAAAGACGTCATTTTCGGCGGCGAAGCCCGCGCACGCATGGTCGAGGGTGTGAACATCCTGGCCAACGCCGTCAAGGTAACCCTGGGCCCCAAAGGCCGCAACGTGGTGCTCGAGCGCTCTTTCGGCGCCCCTACCGTGACCAAGGACGGTGTGTCCGTTGCTAAAGAAATCGAACTCAAGGACAAGCTGCAGAACATGGGCGCACAGATGGTCAAGGAAGTCGCTTCCAAGACGTCTGACATCGCAGGTGACGGCACCACGACCGCTACCGTTCTGGCTCAAGCCATTGTTCGCGAAGGCATGAAATATGTCGCCGCCGGCATGAACCCGATGGATCTGAAGCGCGGTATCGACAAAGCTGTGACGGCACTGGTCGAAGAGCTGAAGAAAGCATCGAAAGCCACCACCACCTCCAAGGAAATCGCCCAGGTCGGCTCGATTTCCGCCAACTCTGACGAAGCCATCGGCAAGATCATTGCCGATGCGATGGACAAAGTCGGCAAGGAAGGCGTGATCACCGTGGAAGACGGCAAATCGCTCGAAAGCGAACTCGACGTCGTTGAAGGCATGCAGTTTGACCGCGGCTACCTGTCGCCTTACTTCATCAACAACCCTGAAAAGCAGTCCGCGATTCTGGACAACCCGTTTGTTCTGCTCTACGACAAGAAAATCAGCAACATCCGTGACTTGCTGCCTACCCTGGAACAAGTCGCCAAGGCTGGCCGTCCGCTGCTGATCATCGCTGAAGAAGTTGAGGGCGAAGCCCTGGCTACGCTGGTGGTCAACACCCTGCGCGGCATCCTGAAAGTGGTCGCTGTCAAGGCGCCAGGCTTCGGCGACCGCCGCAAAGCCATGCTGGAAGACATCGCCTGCCTGACCGGCGGCAAAGTGATCGCTGAAGAAGTTGGCATGTCGCTCGAAAAAGTGACACTGGCCGACCTCGGCACGGCCAAGCGCATCGAAGTGGGCAAGGAAAACACCATCATCATCGACGGTGCCGGTGAAGCCAAGGACATCGAAGCCCGCGTCAAGCAGGTTCGCGTTCAGATCGAAGAAGCGACCAGCGACTACGACCGTGAAAAACTGCAAGAGCGCGTGGCCAAGCTGGCCGGCGGTGTTGCCGTGATCAAGGTTGGCGCTGCCACCGAAGTCGAAATGAAAGAAAAGAAAGCCCGCGTCGAAGACGCCCTGCACGCTACCCGCGCTGCCGTGGAAGAAGGCATTGTGGCTGGTGGCGGTGTGGCGCTGCTGCGCGCCAAGCAGGCTGCTGGTGCCATTAAGGGCGACAACGCTGACCAGGAAGCCGGCATCAAGCTGGTGCTGCGCGCCATCGAAGCGCCTCTGCGCGAGATTGTGTACAACGCAGGCGGCGAAGCCTCTGTGGTGGTGAACGCTGTGTTGGCCGGCAAGGGCAACTACGGCTTCAATGCAGCCAACGACACCTACGGCGACATGATCGAAATGGGTATTCTGGACCCCACGAAAGTGACCCGTACGGCCCTGCAGAACGCTGCTTCCGTCGCATCGCTGATGCTGACGACCGAAGCCATGGTGGCCGAGGCTCCGAAAGATGAGTCTGGCGCCGGCGGCGGCATGCCAGGCGGCATGGGTGGAATGGGCGGCATGGGCGACATGGGCATGTAATGTCCAGCTGAGCCGGCTCACCCCGGTTCAGACGCCAACAGGCCAAAAGGCCGCGGTGCTTTCGCCCCGCGGCCTTTTTTATGCGTCCGTGCGCAGAACTTCGGAGGTCTGGCTAAAAAGGTATCTGCAGGGCTGCGCCCACCGACCAGCCGCGGATGTCGCTTTGCGACAAAGTGGTGCTGTACAGCAAGTTCCATTGCATGCCACCGCCCAGCAAGCCCTTGACACCCAGCGTCGCCAGTGCAAACTGGCCGTCCGGCCTGTCGCCATCGACGGTGATGGTGTTGCTCGCATAGCTGCCCATCGTCACGCGCAGGGGGTCATGGTTCAGGTCTTTTTCCAGGCTGACACGGGCGAACGGCTTGATGCGCCCCATGTCGTAAGTGCCATTGAACCCCAGCGACACACGCCGGGATTTGTAGGTGGTGTCGCCAAAACTGAAGGCCAGCGGACCGGGCGCTTCGGTGTAAGCCTTCACCTTCACGCTTTCCTCGGTCAGCGACAGCGTAGGGCCGCCAGAAAAGCGGCCCGACTTCACGATGTAGCCGCCGCCCACGCGCATTGACGCATAGTTGCCGGTCGTTTGTCCCGTCGAGGAAACCAGCAACTGCGTCGACCCCAGCCGGACATCGCGGTGAACGTTGTCAAAGTCAATATCGCCATAAGCCAGTGCCGCATTCAGGTACCACTCGGGCGACAAGGCCACGGTGGCGTAGGCCCCCATGGTGGTGAGCCGGGTTTTGAAGCCGCCGGTGTTTTCCGAGAATGACAAATCGCCATCCGCATGCGACAGCACCAGCCCGGCCAGTGCATTGGGCGCCAGCGTGATGTCGCCGCCGACCAGCGCCACGGTGGTTTTGGCTTCATTGCCCATCCGCACGCCCAGCGTCGAAGCCCCGAAGCGGCCGCTCTCCAGCGCGGTGTACATCTCAAGATGGCCCTTTGGGCGAAGCACGATTTTGCTGTCGTCGGACTGGCCGACCAACAGCGCACCCGATGTCAGGCGCCCTTCCAGCGTCTGCGCATGTTGCCGGATGGCGACCAGCGGCGCCACCGCCAGCGTGCTGTTCTGGCCCGCGGCACGCATGCTTGCCAGCGTCACCTGGGCAAAAATCTTGTGCGTTGCCGAGGTCGGATGCACCCCATCGGCGAACACATAGGTATCGGCCTCCGGGGGATTGACGCACAGGAGCGATGAGCTGCCGGGCGGCAGGCAGGCCGGCTGGGTCGCAGCATTCAGCGCGGTAAAACCGTAGGCAGCAGGCCGCGCGCGCAGATCGTTGAGCACCCTGTTGGTGTCAAACACCAGCACATTGCGCCCGACGGTGGCCTGTAGCAGTTGCTGGTTGAAGGTGTCAGACATCGCCGTCAGCAAGCCGGCGCCCGCAGGCCCTTGCGAAAGTCCGAATGGCGTGACGCCCAGATCCGGCAGCGTGTTGACGAGGATCAGTTTGGCCCCTGCCGCCTGCAGGCGCATGATCTGGGCGTTCAGGTCACCGGCCGAGGTGCCGACATTGACCAGCGCCGAGGGCACCGGCAAGCCCAAGCCCACCGCGCCGTATTGGGTAAATATGTCGTTGGCTCCGGCCCAGACCGTGACAAAGGCCTTGCCGTCAATGCGGCCGCCGGTGTCGGCCAGCAGACGGTCAACCTGGCTGCTGACCGGGTCGGCCGTGAACCAGACGCCGGCTCCGACCCCCACGCCAGGACTCAGCAAAACCCGCGAGCCACCCTGTGCGTAGTTGGTTCCGCCGTTGGGAGTCCGCGTGGGTGCGCCACCCTGGTTGACGATCGCCGCCTCGCTGGAAAGTCCCAGCGACTGGCCCAGGTACTGCGTCCAGACCAGCCCCGGGTTGGTGGTGAAGCGGCCGGAACCGGGCACAAACAATTGCGTGGTCGGCGCATACGTGCCGGCGTCGCTCAAGCTGTCGCCAATAGAGTAGAGATTGCTGATGAGCTGGGCCTGGGCCGAAAAGGCCAGAAGGCAGGCTGCGGCGGTCAGGCTGTAACGGATTGGTTTTTGCATGAAATATTAGAAAGAATAATTAAGCATCAGGCCAAAAAGAATCGCCAAAAAAAGGTCGCCAAAAGGATTGGATTGAATCGCGATCCAGTCGCATTGGCTACTAGGGCTAACCTCATCACCGCGGCATAGGCATACAGGGGCGGCAGGAATATAAGCACGCCCCATGCCGGCCGATGCCCGCAAGCCGCTGATCCCCCAAGGCAGGCCAGGTCCGAAGGGCCGCAGCGCTTACACGCCGCAACCCTTTTTTCATGAATGTTGAATCTTCAGGCCGAGGCCGCGTCGTAAACACCGGCGTCGTCAGACGCAGGCTGCACCCACCAGTAAATCAGCAGGAAATAACCGATGCCGGTGAGCATGATCAGCTGCCACCACCCACTTTTGCCAATATCGTGCAAGCGGCGCGTGCCCACAGCCAGTGCCGGCAGCAGCAAGCCCAGCACCATCAGCCCGTTGAGCAACTCGCTCGCCATCGAGGCGGCAACCGACACCAGAACCTGGAACAGAAAGAACCACCAGAATTCAGGGCGCGATGCGCGACCTGAAAATTGCGCGTACTTGGAAAGGCAGGTGGAAATGGCTTGACCGAAATTCATGGCGCGTGTCCTCCTCACAGGATTGATACCGGGGTAAGTTCCCCGCGCCATGATATGCGCAAGACTGAGGCCCTCGCTACCGCGACCTAACGCAGACGCTGCAACAGCCCGGCCGTAGAGCCGTCAAGCCCCGATACATCCCCGCTGTGCAAACGCGGCTCGATGTTTTTGGCCAACACCTTGCCGAGCTCAACACCCCACTGGTCAAAACTGTTGATGCCCCAGATGGCACCGCTCACAAACACGCGGTGCTCCTGCAGGGCAATCAATGCGCCAAGGCTGGCGGGCGTGAGTTGGTCCAGCAGCAGGAAGGTGCTGGGCCGGTTGCCGGGAAAATGCCTGTGACCACCCTCGTCGTTTTTGCCCTGCATCAGCGCCTGCGCCTGTGCCAGCACATTGGCCAGCAATTGTTCATGGTGCCCGGGCAGGCCATGCACCGCCTTTTTGACTGCCACGAACTCCACCGGCACCACGGAAGTGCCCTGGTGCAGCATCTGGAAATAGGCATGCTGGCCGTTGGTGCCGGGCTCGCCCCACAGCACCGGCGCCGTCGCAAACGGCAGGGGCTGGCCATCCACATCCACGCGCTTGCCGTTGCTCTCCATTTCCAGCTGCTGCAAGTACGCCGGCAGGCGCCGCAAGGCGCTGCTGTAGGGTGCGATGCTGCGGCTGCCGAAGCCGTGGAAATTGCGGTACCAGACATCGAGCAGGCCGAGGCGCACCGGCAGGTTGTGCGCCAGCGCTGCCGTGCGAAAGTGCTCGTCCATCGCGTGGGCGCCGGCCAGCAACTCGCGAAAGCCGGCTGCGCCAATCGCCATGGCAATCGGCAGACCGATGGCCGACCACAGCGAGTAGCGGCCACCCACCCAGTCCCAAAAACCGAAGGTGGTGCGTATGCCAAACGCATTGGCCGCCACGACGTTGGTCGTCAGTGCGGCGAAATGCCGGTTGATGTCGCGGCCGCCGCCCGCCTCAAACCAGCGCTTTGCGGAATGCGCATTGCTCATGGTTTCGGTGGTGGTGAAGGTCTTGGACGCAATCAGGAACAGCGTGCTGTGCGGCTTGCATTGCGCCAGCACGCCGGCCAGTTCCTGGCCATCGACGTTGGAGACGAAGTGAAAGCGCTTGCCCGTGGTGGCAAATTCGCCCAGTGCCAACACCGCCATTTGTGGCCCCAGGTCCGAGCCGCCGATGCCGATGTTGACGACGTCAGTTATCACGTCGTCGGTGCGCAGCTGTTCCGCATAGGCCAGCATGGCGTCCAGCGTAGTGTGGACCTGGCCCAGCTCCTGAGCCATGTCGTTTATAGCCGAGGGCGCCTGTTGTTGGCCGGGAGGGGCCGGTTGTCGCAACAGGAAATGCATCACCGCGCGTTGTTCGGTGCTGTTGATCCTGTCGCCGGCAAACATGGCGTCACGGTGCTGCTCCAGCTGGCATTGAACTGCCAAATCCAGCAACAGCGCGTGGCTGGTGGCATCCAGAAGATTTTTGGAGAGGTCGGCAAAAACGTAGGGCGCTTCCTGGCTGAAGCGGGCAAACCGCTCCGCATCGCTGGCAAACGCCTGACGCAGATCGAAGGTTTTTCCACCGGCTTCAAAGCAGGCCTGCAGCGCAGCCCAGGCCGGGGTTTGGTCACAACGCAAACGGGTCATGATCATCTCACGCAGCGATCAAAAGCTGTTCGAGCTTCACCGCATCGGCGGCAAACGCGCGTATGCCTTCGGCCAGCTTCTCGGTGGCCATGGCGTCTTCGTTGAGCGCATAGCGGAAACCGGTTTCGTCGTAATTCACCGCTGGCAGGTCCAGCGACCTGGCCGCCCCGGCGTCGAGCGAGCGGGCCAGCGGCGTATCGGACGCGGCCAGCTGGGCCAGCAGTTCGGGACTGATGGTCAGCAGGTCGCAGCCCGCGAGCGCGGTGATCTGGCCCGCATTGCGGAAACTCGCGCCCATGACCTCGGTGGCAATGCCGAAGTGCTTGTAATGGTTGTAGATCTGGCGCACCGATTTCACGCCGGGGTCGTTGGCGCCTGCATTGGCGGTCTCGTCCCAGGCGGCGCCGGCCGACTTTTTGTACCAGTCGTAAATGCGGCCCACAAAGGGCGAAATCAGCTGCACCTTGGCCTGGCCGCAGGCCACCGCCTGGCAGAACGAAAACAGCAGCGTCAGGTTGGTATGGATGCCGCGCCGCTCCAGCCTTTCAGCCGCCTGGATGCCCTCCCAGGTGGCGGCCACCTTGATCAACACGCGATCAATGTGAATGCCCTCGGCCTGGTACAGCTCGACGATGCGCTCGCCGCGCGTATAGCTGGCATTGGCATCAAAGCTCAGGCGGGCATCGACTTCGGTGGACACACGTCCCGGGATGATGGAGAGGATTTCACAGCCAAAGCGCACCAGCAGCCGGTCCATGACTTCATCGAGCGGCCGGCCCTTGAACCGGGCCACCGTCTCCTTGAGCAGGGGCTGGTAGTCGGCTTTTTGCACCGCCTTGAGGATCAACGAGGGATTCGTGGTGGCGTCCTGCGGCTTGAACTGGCCCAGTTGCCTGAAGTCACCGGTATCGGCGACCACGGTGGTGAATTGTTTGAGGGATTCGAGCTGATTCATGGCCAAAAGTGTAGGTGACAGGGGTAAAAAGCGATGTAAGAAGACTGCCTGTTTGAGTTACCATTATGCCGAATAAATGTGAAACTAAATTACAAGAACGACGTGGGCGACTTTCGCTAGCCTCCCGCACTTCCGACTAATCTCCTTATCAAGGTTTTCATGAGTTTTGACCTCATCCTGTTTGGCGGCACCGGCGATCTGGTGTGGCGGAAAATCATGCCCGCGCTGTTTCAGGCCTTTCGCCACGGCTCGCTACCCACGGGGGCGCGCATTGTGGGCGTGGCACGCGACGATCTGTCCGACGACCAATACCGCGCCCTGATCAAGGCCCGTTTCGACCACGTCGAGCTGGCCAAGCGGCCCAGCGAGGAGGAGTTTTCGCGCTTTGCGGCGCTGCTCGGCTACCTGCGCATGGACTTGTCCAACCCGGCCGACTATGCGCAACTTGCGGCCCGACTGCAGCAGCGGCCGGCCGAGGTGGTGGTGATGTATGTGGCAACCGCCCCCAGCCTCTTCACGACGGTGTGCGAGCAGATTGCCGCCGCAGGCCTGAATGGGCCGCAGACACGCGTGGTGCTTGAAAAGCCGCTGGGTCATGACCTCGCCTCCAACCGCGCCATCAACAAGACGGTGCGCAGCGTGCTGCAGGAAGATCAAATCTTCCGCATTGACCATTACCTGGGCAAACCATCGGTGCAAAACCTGTTTGCACTGCGCTTTGGCAACTCGCTGTTTGAGCCGCTGTGGCGCCGCGAGACGATTGCCAACATCCAGATCACGATTGCCGAAGACCTGGGGGTTGAAAAACGCGGCGCGTTCTACGACAGCACCGGGGCGCTGCGCGACATGGTGCAAAACCATGCGCTGCAATTGTTGTGCGCCATTGGCATGGAGCCGCCCATCAACTCGCACGCCGATGCGATCCGCGATGAAAAGCTCAAGGTGCTGCGATCGCTCAAGGCCTGGACGCCGGAAACCCTGAGCCAGCACGTCGTGCGCGGCCAGTACGCCGCGGGCAACATCGACGGCGAGGCCGTGCCCGCCTACCGCGACGAAAAGGGGGTGCCCCTCGACAGCACCACCGAGACCTTTGTGGCGCTGCGTACCGAGATTGCCAATTGGCGCTGGGCGGGCGTGCCGTTTTACATCCGTACCGGCAAGCGGCTGGCGGGTCGGGATGCGCACATCGAGGTGAACTTCCGGCCGGCGCCACACGCCATTTTCAAGTCCCCCCTGGTGGAGTCGAATGTCGGCAACCGCCTGGTGATCAACCTGCAGCCCAAGGACGGCCTGGAACTGCATCTGCTGGCCCAGGGCTCGCACCAGCGCCATGACCGCGGCACCCCCTCGTTGGTGCCGGTGCAGCTCGACCTGGACTTCGACAAGCGATTCGGCGCGGAGCGCGTGGGCGCCTACGAGCGGCTGCTGCTCGACGTGATCGCCGGACGGCTCAACCTCTTTGTGCGCAGCGATGAGCAGGAGGAAGCCTGGCGCTGGGTCGAACCCATTCTGGACAGCTGGAACAGCCAACCAGCCGGACCCCGCCCCTACGCGGCAGGCACATGGGGACCCAGCGCGGCGAGCGCCATGATTGCCCGGGACGGGTACTGCTGGAGCGAGGAATGTTAGCCCCCACGCTCCCCACTGCGTGTGGTTCGCGAGGCCCTGCAGGCCGCGGCTCGCGAGACGCTTCGCCTCTGTCGCCCGTCCAAGCCTGCGCAGGCAGGCTTGGAGCCGCGCGCTCCAGCCCCGAGGGGGCCACTGCGCCTGCGGCCCGGCAAAGCCGGTTCCGCGGCTCGGACTGGTGTTTTGAGGGCCAGCGACTTGCAACGTGCAGAGCGCCACACGCAGCAAGCCTTCGTAGGGATGCATACGGCAAGCCGGGGCCGCGGGACTGGCTTTGCCAGACCGCAGGCGCAGCGGCCCCCCCGGGGGGCAGGGAGTTACACGAAGTGAACGACCGTGGGGGCCAAGATGCTTGACCGAATCAAAGCCTCCCTGCCCTCGCTGGCGCCTGCGGAACAGCGGGTCGGCCGGCTGGTGCTGACTGATCCGCGGGCGTTTGCCAACCTGCCCATCACCGAACTGGCCAACCGCTCCCACGTCAGCAAACCGACGGTGGTGCGCTTTTGCCGCAGCATGGGTTACGACGGCCTGTCGGATTTCAAGCTCAAGCTGGCGGGCAGCGTGAGTGAGGGCGTACCGTTCATTCACCGCAGCGTGGATGCCGATGACAAGACCAGCGATGTGCTCGTGAAGGTCATCGACAACACCGTGGCCGCGTTCCTGAAGTACCGCAACGATGCGAGTTCGGTGGCCATTGAGAAAGCCACCGAGGCGCTGCTGGCCACTTACAACACCGGCAAGCGCATCGAGTTTTTCGGGGTGGGCAATTCCGGCATCGTGGCGCAGGATGCGCAGCACAAGTTCTTCAGGCTGGGCATCACCAGCATCGCCTACAGCGACGGCCACATGCAGGTCATGAGCGCCTCGCTGCTGGGCCCCGGCGACTGCGTGGTGGTGATTTCCAACTCGGGCCGCACCCGCGACCTGATGGATGCCTGCGACATTGCCCGCAAGAACGGCGCGACCACGATTGTCATCACCGTGACCGGTTCGCCGCTGGCGGCCGCAGGCAACATTCACCTGGCGGCCGACCACCCCGAAGGCTACGACCGCTACAGCCCCATGGTGTCCCGCCTGATGCACCTGATGATCATCGACATCCTGGCCACCTGCGTGGCGCTGCGCATAGGGGCCAAGCTGCAGCCGCTGCTCAAGGAAATGAAAAACAACCTGCGCAACAAGCGCTACGCCTGAGGCCGGCCCCTCGCATTGCTTACGTCCTCTCCCTCTGGGAGAGGGTTGGGGTGAGGGCCGCTGCCTGGGAAAAGGGCCGGATTTTTTCAACCGCCGCAAGCCCTCACCCCTGCCCTCTCCCAAGGGGAGAGGGAGTCATGCCGTCTGCACTCTCCCGGAGGGAGAGGAGGTCATACCGCCTGAGGCTTGAGCGGCAGCGAGCGCTCCACAATCCCCGCAAAAAGGGCCGAGCCCAGCGGCAGCACGCTGTCGTTGAAGTCGTAGCAGCTGTTGTGCAAGAAGCGGCTGCCCACGCCGCCAATGCTGGCGCCCTTGCCATCCGGAATCTGCTCGCCCTGCCCCAGGCGCAGGTAGGCGCCCGGCTTGACCTTGAGCATGAAAGAGAAATCTTCCGAACCCATGCTGGGCTCCAGGTCACGCACCACGTTTTCCGGGCCGACGAGCTGGTCGGCCACGGCGGTCGCCAGCGTGTACTCGGCCGGTGAATTGATGGTGGCCGGGTAAATGCGTTCGTAGGTCACGGTGGCGATGGCGCCAAAGCCCTGCGCCACCGAAGCGCACAAATCCTGGAGGCGCCGCTCCACCAGGTTCTGCACATCGGGCCTGAACGTGCGCACGGTACCCACCAGCGTCGCGCTGCCGGCCACCACGCTCATGGCCCCGGGGTCACCCGCGTGCATGGCACAGAGGCTGATCACTGCGCTGTCCATGGCCTTCACGTTGCGCGAGACGATGCTCTGCACCGCCGTGATGATGTGAGCGGCCACCAGCACCGGATCGACCGTGAGGTAGGCATGCGCGCCATGGCCGCCTTTGCCGGTGATCTCGATGGTGACGCGGTCGGCCGCGGCCATCATCGGACCGGGGTTGATGCCAATGGTGCCGGGCTGCATCGCGGGCCAGTTGTGCATGGCGTAAATCGATTGCACCGGGAAGCGCTCGAACAGTCCGGCATTGATCATGGCCTCTGCCCCGCCACGCCCCTCCTCCGCCGGCTGGAAAATAAGCACCGCATCACCGGCAAAGTGGCGTGTTTCGGCCAGGTAGCGGGCGGCCCCCACCAGCATGGTGGTGTGGCCATCGTGGCCACAGCCATGCATCAGCCCGGTTTTGGAGGACTTCCAGCCAAACTCGTTGTGCTCCGTCATGGGCAGCGCATCCATGTCGGCGCGCAAAGCCACCATGGGCCGGGCGCCGGACGTGAAAGGCGTGCCGGTCTGCTGGCCCTTGATGACGGCGACCACACCCGTTTTGGCAATGCCGGTGTGTACTTCATCCACACCGCATAACTTGAGCGCATGCGCCACGCGGCTCGAGGTATAGACCTCTTCAAAGCCCAGTTCGGGGTGGGCGTGCAGGTCCCGACGAAAGGCCGTCAGCTCAGGATGGAATTGCGAGATTTGTGCAAAGGCCCGGCCGCTGGCGCGCAGCTGGCGCGGGCGGTCGGCGTGCACTGAAGTAACGGCGGAAACAGTAGCGTCAGATGCAGTAGCGTCAGATGCGATGGCAAGGGAGGCTGCATCAATAGTGGCCGGAGCGCGCATGGGGATGGATCCTCGGTTCAGCAAATACCAATACTAGCGGTGAGCCATGAAGACCGTGTTGAGCTTATGTAAATCGCAGTTGCGGTCATGGGGTTTACAACGGTTGGGAGGGTGTTACAGCTACGCGGCTACACAACTATTGCTGGCAGCCCCTCAGGGCTTGAGCGCGCTATCGGCAGTTCCGCTCGAGGCGAAATCGGCCACCGCGGATTGCACAGGCTTGGCGAGCAAGGTAACCGGGCCATACCATGCCCGGGTCTCTTGCCGGGTGTTGTCGGTGTCCGTCATGATGGCGATGCCCACCAGTGCACCGGGTGCCTCGCCAAACGCTTTTTCATAATCGGCGTGAATATCGCGCTCGTAGTCGAGCCAGCGGCCGAGCCGCTCCGGCCCCGATTCAAGCACCAGCTTGCGGATGCGGTCTGTGCGCGAATTGACAATCACGGTCCCGGTCGGGCGGTGGTTTGCCCAGACATACATCAGGGTCGCATAGGGCATCGGCTCGCCGGTCAATGCCAGCGCCAGTTCCGACAACATGGCGTCTTTGGCGGAAAGCTTCGAACGGTCACCCTCAAAGGCCAGCACCAGCCGCACCGGCGAGTCGCCACTCTCACGCTGGGTCAGGTCCGCCCCGGTAATCAGCGCCGTCGCCTTCCAGGAAAAGCCAAGCCGGCCGAGCTCGCCTGGTTCAACACGCAGGCTCTGCCGCAACATGCTGGCTGCACTGCTCGAGTCGCTCTGGACGGCGTGACGGCCATCGATGCGCAGGGCGCGATAGTGTGTGGGCTTTTTACCCGGAAAAGTACAGTGCTGCCACATGACGGGACTGCTTGAAGGCGCCCCATTGGCGCGCAAGGTAGACACCCACTCCACATCCTGATCAGCCGCACGTTCAACGGGCGCCACCCCTGCGCAGGCCGTCAGCAGGCACAGCGAAAGCACGGCGCCCAGGCGCGGCAGCAGACCGGGTGAACAAAAATCAGGCAATAACATAAGGGTGCAGACTGGTTGCCGACTGGTTGGAAGATTAGAGAAGGGTTGAGAGGGGCGCTGGGTGATCTCAACAAGGCTCAACAGGTGCCTGGGGAACAGGACGTCCTCGCAAGGTTGAAAAATCACCCGCAACCATGACAAAACGTCTTCGGCCACATTGCGTTTACCTTATTTACCCTCATCCATAAAAAAAGCCGCCTCGGGTTTCCCCGAAACGGCTTTTAGGTTTTCATCAAAAGCTGGCTCAAGCCAGCCTCAGATTAGAACGTGTGGCGAAGGCCAGCGGCGTAGGTCGTGGTGCGACCGATGTTGCTGGTTGGGTAAACCACTTTGATAGCGTCAGCCAGATCGCCGTAAGCCTTGGTGCTCAGGGCGCCTGCGTACAGGGTCGTGCGCTTGCTCAAAGAGTACAGAGCCTGGACACCGAAGCCGGTGCTCTTGCCCAGATCGTCACCCTTGGAACGGGCAACACCAGCGCTCAGGGTCGTAGCGCCCAAAGGCACTGCAACGCTCAAGCTAACTTCTTTCTGTGCTTCCAGATCGCCAGTCACGCCCAGGACCGTGAGGTCTTTGTACTTGGCACGGTTGAAACCAACGCCAACTTTAGCCACGCCGAAGTTGTAAGCAACGTTCAACAGGGTGTTTTCCAGAGCAGGCTTGGCCGTAGCGGTACGGCTCGTGGCTTCAGACTGGTAACCACCGGAGATCAGCAGAGGGCCGTTGGCGAACTTCAGGTTAGCCGAAACGGTTTTGCTGGCGCCAGTCGTGTTGGTCTTGTCTTCGCCCAGGCTGTACATCAGGCCGCCGCTGAAGCCGCCAAAGCTGGGGCTGGCGTATTTCACGCTGTTGTTGAAACGGCTGTTGTAGCCGATCCAGGTCGTGTTGCGACCAACGAAAGAAGCCAGTGCAGTAGCGCCAGCGGTGGTCGGTGCCACCAGGCCCAGAACAGCTGCTTCGGCAGTAGCTGCGCTGTTGCCGTTGTTGGTGTTGGACGGATCAAAAATCGTTGCGCCCATCATGGCGTGGTCAGCAGCCACGTCGTCGTAGGAGCTGGTGTTGCGACCCAGGGTCACGGTACCGAAGCCGCCGGTCAGACCGACAACAGCTTTACGGCCAAACAGGGCGCCCTGTGCGGAAGCACCGGTGTCGATGTTGAAACCGCTCTCGATGTTACCAATGACAGCCATGCCGCCGCCGATGTCTTCGCTAACGCGCAGGCCCCAACGGTTGCCGTTCAGGCCGCCGCCGTCAATTTTGGTCTGTTTCAGGCTCTGAACAGAAGCGGTAGCGCCCGTGCCAACAGCAACGTTGGTTTTGTAGCTGCCGAAGTTGGCGTCGAGCAGACCGTAGAGGGTCACGGTCGACTGAGCTTGTGCTGCACCAGCCATTGCGCCGAGTGCGGCCAAAGCGATAAGGGTCTTTTTCATTTGAGAGTTTCTCCAAGGTTAAACATAGGGCTCCGGTACGGGGTCCAATCAGCTTGCGCTTTTCGGCTCCACCAGAGACCCGGGCCAACCCCCTTTCGGGAAGTTGGGTCTATTGCACCAGACCCCGCCCTGTTTCGCAAAAGAATCGGCCCAAAAACTCGCCATTCGTTGCATGCCCACAACAACTTTCCTCTGCCCCGTGGAACTGAAACAACACAGCACCGCGTGTAGTGCAAAAGTTCCTACTGCTGATGCCGGTTTAAATCTGGGCTGAAAGCCTTGGCAAAAGCCCTGTTTGAATCAAGGGCGCCAATCGGACAGCGGTATCCGCGCAAGGGCTGTGGCACGCCTGCCACGCCACCGGGAAACTAGAGGTAAAAGCCTAACCGATTCTGCGGCCCCAAAAAACAAACGTGGCCGGTGCGGGTACGCACGGCCAAAAGACCCACCGCTTCAGAGGAGAACAAAGGAGAAAACCCGGGAAAGCAGCCAAACGCCATGTCTCTTTTTTGACATCCCGGAGCCCCGCCAGGCAAAGGGTTTTCCCCTGTCGCCGAAGCGATAAGCCGGGGAATGCCACTCTTTACGGTTCTCCGCATCGCCCTTAATCTCGCCTTCGTCGAAACAGCCCGGGCAATCGACGGCGATTGCAAATATTGACCTCTTATTTTTCTTTCGTTTTTTGCTTTTGTTTTGTTTTTGTTTTTTGTTAATTAGAACTTTTGGAGACTCCATGAAAAAACTGACCCTGGTCGCCACTGCAGTGATGGGACTGTTGTCCACCACGGCCGCGATAGCCCAAAGCACCGTGACCATCTACGGCCTTCTTGACGGCGGTTACAACCACGTATCGGGTCTCCGGCAGGGCAGCGTCAACACGATTGCCAGCGGCATCATGGAAGGTTCGCGCTTTGGCCTTCGCGGCACGGAAGATATCGGCGGCGGCTACAAAGCCATTTTTACCCTTGAAAACCGCTTTGAACTGGATACCGGATCGGTCACCAACCGGCCCAATTCCGGCGCCCAGTTGCCTGATCGACTGAGCAACGCCGCGCTGATGGGCCTGCCTGGCGCCTTCCAGCCGGTCCTGAACTCCGTTGGCGCCAGCATTGGCTCGACGATCGGTGTGAACATCGCCGGCAACCTGTTCGACCGCCAGGCCTTTGCCGGCCTGATCACGCCAGTGGGTGCATTCACCTTTGGCCGCCAGTACACGCCAGCCTATTTGACCAGCGCAGCGTTCGATGCAACGCAGACCCAGTCGAGCCTGGCACTGGGCCAGATCGCCACCTTTCCGCCCAGCGTCGATATTCGCCTGAGCAATACCGTCCAATACGCCATTCAGATGAGCGGTGTGACCGCCACGCTGATGTATGGCGCAGGCGAAGTCGCCGGCGACAATTCCAAGGGCCGTTTCTTCGGCGGCATGGCGATGTACAAGGGCAGCGGCTTCTCGATGGGCGTTGCTCACAACACGCGCAACAACGAACTGGGTCAAAAATCCCTGACTGACACCGTCCTGGGCGCCACGGTCGATGTGGGACCCGGCACCGTGTATGGCCAGTATGCCAAGGTCAAGGACGACAACCCATCGGGCCTGTCAACTATCGCCGCGACGGTGGCCCCGTCGGTTGGCGCAGCGAACGCCGCCCTGATCCAGAATGCCTACATCAATGGCTTCAAGCAGGACGCCAACCTCATACACATCGGCTACCGCGTCACCAGTGGTGTTCACACGGTCGTGGTGGCTTACAACCGGCTGGATGACAAGCGCCCAAACAATGCGGACACCACCTCCTACGGCGCGACCTATACCTATGCGCTGTCCAAGCGCACCAACCTCAATGCGGTGCTGACCCGCTTCAACAACAAGGGCCTGGGTCAGGCGGCTCCTGGCGGAAACGGCTTCCTCGGCGGCGTGACGTCTACCGCGGGCACCGACTCCACCAACATCGCCTTCGGTATCCGTCACACGTTCTGATCACGTCCCCGGAAAACCGCAAAAACACCGCAGGAACGCCGCAAGGGCTCACCCACGGCGGGCCTCACGGTCAAATGCCATAAAAGCCCCCTTTCTTGGGGGCTTTTTCTTTTTGCTTCCCGGCGGCCGGGGCCCCTACCCGCACACCGCTTGTCCCCGCCCGTCACACCGCGCTAACATGCTGGAATACACCGTCCAGATGAGAGAAAAGGCCATGACACCCGCACTCGATACCGCGCTGAATGCTGCAGATGGCGCGCTGCGCACCCTCTTTGCCAAACCCCAGGCCAGCCGTACCTGCCCCACCGTGGCGGGCCAGCGCACAGAACTGAGCACGCAGGAAAAGACATTGTCGGGCGCACTGATGCGGGTCAACCATGTGGGCGAAGTCTGCGCGCAGGCGCTTTACGCGGCGCAGGCCCTCACCACGCGGGACCCGGCACTGCGCCGGCACTTCCTGGCGGCCAGCCGCGAAGAAGGCGATCACCTGGCCTGGACGCGTGAACGGCTGGACGAGCTCGGCGCGCGGCCTTCGCTGCTCAACCCCTTGTGGTACGCCGGAGCCTTTGGCCTCGGGCTGCTGGCAGGTCGCCTGGGTGACCGGGTCAGCCTGGGGTTTGTCGTGGAGACCGAGCGGCAGGTGGAAGCCCACCTGGCCAGCCACCTGGAACGCCTGCCCGAAGGCGACCACGACTCCCGGGCCATTGTGGCGCAAATGAAAGATGATGAAGCCCGCCATGCGCAGGATGCGCAAAACGCCGGCGCCATGCCCATGCCGGCACCCGTCAAGGCGCTGATGCAGGCCTCGGCCAGGCTCATGACCACCACGGCCCATTACCTCTGAAGCCGGGTTCGCTCCAGTCGTCTTTTTGCTACTGATTTAGCAGCATGACATGCTTGGAGAGCATGGGCCACAGCCTGAAAACAGGCTGTGCTCCTTGGGCAGCCTCCGCGCTACGCGCTGCGGTGCCATTCGCCTTGGGAGCGCCCCGTCGGCTCACACCTCCTGCAACTCAAAACTGGTGGTGATGTCGGCCGTCTTTCCCAGCATGATGGTGGCCGAGCAGTATTTGTCGTGACTCATGGCGATGGCGCGCTCGACCGCGCTGGCGACAAGGCCGCGCCCGGTCACGACAAAATGCATGTGGATTTTGGTGAACACCTTGGGGTCCGTCGGCGCCCGTTCGGAACTGAGCTTGACCGAGCAGCCCCGCACATCGTGGCGGCCGCGCTTGAGTATCAATACCACGTCATAGGCCGTGCAACCGCCGGTGCCGGCCAGCACGGTCTCCATGGGCCGGGGTGCCAGGTTGGCACCGCCGTTTTCCGGCTTGTCCGCATCGGGCGCTCCATCCATCACCAGGGTATGGCCGCTGCCGGTTTCGGCCAGAAACGTCATGCCCGAACGTGACCCGGTCGTTGCGCTGGGGCCTGTCCAGCTCACTGTGCATTCCATAAACATCATTCCTTATGCAAAAGATTTATAACCAAAACGCTGGAAATGTCGAATTTTTGCCACATATATTGTGCAGCGCAGCATTGCTCCGGCTATACTGAAATCATCGCAGCAATACAAAAACAAACCATAGCGGTTTTGTATTTTTGCACTGGTTGTCTCCTCCACTCCTCTAAGGGTGGATTTATAGGCCCAGACCGCAAGGTCTGGGTCTTTTTTCTTGCCCACTATGATGTTGGACTGCGAGAAAAACATGCCAACCCACACTCCCCCTGCTGCCCCCCCCTCCCCTCAAGCGGCCAAAACCGCACGCAAAGTGTCTGCGCAAGGCCTCAAGCCCGCCGATTACCTGAAAAAAATCCTTACCGCGCGGGTCTATGACGTCGCGCTGGAAACGGCCCTGGAGCCAGCGAAAAACCTGGGCCGGCGGCTGAACAATACCGTGCTGCTCAAGCGCGAAGACCAGCAGCCCGTCTTCAGCTTCAAGCTGCGCGGCGCCTACAACAAGATGGCGCACCTCAGCAGCGCCCAGCTCAAAAAGGGCGTGATTTGCGCCTCGGCCGGCAACCATGCCCAAGGCGTCGCCCTGAGCGCGCAAAAACTCGGCACCCGCGCCGTCGTAGTGATGCCGACGACCACGCCACAGGTCAAGATCGATGCGGTCAAAGGCTGGGGTGCAGAAGTGGTGCTGCACGGCGACAGCTACTCGGATGCCTATGCCCATGCCGTGTTGCTGGAAAAAAAACGCGGCCTGACCTTTGTGCACCCATTTGACGATCCGGACGTGATTGCCGGCCAGGGCACGATTGCGATGGAAATCCTGATGCAGCTGCAAAGCCTGGGCTCCAGCCGGCTCGATGCGGTGTTTGTGGCCATAGGCGGCGGCGGCCTGATTTCCGGCGTTGCGAACTACATCAAGGCGGTGCGACCCGAGATCAAGGTCATCGGCGTGCAGATGAACGACTCCGACGCGATGATGCAGTCAGTGAGCGCGAAAAAGCGCGTGACCCTGCACGACGTGGGCCTGTTTTCAGACGGCACGGCCGTCAAGCTGGTGGGCGAGGAAACCTTTCGCATCAGCCGCGAGCTGGTCGACGAATTCATCAGCGTGGACACCGACGCGGTGTGCGCCGCCATCAAGGACGTGTTTGTGGACACGCGCAGCATCGTGGAGCCTGCGGGCGCGCTGGCCGTGGCCGCCATCAAGCAGTACGTGGCCACGCACAAGACCAAGGGCGAAACCTACGCCGCCATTTTGTGCGGCGCCAACATGAACTTCGACCGCCTGCGCTTTGTGGCCGAGCGGGCCGAAGTGGGCGAGGAGCGCGAGGCGCTGTTTGCCGTGACGATTCCCGAAGAGCGCGGCAGCTTCCGGCACTTTTGCGAGCTGATCGGCGAGTTGCCCGGCGGCCCGCGCAGCGTGACCGAATTCAACTACCGCATCAGCGACGACGAGAAAGCCCATGTCTTTGTGGGGCTGACCACCTCGGCCAAGGGCGAGAGCAGCAAGATCGCAGCCAACTTCTCCCGCCACGGCTTCAAGGCGCTCGACCTCACGCATGACGAGCTCGCCAAGGAGCATATCCGCCACATGGTGGGCGGGCACAGCGCGCTGTCCAAAGACGAACGCTTGCTGCGCTTCATCTTTCCCGAGCGGCCCGGCGCGCTGATGAAATTTTTGTCCAGCATGCAGCCGGGCTGGAACATCAGCCTCTTTCACTACCGCAACCAGGGCGCCGACTATGGCCGCATCCTGGTGGGCCTGCAGGTGCCCAAGAGCGACAACAAGGCCTTCAAGGCCTTCCTGGACACCCTGGGCTACCCCCACGTGGAAGAAACCGACAACCCCGTCTACCGGCTGTTTCTACAGAGCTGAGCGGACCAACGCATGACATCACAAAGCACGCCATCACCAGAAACACCCGGGACCGGCTTGTCCCCCACCTCAACGTGCCCACGCTGCGGCGCTGGCTTTCGCTGCGGCATGGTGGCCGGCGACGCGCAATGCTGGTGCGTCAAGCTGCCGCACGTGATGCCCGTGCCTGCTTCAACTTCCCCGGCGGGCAAAGAGGCAAGCGCTGACAGCGCCAGCGCCGCCTCGTGCTACTGCCCGGCCTGCCTCCAGCTGATCACCGAGAACCGTGTCCGATGACTGCCACCACCTCTTTCCCCCCTGTCTCCTCTTCTCATCCGGCCCTGCACATCCCGGCGATCGCGCCCATCGCCGATGCCGCGCTGGCAGACCGGCTGCAGCACAAGATCGACCACAAGACCAAGCCCTTGGGCGCGCTGGGGGCGCTGGAAGGCCTGGCGCTGCAGCTGGGCCTGATCCAGCGCCGCGAGACCGTCACGCTGCACGAGCCGCAAATGGTGGTGTTTGCGGCCGACCACGGCATTGCCGCAGAAGGCGTTTCAGCCTATCCGCAGGCCGTCACCGTGCAGATGGTGGGCAACATGCTGGCCGGCGGCGCAGCCGTCAATGTGTTTGCCCGCCAGCATGGCTTTGCACTGCACGTGGTCGACGCCGGCGTCGCGGCTGAACTGCCCGCACACCCGCAACTGCTGCAGCGCAAGATCGCGCACGGTACGCGCAACCTCTGCAGCGAGCCCGCCATGTCGCCGGCCGAAGCCCATGCGGCGCTTCAGGCGGGCATGGCCGTCGTGCGGGCCCTGCCGGGCAACGTGGTGGCGCTGGGCGAAATGGGGATTGCCAACACCTCGGCGGCGGCCCTGCTGTTTGCGCGGCTGGCCGGCGCCAGCCTGGAGGACGCAACAGGGCGCGGCACGGGCCTGACCGACCCGCAGCTGCTGCACAAGCAGGGTGTGCTGATGCGCGCCCTGGAACGCCACGCCGACGCCACGCGGCCGCTTGACGCGCTCGCCGCGCTCGGTGGTTTTGAAATTGCCATGATGTGCGGCGCGATGCTGCAGGCCGCCAGCGAACGCCGCGTCGTGCTGGTCGACGGTTTCATCGCCGGCGCCGCGGCGCTGGTGGCCCACGCCCTGGCGCCGCAGGTGCGCGACTACCTGGTGTTCTGCCACCGCTCAGCCGAGCGTGGCCACGGCCTGCTGCTGGCCCACCTGAAGGCCACGCCGCTGCTTGAACTCGACCTGCGGCTGGGAGAAGGCACAGGCGCCCTGCTGGCCTGGCCGCTGGTGCAGTCGGCGGCGCTGTTCCTGGACGAGATGGCCAGCTTTGACTCGGCCGGCGTGAGCGGCAAGGAGAGCCCCTGAATGCGCCCGGATGTCGCCACGATGTCGCCATGACACCAACATAACGCCGCCATGACATCCCCATGAACCTGATCAGCCAATTTGTGCGTGAGTACCTGCTCGCCGTCCAGTTCTTCACCCGCATACCCGTCGTGGGGCGGCTGGCCGACTGGGTAGGCTACAGCCCCGAACTGCTGCGCGCCAGCGCTGGCCACTTTCCGGGCATCGGCATCCTGGTTGGCACACTGGCGGCACTGGTGTATTGGTTATTGCAGGCCCTGCTGCCCGACACCCCCTTCACACCGCTGGTGGCCACCGTCCTGTCCACCGCCGCCACCGTGCTGTTGACGGGCGGTTTTCATGAAGACGGGCTGGCCGATGTGGCCGATGGCCTGGGCGGCAGCCAGGACCGCGACCGCGCGCTGGAGATCATGAAAGACTCGCGCGTGGGTGCGTTTGGCGCCATGGCGCTGATGCTGGCGCTGCTGGGCAAGGTCGCCCTGCTGGCGATGCTGGGCTCGGTCGAGGGCAGCCTTCCCGAGGGCGGGGACGACGCCCCTTTCAGCAATTGGTACATCTGCGCCGCGCTGCTGACGGGCCACGTGGTCTCGCGCGGCCTGCCGCTGTTGCTGATCTGGCTGCTGCCGCACGTCGGCAACACTGCAAGCTCCAAGTCCAAGCCGCTGGCCGACCAGATTTCCCAGGGCAGCCTGCTGGTCGCATTCATCTGGTCATTTGTCGTGCTGGCCCTTGCAGGCCTGGCGCTGGATGCCATCAGTTTGATAACAGCCTGCAGCTTTGCCATGCTGGCGCTGTTGTGGATGGGGGCGCTCTTCAAACGGCGCCTGCAGGGCTTCACCGGCGACTGCCTCGGCGCCACGCAGCAGGTCTGCGAAATCGCCTTCTACCTGGGTCTGGCCGTTAGTTTGTGAATATGGCCCCCACGCTTGTCGCTTCGCGTACTGCGCTGCCCCCCGAGGGGGCGCATTTCGCCTTGGGGCGGCCCGGCGGCGAAACCCTGGCCCCCACGCCTGTCGCTTCGCGTACTGCGCTGCCCCCCGAGGGGGCCGCTGCGCCTGCGGCCCGGCTAAGCCGGTTCCGCGGCCCCTGCTGGGTTAAGACCCCACCTTGCCTTGATAGGCCCCCCACGCTTGTCGCTTCAGAAATGCGCCGGAGGACCTCTCCTCGATGAAGCTCTGGCTGGTCCGTCATGCGCAGCCCTTGATTGGGCCCGGCATTTGCTACGGCCGGCACCCGGTGGCGGCCGATGCGGGCGCGACGGCGCACTGTGCGCAGTCGCTGACCCGCTTGCTGCCTGAGGGCTGCCGCGTCGCCAGCTCGCCGCTAGCAAGGTGCGAGCAGCTGTCTAGGACTCTGCAAGGACTGCGGCCCGACTTGACTTATGAATCAGACCCGCGCCTGCAGGAAATGGATTTCGGCCAGTGGGAAGGCCGCGCCTGGCAGGACATTGCCCCGGCCGAGCTGCAGGCATGGACCGACGACTTTGCGAACTACGCCGTCGGTGGCGACGGAGAAAGCGTCAGCCAGGTGATGGCGCGCGTCGCCTCTGCCTTCGACGAATTGCAGGGTCCGGCAGGCACGCTGTGGATCACGCACGCGGGCGTCATGCGGGCGGTACACCTGCTGGCGCGCGGCCTGCGCCAGGTCGCGCGTGCCGACCAATGGCCGATGGGTGCACTGGCTTATGGACAATGGTGCACACTGGAACTGGTATGAACACCCCCGTTGCTTGCTCACTGCGTGTAGCCGCCTCCCCCCTTGCAGGGGGCGACACCTGCGGCCTGGCAGAGCCAGTTCCGCGGCGTCTGCTGGTATCGCGTCGCACACGGGTGATCAGCGCCAAATGAAGCCATACCCAAAACCGACCTAACAACACCAAGGCATCACAACATGGCAGCAAATCTGGACGGTCAGCTCGTGGTGGCGATCTCGTCGCGCGCGCTGTTTGATTTCGAGGAAGAGAACCGTATTTTTGAAACGGGCCTGATGCAGGAAGCGCCGCCGGGGGCCAAAAAAGATGCGGCCTACATGAAGCTGCAGCTGGAGCGGCTCGACGTGCCGGCCAAGCCCGGCGTGGCGTTCTCGCTGGTCAAGAAACTGCTGGCATTCAATGACGCCCCTGAAAGCCAGGGCGAAGCGGCCAGCCCGGCCGCGCCGAGCCAGCGGGTGGAGGTGGTGATCCTGTCGCGCAACGACCCGGTCTCGGGCATGCGCGTGTTCCGCTCGGCGCAGCATTATGGCCTGAAGATCGAGCGCGGCACCTTCAACCGCGGCGAAGCGCCGTGGCGCTACCTGAAGCCCCTGCATGCCAACCTCTTTTTGTCGGCCCACCTCAGCGACGTGCGCGACGCGCTGGTTGCCGGCGTGCCCGCCGCACAGGTGTACCCGCACTCGGTGCGTGCCAGCGACGCGCATCCGCACGAAGTGCGCATTGCTTTTGACGGCGATGCAGTGCTGTTCTCCGACGAGGCCGAGCGCGTCTTCCAGTCGCAGGGCCTCACGGCCTTCCAGCAGCACGAGCGCGACAAGGCCACGCAGCCGCTGCTGGCCGGGCCGTTCAAACCGCTGCTGGAGGCGCTGCACCGCCTGCAACAGGCGGGCACCTCGCGCATGCGCATACGCACCGCGCTGGTCACCGCGCGCAGCGCCCCGGCGCACGAGCGCGCCATCCGCACTCTGATGGACTGGAACATCGAAGTCGATGAAGCGATGTTCCTCGGCGGGCTGGCCAAGGGCGAGTTCCTGCGCGAGTTCGAACCCGATTTTTTCTTTGACGACCAGACCGGCCATGTGCACTCGGCGGCCCAGCATGTGCCCTCGGGCCACGTGGCCAGCGGCGTATCCAACCAGTTGTCACCAAAAGGTTTGCCAGAATGAATGTTCCTGCCAGCACTGCCAGCACTCCCGGCCCCGCCGGCTTCCTCGCCAAATTCAGCGCCTTCCGGCTGTTCGGCGCACGCGTCTGGGCCCTGTCGGCGCCTTACTTCCAGTCGGAAGACAAATGGAAAGCGCGCGGCCTGCTGCTGGCCATCGTCGTCCTGAACCTGGGCGCGGTCTACATGCTGGTGCTGCTCAATGAATGGAACCGGGTGTTTTACGACGCCTTGCAAAACAAGGACGCGGCAGTGTTCTGGACGCAGCTGGGGCGCTTTACCTACCTGGCCTTCGCCTTCATCCTGATTGCGGTGTACCGCTTCTACCTCACCCAGTTGCTGGAGGTGCGCTGGCGCGCCTGGATGACGACACACTACCTGAAACGCTGGCTCGCCGACCACGCGTTTTACAAGCTGGAGCTGGGCCGCTTCACCGGCGCAGCCAAAGACGCGCTGAACACGAAGGACACCCCGGACAACCCGGACCAGCGTATCCAGGAAGACATCAACCTCTTCACCTCCTACAGCATTTCACTGAGCATGGGCCTGCTCAATGCGGTGGTCACGCTGCTCAGCTTTGTCGGCATCCTCTGGTCTCTCTCGGGTGCTTTCGCATTCACGCTGGGCGGCACGAGTTACAGCATTCCGGGCTTCATGGTCTGGATGGCCGTGCTTTACTGCGCCCTGGGTAGCGTGCTCACGCACTACATCGGCCGTCCGCAGATCAGGCTCAACTTCCTGCAACAGCGTTATGAAGCCGATTTTCGCCACCACATGGTGCGGGTGCGCGAATACAGCGAAGCGATTGCGCTGGACAAGGGCGAAACCGTGGAGCGCGTGCACCTGGACACGCGCTTTGCCGCCGTGCTGGCCAATTACCTGCTGCTGATCAAAAAGCAGAAGAACCTGGTGTGGTTCACCAACTTCTTTGGCCAGGCCGCCGTGGTGTTTCCTTTCATCGTGGCGGCACCGCGGTTTTTCAGCGGCGCCATCCAGCTCGGCGAGCTGATGCAAATCGCGTCGGCCTTCGGGCGGGTGCAGGACTCGCTGAGCTGGCTGGTCGACAACTACAGCAGCCTGGCCGCGTGGCGCGCCACGACCGACCGCCTGACCAGCTTTGAAGACCACATCGCGGCGATGACCGAGCAAGGACGCGCGCAACTGGCTGCCAATTTGATAGCAAACGAAGCCTCCCCGCTGGCCGGCGCTGACACGCTCGCGGCCCGCGACCTGACGCTGGCCCTGCCCTCGGGCGCCACGCTGCTGAGCGGCGTGTCCGTGCAGGCGGCACCCGGCGAAAGCGTGCTGGTGAAGGGCCCGTCGGGCAGTGGCAAGTCCACGCTGTTCCGGGCGCTGGCGGGCATCTGGCCGTTCTCGCGAGGCCAGACACAGTTGCCGCGGGACGCGATGTTCATTCCGCAGCGTCCCTATTTCCCCGACGGCGCGCTGCGCGATGCGCTGGCCTACCCGCAACCGGCCGCGCGCTACAGTGACGAAGCCCTGCAGCAGGCGCTGTCTGACGCGCTGTTGCCCCAGCTGGCCAGCCGGCTGGACGACAAGGATGCCTGGACCCAGAAGCTGTCGGGCGGCGAGCAGCAGCGCCTGGCGATTGCCCGCGTGCTGCTGAAAAAGCCCGCCTGGATTTTTGCCGATGAAGCGACCAGCGCGCTGGACGAAGCGGCCGAGAAAACGCTGTATGAAAAACTGCTGGCGCATGTGAAGGCCATGCATGGCGGCATCGTCTCGATTGCCCACCGCCCCACGGCGGCGGCCTTTCACAGCAGGCTCTGGGAACTGGAAAAATTGCCGCCGGGTGGACCCGTGCTCTACCGGCTGCACGAAAGCCGGCCGCAGCAGACCCTCTGAAGACCCTCTGAAGCCCTACTGAAGACACACGAAAGAAATACGGAAAAGTCACTGAATGCCCGAAGAACCACTCAAGGCAACGCCGCCGTCCGCCACTGAATCGCTTTCGCCATGGACGCCCATCACCTACCCGGTGTTCCGCATGCTGTGGAGCACCTGGCTGGTGGCCAACATCTGTATGTGGATGAACGACGTGGCCGCCGCCTGGATGATGACGTCCATGACCACCACGCCGCTCTGGGTCGCGCTGGTGCAATCGGCCTCGACCCTGCCGGTCTTCCTGCTCGGCCTGCCCAGCGGTGCGCTGGCCGACATCCTGGACCGGCGGCGCTACTTCATCATGACGCAGTTCTGGATTGCCGGCGTGGCCACGCTGCTGTGTATCGCCGTGGTCTCGGGTGTGATGACGCCGCCGCTGCTGCTGGCCCTGACCTTTGCCAACGGCATCGGGCTGGCCATGCGCTGGCCGGTGTTCGCCGCCATCGTGCCCGAGCTGGTGCCGCGCCCGCAGTTGCCGGCCGCGCTGGCCTTGAACGGTGTGTCCATGAATGCCTCGCGCATCGTCGGCCCCCTGGTGGCAGGCGCGCTGATTGCCAGTGCCGGCACCGCCTGGGTGTTTGTTCTCAATGCCGTGCTGTCGGTCATCTCCGGCTTCATCATCATGCGCTGGCGGCGCGACCATGTACCCAGCCCGCTGGGGCGCGAACGCCTGGTCAGCGCCATGCGCGTGGGGCTGCAATTTGTGCGGCAGTCGCACCGCCTGCGGGCCGTGCTGGTGCGCGTCTCGCTGTTTTTCCTGCATTCCACTGCCCTGCTGGCCCTGCTGCCTCTGGTGGCGCGCAACCTGCACGGCGGCGGTGCCGGCACCTTCACGCTGCTGCTGGCCTCCATGGGGGCGGGCGCCATCATCGCCGCCATGTACCTGCCGCGCCTGCGCCAGATGATGCCGCGCGACACGCTGGTGCTGCGCTCCACCGTGCTGCAGTCGGCCTCCACCGCCGTGATGGCGCTGGCGCCGAATGTCTATGTCGCCGTGCCGGCCATGCTGCTCAATGGCATGGCCTGGATCTCCTGCGCCAATTCGCTCAGCGTGTCGGCCCAGCTGTCGCTGCCGGACTGGGTGCGGGCACGCGGCATGTCGATGTACCAGATGGCCATCATGGGCGCCAGCGCCCTGGGCGCTGCGCTGTGGGGCCAGGTGGCCACGGTGACCAGCGTGCCGACGGGCCTGCTGGTGGCCGCGCTGAGCGGCACGGTCACCATGCTGCTGGCCCAGCGCTGGGTCACGGACCTCAGCATCGAGGAAGACCTGACGCCTTCACGCGACTTCAAAGTGCCGGTGGCCAACGTGCCGCCCGGTGCAGGCCATGTGGTGGTCACCATTGAATACCAGATCGATCCGGCCCGTGCCGACGATTTTCGTGCCCTGATGCAGGAGAGCCGCCGCAGCCGCCTGCGCCAGGGAGCGCTCGACTGGGCGCTGCTGCGCGACATCGGTAACCCGGGGCGCTACATCGAGCAGATCATCGACGAGTCATGGACCGAACACCTGCGGCGCTTTGACCGCGTGACCGCCAGCGACGTAGCGCTGCGCGAGCGCAAGCTCGCCTTTCACGTCGGAGAAGAGCCGCCGCTGGTCAACCGCTGCCTCGTGGAAGGCAGCTGAGGGTCTGGTATTGCTGCAGTACGCTGAGCCGTGAAGCTCAGGGCGTCCCCACATAACCGGCATAGCCGCGCGCCCGCAGCTCGCAGGCCGGGCATTGCCCGCAGCCGTAGCCCCAGGCCTGCCGGTGCGTGCGGTCGCCCAGGTAGCAGGTGTGGGTGTGCTCGATGATCAGCTCGACCAGCGCCTGGCCGCCCAGCGCATGGGCCAGACGCCAGGTGTCGGCCTTGTCGATCCACATCAGCGGTGTCTCGATCAGAAAGCGTTTGTCCATGCCCAGCGAGAGCGCCAGCTGCATGGCCTTGATGGTGTCGTCGCGGCAGTCGGGGTAGCCTGAAAAGTCGGTTTCGCAGACGCCGGTCACCAGCACCTGCAAATCGCGCCGATAGGCCAGCGCGGCCGCCAGCGTGAGAAACAGCAGGTTGCGCCCCGGCACAAAGGTGTTGGGCAGGCCCGAGTTTTCCATCTTGAAGGCCACGTCGCGCGTCAGCGAGGTATCGCTCACCTGCCCCAGCACGGCCAGGTCGAGCAGATGGTCTTCGCCCAGCTTGGGCGCCCAGTGCGGAAACCGGCTTTTGATTTCGCGCAGCACATTCAGGCGTGCATCCAGCTCCACCTTGTGGCGCTGGCCGTAGTCAAAGGCGACGGTCTCCACGCGCTCGTATTTGGAGAGCGCCTGGGCCAGGCAGGTGGTGGAATCCTGGCCACCGGAAAACAGCACAAGTGCGGAGGTATGCATGGCCGGCTTCACCCCTTTCTACAGCAGGCCGCGGCGCGCCAGGCTCTGCATCAACGCCGTGACGCCAAAAGTCCAGGGCGCGGCCTTGTCCGACGTGGTGACGCGGTTCACCAGGCTGCCCAGCTGCGGCGTCGCCACCGTCACCAGGTCGCCCACCACATGGGTGAAGCCCTGGCCAGGGCCGTGCCGGTCCTGCGTGGGTGCGAACATGGTCCCCAGAAACAACATGAAGCCATCAGGATACTGGTGGTTGGCGCCAATCGCCTGGGCCACCAGGTCCAGCGGGTCACGGCTGATCAGGCTCAGCGAACTGCCGCCTTTCATTTCGAAACCCTCCGGCCCGGTCACCGTCATGGCCAGCTCACTGCGGCGCACATCGTCCATGGTGAAGTGGTCGTCCAGCAGGCGAATGAAGGGGCCGATGGCGCACGAAGCGTTGTTGTCCTTGGCCTTGCCCAGCAGCAGCGCGCTGCGCCCTTCAAAGTCACGCAGGTTGACGTCATTGCCCAGCGAAGCGCCCTGCACCTCGCCGCGCGAATTCACCGCCAGCACGATTTCAGGCTCCGGGTTGTTCCAGTGGCTGCGCGGGTGCAGACCTACTTCAGCGCCCGTGCCCACCGCGCTCATGGGCTGGCTCTTGGTGAAGATTTCCGCGTCGGGCCCAATGCCGACCTCCAGGTATTGCGACCAGACGCCCTGGACAATCAGCACTTCCTTGAGCTGGGCCGCTTCCGGCGAACCGGGCTTGATGCTGCTGAGGTTCTCGCCCATGACGCTGACCACCGCGCTGCGCACGGACTCGGCCTTGCTGGCGTCGCCGCCGGCCTGCTCTTCAATCACCCGCTCCAGCATGGAAGCCACAAACGTGACTCCCGCCGCCTTGATGGCCTGCAAGTCGCACGGTGCGATCAGCCAGGGCAATTTCGGGTCGTGCGCGTCCGCATGCGAATTGGCCAGCACCTCGGCCGTGCCCGCCAGGCGCGGCAGCGACGGCGCGGCCGCACGCACGGCCCTGGCCAGGTCCGGCAACTCCAGCAGCTGGCTCGCAGTCGGCGCCAGGCTGGAGAGGTCAAACACGCCGCCGGGATTGACCAGCGCCAGCACAGGGCCGGAGCCCTCGACCCAGACCCGGCCGATCAGCAATGCATCGGGGGCGTCAACAGGCAGGGTCGCGGACGGGCTCAATAAATTTTTCATGGTGGTGTGGCGAATGGAACGCGTATTAACGGGGTTACGGGTAATTTACGGGTGGTACGGATAACCGTATTTTGACAAGGGGAGGATGTGCAATTTCATGAGTTGCAACCTCAATGCTAATGCTACAGCGCTGCAAGGCGCCGGCTCATCACCAGGCCGTGCTGCCGGCCATTCAACCTCTTTTTTGCAAGGTTAAGTGAGTTCGCGTCCGCTTATACGGGAAAACCCTATACTGAACCGACACCTGCAGGGCATTTCGCCCGCCGTGAAGGAGTTCATTTGATCGACAGTGGAGCAACACCGCGACGCGCCAAAGCCCCAAAGCAGTCAAGCCTGGCGCGGCTCAAGCGCCTGCTGGGCCCCCGCCTCGCGCCGGCCCCCGCATCCAGCCCCGGCACGGTGTCAAAAAGCTGGCTGGGTCGGCGCTCTCCAGCGGAGCGGCTCAACCTGGCGCTTCAGGGCGGCGGCGCCCATGGGGCCTTCACCTGGGGGGTATTGGATGCGCTGCTTGAAGACCCGCGCGTCCAGTTCGAGGGCCTGAGCGGCAGCAGTGCCGGCGCCATGAATGCCGTGGTGTTTGCAGACGGCTGGATGAAGGGCCAGCGCGAGGGCGCGCGCCAGGGCCTGGCCGACTTCTGGGGCGAGGTCGGAAAGCAGATGCCCTGGAGCATGATGACCCAGGGGCAGGGCGACGCCATCAGCCTGTCGCCGGCCAGCAAGATGCTGGCGAACTGGGCCGGGTATTTCTCGCCTTCGCAGCTCAACCCGCTGGACCTGAATCCCTTGCGCGACCTGCTCAACCGGCAGGTCGACTTCGAGCGCCTGCGCGCGGGCAGTCCGTTCAAGCTGTTCATCGGCACCACGCAGGTGAACACCGGCAAGCTGCGCGTGTTTCGGGAAAACGAACTCACGGCTGAGGTGCTGTTGGCCTCCGCCTGCCTGCCCAAGATCCATCACTCGGTGGAAATCGACGGCCAGCCGTATTGGGACGGCGGCTACTCGGCCAACCCGGCGGTGTTTCCGCTGTTCTACGACTGCGATTCACGCGATGTGCTGCTGGTCCTGCTGAGTCCGCTCGAGCGCAATGGCACGCCGCGCAGCGTGGAGGAGATCGAGGCGCGCATTGTGGAGCTGGCCTTCAACGCCACCTTCATGCGCGAGATGCGCATGTTCGCCCATGCGACGGAGTTTTCAAGCCTGCCCTTCCTGACCACGGGGCGGCTGGAGCGGCGACTGCAGAAGATGCGCTTTCACATGGTCGACTCCGCTGAGCTGGTGAGCCTGCAACGCACCGAAACCAAGCTGCTGGCACACGGCCCCTTTCTCGAACTGCTGCGGGAACAGGGGCGCGAGAGGGCCGGCACCTGGCTCTCGACGCATTACGAGGACGTTGGGCGGCGGTCAACGGTCGATGTGAAGAAGTGGTTCAGCTGAGAGTGGTTCAACTGAGCCGGCCTGCCCCCACCAGCGCCGGCGAGCCGCCGCAGCCCCGGGCGGCTCGCACAAGGCCCACGTGCAAGGCTATCGGCAGAGCTTGTTATGTCGTGGAATCACTACAACTTTTTTCCCAGAATTCATGACATGCGATGAACGGAATTGACGATAGCGCCAGGGCAACCGCCGCCGCACACTCTTCAGACGTTTTGAGCACCACATTCAGCGCAGCAGGTGATCGGACACGGGGCCAGCGAAGCCAGTGATTCGGAGAAGGCAGCGATGAAAACCGGTCATCCAGAGCGCCCTGTTTATTCAACTCCTTATTCAAAAAAAGAGACATTCATGACGCAGTCCAACAACCAGCTTTTCGATTTCCACCGTGCCAGCCTGAAGGCGACAGGCGATACGATCAGGTGGTCACTGGAGGGCGCGGAACGTTTGCGCAGCCATCAGCTTGCCGCTATCACCGAGGCCCTGGCATCCCATGCACAGGCCACCACCATGGTCAACGAGGCAAAGGACTTTGAAGAACTCGTCGCCGTATCGGCAAAGCTCGTGAACATCCAGTCCCGGACGATGATCGGCTACTGGAGCGGCCTCTACCAGATGGCCAGCGAGAGCCAGACCGAGGTTACCAAGCGCATGCAGGCCCAGGCGGAACAGATTCGGGAAAACTCCCGGAAAATTCTTGGCATCAGCACAGCTGGACAGGCGCCGATGCTGGCGGCGCTGCAACCGCTGGTGGACGCGGCCTCATCGGTTTACGACTTGGGCGCGCGCGCCACGGAAGAGGCGACGAAGTTCGCCACAGGCACCTGGAAAACTCCCCGCGCGGGTACGACCCGGGGGAACGGCGTGAATGGGCATCAAAAGTCGGCCTGAAGAAGCCGCCCACTAAGACATCGCCGGAGGTGCTGGAGCGAGACAAATTTGCCGGGACAGCGTGTCGCTGTCACCTGGCCATCCCCATCCAATGTTCTGTCACACCATGAGTTGCCGTCAATAACAAATTTTTCGCGTTTCAGTGGCCAGGTTCTTGCATGTCGTTAATTCAACCACGAAGCCGCGTTCCAGCTTACCCGGAGCGCAGGCTGCCTCAGGAGGAAGCGAATGTTGTCCCATCATGAATTGGCAAAATTATTTCTGATCAGCCGGGCGCCAGAACAGCTCGCCCTGGGCGACCCGGATGTCGGCTCGTTGATCGAAAAAAATCTGGTGGGTCTGCCGCGAATATCCGATGGCGGGAGCAATTTGCAAATCACGGGCCTCGGCATTGCAGTGCTGCGCGCACTGGACCGGCCGCAGCGCAGGCGTTCGGGCTACGCTCCATCTCACTAGCTCGCATCCGGCGATCGCGATGTGACGCGACGCCGTGAGCCTTGGAGCCGCGAACAAAACCCAGCGAAGCGGTCCTGGCCAGGCGTGCCGCCGCAGACAGTGCTATAGCTATAGCACGGCAAGGCGGCACAACGACGCCGTGAGGGTTTTGTTGACGGCTCTTATTGAACCAGGCTATTGTCGATCGCGTAGCGCGTCAGCTCGGCATTGCTGTGCACATCGAGTTTTGCGCAGATACGGGAACGGTAGGTGGTAATGGTACTGGCGCTCAGGTGCAGGCCGGCAGCGATGCGGGCCAGACTCTTGCCATCGACAATCTGCCTGAGGACTTCAAGTTCCCGGTCGGTCAGCGACTCATGGCCCCTTTTCCTGCGGCCGCCGCGTGTGCTACCGACATTGGCGGCCAGCTGATCGACCAGTTCAGCGCTGAGGTACTTGCCACCGGCGTGTGCCTTGCGCACCGCGGCGATCAGGCTGGCGGTGGGGCTGTCCTTGGTCAGGTAGCCGGCCGCGCCGTGTTTGAGTGCCCGCATGGCGTAGAGATCCTCGGCATACATGCTCAGCATCAGTACGGCGAGCCCGGGACACTCGGCGCGCAACATCTTCAGCAACTCCAGCCCGTTGCGCCCCGGCAATGCGATGTCCACCAGCGCCACGTCAAACGCCTGTTTGCGCACCAGGTTCAAGGCATCCCTAGCCGTCGGCGCCTCTCCCGTGACGTCGATGTCGGGCGCGGTGCCCAGCATCAAGCGCACCCCATTGCGCACAACAGCATGGTCATCCACCAGCAGGACCCGGATCCTGGGACCCGTCATTGCCGGTTCCCCGGCGGCCATGGCAGGCGCAGGGCAACCGTCGTGCCCTGCCCAGGCACCGGGATCATCTTCAGTTCCGCGCCACAGTGGCGTGCCCGCTCATGCATGCCGGCGATACCCCAGGATTCGCGCTGCCCCATGCGAACCAGGCCATTGCCGTTGTCCATCACTGCCACAGTCACCGCGCCATCCGCCTGCCGCACCTGGATGTCGACCCGCGAGGCCCCGGCATGACGCACGACATTGGTCAATGCTTCCTGGACAATGCGAAACACCGCATTGCTGGATTTGGCATCGAGCTGGGCGAGAACCTCGGTTTCATCGATGTCCACCCGGCAGGTCAGCCCCGCCTGCTTTTCAATCTGGCTCGCATACCACTCGATCGCTGCCCAGACGCCCAGCTGGTCCAGCACGCTGGGCCGCAAATCCGTGATGATCCGGCGCACGCTGGCCAGCGCGGTATCGGCCAGATCGGCGGCGTCGGCCAATTGCGGGTCTGATGGCAGGCCTCGCCGCACGCAGCGCTCCTGTGCAACCGACACATAGGCCTTGATACCCGTCAGCAGGCCGCCCAGCTCGTCGTGGATCTCCCGGGCGATCCGCTTGCGCTCCTCTTCCCGAATATGCTCCTGGTGGGCGGCCAGGCGACTGATGGCACGCTCAGCCTCCTCGCGCCGCATGATCTCGTGTTCGAGCGACTGCGCCTTGTGCTGCAGGCGCGCCATCGTGCGGTGAAAACGGTCCGGGTCGGCAAGCAGCGCCTGGTACTCCTCGCACGGGCTGACATGCGAATGCGCCGAACATATCGCGTCGAACACCTGCGACGGCGCTTCCGCCCCAAAAGCATCGACCGGATAGGCGCATAGCAGGGAGAACGCATGCTGCGTGGCAAGCTGGTTCCAAAGCTCTTCCAGCCGCAGCGCCGCCTGCGGCTTGCCATCGGCGCACAACAGGGCCACCATCTCCCCGAAAGCGTGCAGCCGCAGCGCGCCACCCCGCGTGGCCTGAGAGATGATGTCGCCCAGAAGAGCCGAGAAGCGCCTTTCGTCGGGCCAGTCATTGACCATGAATTGCTCAAGCGTTTGCCGGGCGTCGAGCGAAATAAACCGCTCGCGCGTATCGACGCCGTCGCGCTGAAGCTGCCCGGCAAATGCCGCGCGATGCACGGGCGTGGCGATCACGATGGCCGCGTCACCTGCGTCCAAGGCAGCGCTGACGTGGCCAGCCACCCTGGCGACCAGAAACGCCTCGTGTTCGTAAAACTGGACTTCATGAAAAGACATGGCTCCCTCATCAATGGCCCGCTTTTATTGCGGCCTGTGATTTTTTTTGATGCAACCGCCGGGATCTGGCCAGGTACCGGACCATAGCCGCCATGGCCGCATCTGCAAGGTGTGAAAAAACGTACGCTCGGATCTTGCGATGGTACGTTACAAAAAAAGCGCATCCATCTTAATGCCATCACAAAAATAGTTGCAAACCACAGGTCTTCCACGCAACGCCCATGGTTGCCCAACGCAGCCAGCGCCCCCGGTCGGACGCGGGCTCCGACGATGCGCTTCGGCCTGCCCGGGCGGGCAGGCACTTCGCGCAACGCACGGACGCCGCGTCAGGAAATCCAGTAGCACCACACGGCCATCGCCAGCGGATGCTCAGGCCCCGCGCCGCCAGGCCTCATAGCGCGTCCGGTTTTCTTCGTTGGGCGGGTACAGGCCGGGCAGCGGCGAGCCCTGGCTCACCTGCTGCATGATCCACTCCTCAAGACGCTCATGCTCTACAGCGGCCTCCACAACCTCGTCGATCAGCGCAGCAGGAATCAGCACCGCGCCGTCGGTATCGACAACGACCACATCGTTGGGGAACACCGCAACACCGCCGCAGCCCACGGGCTCCTGCCAGTTGACAAAGGTGAGTCCCGTAACCGACGCCGGCGCGGCCGTGCCCTGGCACCAGACGGGCAAGCCGGTGTCCAGCACGCCCGACAGGTCGCGCACGACGCCATCGGTGACCAGCGCGGCGACACCGCGCTTTTGCATGCGGGTGCAGAGAATGTCGCCGAAGATGCCGGCATCGGTCACCCCCAGGGCTCCCACCACCGCGACAACGCCCTCGGGCATGGCTTCGATGGCCGCGCGCGTCGAAATCGGGGCGCCCCATGAGGCCGGCGTGGCCAGGTCCTCGCGGGCAGGTACAAACCGCAGCGTGAAGGCGCGCCCCACCTGGCGCGGCTGATCGGGGCGCAGGGGGCGCGTGCCGCGCATCCAGACATTGCGCAGGCCCTTTTTGAGCAGCACCGTGGTCAGGGTGGCAGTGGTGATGCGCTTGAGCGTTTCGATGACTTCTGGGTTCAGCGGGATGACCGGGGTCTGTGGCATTGGAAGCTCCATGGAGGTAGATATAGCAATGATGCACCGGATTTCCGGCGCGCACGTCGCACAGGGTCACGCTCATGCCATCACGCTTCTGCCGTCACTCCCCTGCCATTACTTCCAGGCAGTCCCCTGCCACCCTGCCCTAGCGGAAAAACAGCAACCGGGTGATGAAAGTGTGGTCAGCTTCGGCAGCCATCAGGCCGACCAGCACCAGCACGGCCAGCGGCGGAACCAGGATGGCATAGACCAGCGCCAGCCGCTCCCAGGCCATGTGCATGAACACCGCCACGATGAGCCCGGCCTTGAGCAGCATGAAGACCAGGATCAGGCCCCAGCGCAAGTAGCCCTGGAAGTGGAAGTAATCCACCAGGTAGGACAGCGTGCTGAGCACGAAAAGCAGGCCCCAGACCTTGAGGTACAGGCCGATCGGATGTTGCTGGCCGGAGGAAGATGGCGATGAGGAGGGCGATTGGGAGGAGGACATGGTCAACCTTTCAGCAGGGGCGGTCACCAGAGATAGAACAACGCAAAGATGAACACCCAGACCAGGTCGACGAAGTGCCAGTACAGCCCGGCGATCTCGACGATCTGGTAGTTGCCCGTCTGTTCGTAGCGGCCGCGCAGCAGGCGCGTGGCCACCACCAGCAGATAGATGACGCCGGCCGTCACATGCAGGCCGTGAAAACCGGTGATCATGAAGAAGGCCGAGCCGAACTGGGCTGCGCCCATCGGGTTGCCCCAGGGCCGTATGCCCTCCTCCAGTATCAGCTTGGACCACTCGAACGCCTGCATGGCGACGAAGGTCTCACCCAGCGTGGCAGTCACAATCATCAGCACGGCCGCGTTGATGCGGTCACGCCGGTAGGCGCAGTTCACTGCCATGGCCATGGTGCCGCTGCTGCTGATGAGCACAAAGGTCATGATGGCAATCAGCAGCAGGGGCACCTCGGCGCCGCCCACATGCAATGCGAATACCTGGCTCGCGTTGGGCCAGGGCACGGTGGTCGACACGCGCACCGTCATGTAGCCCGTGAGGAAGCAGCTGAAGATGAAGGTGTCGCTGAGCAGGAAGATCCACATCATCGCCTTGCCCCACGAGACGTGGAAGGCCTCGCGGTCGGACGACCAGTCGGATACCAGCCCGCGCCAGCCGGCCACCGCACCGGCGCTGGCGGCGGCGGCGGTGCTTGGGGGTGAAGCCATCGATATCGTGGTGTCCATGGAGCCTCCAGGAGTTCATGCCGGCCGTCAGCCCGTGCCGCAGATCCAGCGCACGACTTCCGGCGTCAGCCAGCCGAGCGTCGCAAACAGCACCACCCACACTGCCAGCAGGAAGTGCCAGTAGCGCGCGCACAGCGCAACGCGCCAGGCGAACGCCGGGCCGGCCGCGCGGCCCGCGCCGCGCACCGTCACCGCCCAGCCGGCCAGCCCCCCGATCACGTGGAGCCCGTGCATGGCCGTCAGCAGATAGAAGAAGCTGGCCGCCGGGTTGCCGGCCGGCATCACCTGCGCGGCTTGCAGCACCTGCCAGGCCCAGAGCTGCACGCCCAGAAAAGCCAGCGCGCAGGCCCCGCCGGCCCCGAGCAACGTGCGCGCCGCGGCCGGGTGGTCACGCCGCGCGGCGCTGGCGGCCCGCTGCAGGCACGCGCTGCCGGTGACCAGCAGCCCGGTACTGAGCCACAGTTGCCAGGGCATGGCAATCGGCGACCAGTCACCGCTGTCCATGCGCATCGCATAAGCCAGGGTGAACAGCGAGAACAAGGCGGTGGCGACACCCATGAAGGCCCACAGGCCGGTACCGGTGCTGGCCGCGCGGCGGTCCGGCGGCCAGCCGCCGGGGGGATAGGCAACAGCCGTGTTCATGCGATCGCTCCCTTGGCCCTGCCCGGGGCGGGATGCGGCTGCGGCTCCTGGCCACCCGCCTCGGGGGGTGCGTTTTGTGCAATGAAGTCCTGCGGCGCGCCCGGCACACTGTAGGCATAGGCCCAGCGGTAGACCACCGGCAGCTGCGGCCCCCAGTTGCCGTGCACCGGCGGTGTCTGCGGCGTCTGCCACTCCAGCGAGGCGGCGCGCCAGGGGTTGGGCTCGGCTCGCCGGCCGCGGAAGGTGCTCCAGGCGAGGTTGAAGATGAACAGCAGCTGCGCCGCACCGACGATCAGCGCGGCCACGGTGATGAAGGTGTTCAGCGCGTGCGCCGAGGCCGGGATGAACTGGTAGCCGTCAAAGTTGTAGTAGCGCCGCGGCATGCCCAGCACGCCCAGGTAGTGCATGGGGAAGTAGATGGCGTACGTGCCGAGGAAGGTGATCCAGAAATGCAGCTTGCCGATCCGGTCGTCCAGCATGCGGCCCGTGACTTTCGGGAACCAGTGGTAGATGCCGCCGAACACCACCAGCAGCGGCGCCACGCCCATCACCATGTGGAAGTGCGCCACCACGAAGTAGGTGCCCGACAGCGGGATGTCCACGCTCACATTGCCCAGGAACAGCCCCGTCAGTCCGCCGGCCAGAAAGGTCAGGATGAAGGCCAGCGTGAACAGCATGGGCACGGTCAGGTGAATGTCGCCGCGCCACAGCGTCAGCACCCAGTTGTAGACCTTGATGGCGGTGGGCACCGCGATGATCAGCGTGCTGGTGGCAAAGAAGAAGCCGAACCACGGGTTCATGCCGCTCACGAACATGTGGTGCGCCCACACGACAAAGCTCAAGGCCCCGATGATGACGATGGCCCAGACCATCATGCGGTAGCCGAAGATGGCCTTGCGCGCGTGCACGCTGATCAGGTCGGACACGATGCCGAAGGCCGGCAGCGCCACGATGTAGACCTCGGGGTGGCCAAAGAACCAGAACAGGTGCTGGAACAGCAGCGGGCTGCCGCCCTTGTAGCCGGTCACCTGGCCCATCGACACCAGCGCCGGCATGAAGAAGCTGGTGCCCAGCGTCTTGTCGAGCAGCATCATCACGCCGCTGACGAACAGCGCGGGGAAGGCCAGCAGCGCGAGAATCGTCGCCACGAAAATGCCCCAGACCGCCAGCGGCATGCGCAGCAGCGTCATGCCCTCGCAGCGCGCCTGCAGCACCGTGGTCACGTAGTTCAGCCCGCCCATCGTCGTAGCGACGATGAAGATCACCAACGACACCAGCATGAGGATGATGCCCCAGTCATGTCCTGGCGTGCCGGGCAGGATGGCCTGCGGCGGGTACAGGGTCCAGCCCGCGCCGGTGGGCCCGCCGGGCACAAAGAAGCTCGCGATCAGCACGAGCACCGACAGCAGGTAAACCCAGAAGCTCAGCATGTTCAGGTAGGGGAACACCATGTCGCGCGCGCCGATCATCAACGGGATCAGGTAGTTGCCGAAGCCGCCGAGGAACAGCGCGGTGAGCAGGTAGATCACCATGATCATCCCGTGCATGGTGACAAACTGGTAGTAACGCTCGGCGTTGATGAACTCGAACTGCCCCGGGAAACCCAGCTGCAGCCGCATCAGGTTGGACAGCACCACCCCCAGCAGCCCCACGGCGATGGCGACGCAGGCGTACTGCACGGCAATCACCTTGTGGTCCTGGCTCCAGACATACCGGGTCAAGAAGCTCTGCGGGTGATGCGAAGTGTCTTCAGCGTAGGCCATGGTGTTCCTCGTTCAATGGCGCAGCTTCACCGCTGCGCCTTCTGCCCAGGTGCGGGTGCGGGTGCGGCCGAAGCCGCACCGCCCAGGGACTGGATGTAGGCCAGCAGCGCAGCCACCTCGTCGCTGCCCAGGTTCGCCGGCGGCATGATGGGCGGAAAGCCCTTCACCACCTGCGCCTGGGGCTCGAGGATGGAGCGCCTCAGATAGTCCTCGTCGGCCCGTACGGTGGTGCCGTCGGCGAGTGTCCGGGTCGTGCCGTACAGTCCCTTCCAGGTCGGCCCGACCCGGGCGCTGCCGTCCACCGTATGGCACGCCGCACAGCCCCTGGATTGGGCCAGCGCCTGGCCCTGGGCGACCAGGCTGTCGGCACCGGTGGCCGGTGTTGCAGTGGCCGGGCGGCCGGCGCTCGCCATGGTCACCGCAAAGGTGGGCTGCGTCTTCAGCCAGGCCTGGAACGCGGCCTCGTCTTCCACCACCACCTGGCCGCGCATATTGGGATGACCGATGCCGCACAGCTGGGCGCACATGGCCTCGTAACGGCCGAGCACAGTGGGTGTGAACCAGAATGTGCTCATCTGGCCCGGCACGATGTTCATGCGCGCACGAAACGGCGGAACGAAGAAGTCGTGCAGCACGTCGTGTGAGCGCAGCAGCACCTTGACCGGTTTGTTCAGCGGCAGGTGGACCTCGGTGCCGGCGACGAGGAAGTCGTCCTGCCCGACCGGATCGCGCGCGTCGAGGCCGAACGGGTTGGCAGCGCTGACGAAGCGCGCATCGGTCGGGCCCAGCTTGCCGTCTGCGCCGGGAAAGCGGTAATACCACTGCCATTGCTGGCCCAGTATCTCCAGCACGATGGCCTCGCGCGGCGCATTGATGTATTGGGCATAGACAAAAAGCCCGGGCGCCAGCAGCAACGCGATGCCGACCGTGGTGATCCCGATCAGCCAGCGCTCCAGCCTGCTGTTCTCGGGTTCATAGGATGCGCGGCTGCCTTCGCGATGCCGATAACGAAACAGCGTGTAGGCAACAAAAAAATTGATGACAACGAAAAAAAGGCCTGTGACGACCAGCGTGATGGTCAGCGTATCGTCCATCGACTGCCAGTTCGAGGCCAGCGGCGTCGCCGACCAGGGACTGACAAAGTGGAACAACACCGATCCGATGACGATGACAATGAGGACATAAGCAAAAACCATTCGCATCCTCTCGGTTCGGCGCCGGCCACCCCTTCAATGCCGATTGAACTTCCAGTACAAAAATGCAGCCGTCACCCCAAAAATCAGGTGGGTTATCGCGGTTGGTGCGCCACGCAATTCGGCGAACCAGGGAAAGAAGCGGGTCATGCCGTAAAAATTCAGCAGATACAGCACCACGCCGAACACCGCGCCCGCCAGCAACACCATGCCTACCGTCGAATCGAGTCGGAACGGCACGATGATGGCAACGAGTACCAGGCCAAACAGGACACCCAGCACATAGTGAGCCGCGAGGGCCACGGCCACCACCATGACGCTGAAATCTGTCGATTGCAGGGTCTCAGGCCCCGTCACGATCGCAGAGATCATGTATGACACGACCCACGGGCTCTCGCCAGAAACCAGGGTCGACCAGAACAGCTCCAGCACCATCAGCACCGCCCCGGCCGCCAGTCCGGCGACCGCCGCTGCAGGCCAGTCCGGCTGGTGTTGCCTCTGGTAGGAATGCAGATGAAGGTCCATGGCCACCTCCGCCAGTTTGAGGGACTGCGCACGTGTCAGGTGACCCGCGCGCATCCCGGCTCTTCAGGGGAACACCGGGGTATCCGGGTCCTCACCTTCCAGACGCGCTTCAGGGTGCGAAGCCTGCAGCAGGTTTTCGATTTCCTTGACCTGCAAACTCGACACGTCCACCATCAGCAGGATTTCACCACGCTCGATGGCGGCCTCAAAACGCTTGAGCCGGTGGCTCGGCACGGAAATGCCAATCAGACTCGACGACCAGGCCCCGAACAGGGCACCGAGCACACCCAGTATGGCCACAACACCCCATTGCAACGAAGCAAATCCGAGGGGATAGTACATGGCCACCAGGATACCCGCCGCGATACCGATCACGCCACCGATCAGCAGGCCCAATTCGGCCGCGTAAATCACGTCCGTCGTCTGAAAGACATTGGCGGGATGAAGACCCGAGAGATTGGTGCCCTCCCGTCCAAAGCAATGGATATGCTGCACCGGCACACGCGCCACCAGCAAGTCATTCACCGTTTGCCTGGCGCTGGCCACATCAGGTAGTAACCAATAAACTCGTCTGCTCATAAGCCCCCCCTTTTCATCACTCTGTGTGACTGTGGGATACAGATCAAAACGCAATCAATTTATACACCCGCGAACAGGTGAGTGCAAGCTGAGTGCAAGTTGCGTCGTCTCCCCTTCCAAGAACGGCCCCGCGGGCGGGCAAACCGCAACTGGTCAGCGTGACGCGGTGGCAATGGATTGGCGTCCCTATTGGCTTCCCGGTGAGACCTGTTGACTCAAGCGTTATTTGCCTGTCCCGCCGTTGAATTCGACAGCCCTCATGCCCACCGCTATAGTGAAATCACTGTTTACCTGAATTTAACAATTGAGCGCATATGACACCTGAAATTCAACCTGCCGACCTGGGCTTTTTCTCTGCCCTCGCGAGTGCCGGCAGCCTGAGCGCCGCCGCACGGGAACTTGGCATCACCACGCCCGCCGTGAGCAAGCATCTGGCGCTGATGGAGTCGCGGGTGGGTGTGCCGCTGGTGAACCGGACGACGCGGCGCATGAGCCTGACACCGGAAGGCGAGCTGTACCTGGAGCATGCACGCCGCATTCTTGGGGAAATCAATGACATGGCGGAACTGCTCGGCGTGTCGAGGTCCACCCCGAAGGGCCTGCTCAGGGTCAATGCGACGCTCGGCTTCGGGCGCACGCACGTGGCACCGATCATCTCCAGGTTTGTCCGCAAGTACCCGCAGGTCGAGGTGCAGTTGCAGCTGTCGGTCAACCCGCCGCCCCTGACGGACGACTCGTTTGATGTCTGCATCCGATTCGGCGCGCCGCCGGACGCCCGCGTGATCGCCAGACACATCGCGCCGAACCGGCGGCTGCTGTGCGCGTCCCCCGCCTATCTGGCCAAGCACGGCACACCCAAGGTCCCGAACGATCTGACCCGGCACAACTGCATCGGCATCCGGCAGGGTGAAGAGGCTTATGGCGTGTGGCGCCTGGCAAGCGGCCGTGGCCGAAACGTGACCACCGAGGCCGTCAAGACCCGCGGCAACCTGACCACCAACGACGGCGAGATCGCCGTCAACTGGGCGCTCAACGGCCACGGCATCCTGATGCGTGCCGAATGGGACATCGAGCGCCACCTGAAATCCGGCAGCCTCGTGCAGGTGCTGCCTAATTACTACACGCCCGATGCCGACATCCACGCGGTTTATCCGCAGCGCCACCAGTTGACCGCGCGTGTCCGGGCGTTCGTCGACTTTGTGGCGCTGTCATTTACGAAACGCTCGGTGGCAAGCAAGCCTTAGACTCCGCTCGCTAACCATAGCTGTAGCCGTAGCGGCTCAGCTGGCTCAACTCTGGATCCGGGACGCACCGCTCATGCCGGCCAGGCAACCGGCAAGGCCTTTCGAGCACCCGTCGACATAAAACTCCCGTCATCGGGGTCCGCCCCACATAATGGGCAGCAACGTCCACAGGAATCGATCATGTTCCGAGGCTTATCGTTACGCGGGCTGCCCGGTGTCTTGTCCAATGTCGCGGCGGTCACGCTGGTGCTGGTCATCGCCTTGAGCGGACTGGCCCTGTGGTTCACCGACCCGATCCCGGTGCAAAGCCTGCGGCTGGCGCAGTTTGACCAGTTCCAGCGCTGGCATCCGCGCCCTTATACGCCGGTGGCCGTGCGTGTGGTGGACATTGACGAGACCAGCCTGAAAGCCTACGGCCAGTGGCCCTGGCCGCGGACCCGGCTGGCCGAACTGGTGCAGCGCCTGAATGAGGCTGGCACGGCAGCGATCGCGTTTGACGTGCTGCTGACCGAGCCGGATCGCACCTCCCCGGCGGCCATGGCGCAACTCTGGAACAACCCGAAGGTCGGCCCCCTGCTACAGCGCCTGCCCGATCATGACGCGGTTCTGGGCAAAACGCTGGTCGGCCGGAACGTGGTGCTGGGCAGCAGCCTGTCCCGCAGCGGAGCCTCCAGCGCATCCGCGGCAACCACCTCCGACGCCCCCGCCGATGCGCCTTCCACACTGCCCTATCGCATCGTTGGCAGCGGCGCCAGCAACCCGGCGCAATGGCTTCATGGCTTCGATACCGTGCTCTGGCCGTTGCCGGTGCTGCGGGGCAGTGCGGCCGGGCTGGGCGCGCTGAATTTTGCGGCTGATGCCGATGGCGTGGTGCGCCGCGTGCCCCTGTTGCTTCGCCTGGGTCAGCAGATTGTGCCCACCTTGAGCGCCGAGGCCCTGCGCGTCGCCCAAGGTGAGCGCAACCTCTTGCTGCGCAGCAATGAGGCAGGCGTGCAGGACGTGCGCATCGGCGGTGTCACGGCGCCCACCAATGCGCAGGCTGAAATCTGGTTGCACTACACCGAAGATCAACCCGGCCGCTTCGTGTCGGCAGCGCACGTCCTGAACGGACAGGCCGACGCCAAACTGCTGGATGGACACATCGTGCTGATCGGCAGTTCGGCTGCCGGGCTGATGGATTTGCGCTTCAACCCCATGGGCAAAATGATGCCGGGCGTGCAGGCCCATGCGCTGGCGCTGGAACAGCTGTTGTCGGGTCAATACCTGCAGCGCCCCGCCTGGGCCGGTGGCGTCGAGCTGCTGACGCTGGTGCTGGGCTCGCTGGTCGTCGGCCTGCTGGCGCTGGGAACCCCCGCCAGATGGGCAACCGCAGCGGCTGCTGGGGTGCTGGCTGCCTTGTTCGGTGGCGCCTGGTATGCGTTCGTGGTCGAACACCTGCTGCTCGACGCGATCAATCCCGGACTGGTCATCCTGGTGAGCTTCGGTCTGGCCAGCGGTATGCACCATCTGGTCAGTGAACGGGAACAGCGCTGGGTACGCCAGGCTTTTTCACGCTATGTGTCACCCAACAGGGTGGCGCATCTGGTGGCGCACCGGGAACAGCTGGAACTGGGGGGCCAGCGCCAGGTCTGCAGCTTCGTCTTTACCGACCTGGCGGGCTTTACCAGCATGATGGAAGCTGACGACCCGAGCCGGGCGGTGGCCCTGCTCAACGATTATCTGGACGCCATGCTGGCCATCGTCTTCAAGCACGAAGGCACGCTGGACCGCATCGTGGGCGACGCGGTGGCCGTGTTGTTTTCGGCGCCGGTGCAGCAGGCCGATCACCGACAGCGCGCCCTCAACTGCGCGCTGGAGATGGACACCTTTGCCTCGGCCTATGCGACCCGGCTGCAGGCTCAAGGCATTCCCTGGGGACACACCCGCATCGGCTCCCACAGCGGCGAGGTGATTGTCGGCAATTTTGGCGGCAAAACCCTGTTTGACTACCGGGCGCTGGGTGACCCGATCAATACTGCTGCGCGGCTGGAAACCGTCAACAAGCACCTGGGCACGCGCGTCTGCGTGTCGCATGCCATTCTGGAGGGCTGTACGGATGTGCCGGTGCGGCGCGTCGGCCAGCTGGTGCTCAAAGGCAAGAGCAAGCCGCTGTTGGTGTTTGAGCCGCTGGCCACCACCAACGCCACCGCTTGCGCCGCCCCCGCCGACTATGACGCGGCCATGCGCCTGCTGCAACCCGGCGAGATGCATCATCCGACACTCGCCTGTGAATATTTTGAGGCCCTGGCCGAGCGCCACCCTCATGACCCGCTGGTGGCCCTGCACCTGCGCAGGTTGCGCGAGGGTGCGGCAGACGACCTTATCGTGATGGCCGAGAAATGAGCTCCCCCGTCACCGTCAGCGCACGGTTATCTCTGCTCGGCGGTTACGCGGCTCATCGGTATTTTTGGGCGTAGCCACCAAAAGGCTGCGTGCGCCGTTTGACTCCACCACGATCGCCATATTTTTCAGGCCGAGCTGCTGCATTTGCCGGGCAATGGCATTCGCGCGCCTGAGCCCCAGGACTTCGTTCGATTCGGTCGTACCCAAGGTGTCGGTGTGGCCGACCACCGTGATGTCCAGCGCTTTGCGGGCCTTGGCGAGTTCCTTGATGCGCGGCATCACGGCCTTCGACGCTGCCGTCAACTCGGTGCTGCCGCGCTGAAAGTAGAGCGTGAACGATTCGGGCAGCGGTGGGCGGGCGGCCATGGCGGCACCGAAATCACGCTCCACCTGCGCCTTGTTGACATCGAAAGGCGGCGCGCTGCCGTCCAGCAATGCGCCCTGTTGGGCCTGGGCCAGAACCTGCTCGCCCCGGTCGCCTTGCACCACCACGCGGCCCACGCTGTTGTCCGGGCTGGGCAGCAGCACAACATAGGAGCCGGTGCGCCTGGGCGCAACCGCCAGGCGGGCCCTGATCTGATCCATGGTGTCGACCACGGTCTCATCCTGCGGGCACAGCTCGGCCGGGTCGATGCCGGTGCGGTCCTGCCCCGCATCCTGGGCGCCGGGCACATCGGCGCGGTTGACGTTGAGCGCCGTCACCAGCTGCCCCATGCCCGCCAGCGTGCGCGCCTGCGCAATGATCTGGTCGTAGCTGGCGTTGACGTAGGAGCGGTTGGCCTGGAAGTATTCGTTCTGGCTGTCCAGCARGTCCAGCAGCGTGCGCTGGCCCAGCTCGAACTGCTGCAGGTAGGCTTCGCGCGATTTCTCGGTCGACAGSCGGTGCTGGTCGCGGTAGGCCAGCTGCTCGTTGAGGGTCCGCACGTCGCTGTAGGCGATCGACAGGGTCTGGCGCACGTCGCGGCAGGCCTTTTCCTTCAGGTCGCGCGCCTGCTCGTGCAGCTCGACGGCCTGGCGCTCGCGCGCCTTGTCGGCGCCGCCGCGAAACAGGTTGTAGTTCAGCACCAGCTCGACGCCATTGACGCGGGTGGTGCCGGTCACGCCCTGCAGGTTGCGGTCGCGGGAGTCATACAGCCGCAGGTCCACGCGCGGCATGTAGGCGGCCTGGCGCGAGGCGATGGCGGTTTTTTGCGCCCGCACGTTCTCCAGCGCGGCATTGATGGTGGGGCTGTTGGGCAGGCCGTCTTTCATCAACATTTCGGTGGAGGCGGGCATGGGGCCGATCTGGAATTTGGCGGGCAGCTTGGGCAGGACCTCCGGCGGCTTCTCGCCGACGATGCGAAGGTAGCGTGCGCTCACATCGTGCAGGTTGGTCAGCTCGGTCAGCAGGTTGGCCTCGGCCAGCGCGAGGCGGCCGGTGGCCTGCTCGACGTCGACGCGGCGGCCCACGCCGGCATTGGAGCGCTCTTCGACCTGGCCGGTGGTCTGCTTGTGCACGACGTAGTTTTGCGTGGCCGTATCGACCAGCTCGCGGTAGCGCACGACGTCGGCGTAGGCGCGCACGGCTTCGAGCGCGGCGGTCTCGGAGACTTCCTGCAGCTCGTAGTAGCGCGTGAGCTTGGCGTAGCCGAGCCGCTTGACCTCGTTGGGCGTGAACAGCCCGTCAAACAGCATCTGGTTGAGCGTGAGCGTCGTGCCACGGAAGTTGTAACGGCCAAAGTCGGTCAAGGGCGTCTCGCGGCTCTCGCGGCCGGTGCCGGCGCGCAAGTCGATCTGGGGGAAATAGCCGCCGCGGGCCACGTCTCGCTCGTTGCCGGCGGCCTGGAAGCCGTGCCAGCGGGCCTGCACCTCGGGGTTGCTGACCACCGCCTTGCGCGCTGCGTCCACCATGGGCTCAGGCAATGTCTGGGCTTGCACGCCCAGACCGGCCAGTATCGCCAGCGTCAGCACCGAGAATTTTTTCTTCTTGACCATTTCGACCATCCCTCTGCAATGCAGTTAGTTAGCGTATTTTTATCAGTTTTTACATTATTTAACAACAGATAACTAATTTTCACCTGTATTGCTCGCCATTTCGAATGGCGAATTGACTTCAATGTCCGGAATCCCGCGGGCAGCAGATCGGTCACAGGAAACCCGACCTGGTCAACGTCTCGAGTTCCAGGTGAAAGGGTCTCGCGCGCAAAGCGATGCCCAAGGTCATCAGGAGGCAGGCGGTGCAAAAAACGGTGCACCGCGATCCGCACAACACGGTCACGCGGACTGCGCTGTTCTTTTTCTCGACATCGATATTCGAAGACTGTCTTGCTCATGCGCGCCAGGCGGATCAGGCGAAAGTGCGGGGCAAGATCTCAGCAGATCTCAGTAAACCTCAGTGAATTCAGTCAAAGCGGGCTTGTGCAAGGCCACCCAACCAAGCGCCAAACCGAGGCAGGGCGGTTGGTTCAAGGCACTTGTACCGTGGCAACGAACTGCGTACCTCGCACGCCGATGATGCCGGCCGGCGTCTTGACCGTCACGGCATCGGGCTTGAGCTTGGCAATCACACCCGACACATAGTTCAGACTACCCTTCGCCAGGCGCGTACCCAGCTTGAGCTGGCCCTGCGCGGGCGCATACAGATATTCGTCCACCGTCAGTTCGGTATCGGGGCCGAAGGACATCACGGTGTTGTCCTTGAAGGTGACCCCCAGCGTACCGACGGGGCCCGTCTTGAGCTGGCTGCCCTGCTGAATGGGCGTGCCCAGCTGCGCCGGGACGCGCTGCCCCGCCGTGGTGATCCAGGCGTCGCCCTTCACGGTTTTCACGAAACCGACGGGTTCAGTCTGGGCGTGGGACAGCAACGGCGCCCAGGCGAAACCCCAAACCATAAACGCGCTCAAAATGCTTCGAAGATCATTCATTTGCATACAACTCCCCCAAAAAATCATTCTCGTTGACTTGGGCCGTACGGCACAAGTCAATTTTCACGCCATTTGACGCCCGTAACTCCTTGCTTTCCTTCCGCATATGCGCAAGGAAAACGTTTTCTCCCTCCTCCCTCGGATCGGCGCGCGCGCTCTCGACCTGACTCACAGCCGGGAAAAGTTGCTCTGTACGCTGCTCGCCCAGCCGGAGACGGGTTCGCTGGTGCCTTCGGCCAGCAGGGCCGAGGTACTGCGTATCCGGTAAGACAGGTACTTCACGATATTGCGCATCATCTTCAGGGTGGCCTCGGGCTCCCGACTCATCAGTGCCGCGATGGCCTGTTTGTCCAGTAAGACGGCACGCACGGGGCTATCAGCCTGCGCGGTCGCAGACCGAGGTTTTCCGTCGATCAGGCTCATTTCACCGAGGAACTGGCCTGGCCCCAACGTGGACAGCCGGGTGGATTCATCGCCGCCCGACAAGATACTGACATTGCCTTCTTCGAGCAGCCAGACGCCATCCGCCTCACTGTCCTTGAAGAACAGTACTTCACCCTTGGCCACCTCACGGAATTCGCCCAGCATCAACACCTCGGTAACTTCCTCCGCAGTCAGGCCGTCCAGCAGGCTGTTTTCCGGGAGCGGTACGCAAAGCAATGCAGCCGATTTTGTGGAGGAGGCCGAAAGAACCACATCCTCGCAAAGCTCCAGCCCGCGATCCATGTCGACACGGCGTTGAATCCCGGGTATTGCCTGCAGGGCCTCGTGCAGTTCCGGTGACCGGGTCCGGTTCATGCCCGTGAGGACAACCGTCAATTCCCGCTCCACAACAGCCCGGATGAGCCACGTCAGTGCATTCAAACCACTGGGGTCCACATCCAGAACCTGACTCACGTCGATGACAACGGCCGTTGCCTCGGGGTTCAGTTCGTCGACCAATTGAGTCAGCCGGATGCTGTTGCCAAAAAACAGATGGCCATTGAGCTTCAAAATGCCCACCCGGTCGGACGTCTGAGTCAGGAGGTTGCTTTCCTCGAAGGTCCTGACCCGCCGCGAGCGGTAGCGATCGAGATAATTCCACTTCGTGGTGAGGCTGTCGGACACACGCCGCAGAATGACCAGGCACGACAAGCCGATACCCATGAAACAGGCCCAGATCATGTTGCCGAAGTACTCCACCACTGAAATGACCACGGTGGTCCAGAAACCCAGGTCGGACGTCCCTTCACGGCGCCAATGCCGCGTGCGCACGATCTCCGATAGCCGATGAAAGAATTCATGCTCCGCCATCAGAAGGGCCTGCAGGAGCAATATGCCGGCCACCACCCCAACAGGCAAGGCCACCAGCCAGTTGCCAAACGTCAGTAACAGCGCACCGGTGAACACCAGACCCGCCAGCGCAACATGCACGCCACGCCCCCCGGCCAGCCAGCTGGAAATGCTTCGGGAATTGTGACCCGTGCAGGGCACGCCCCCCAGCAGGGCGCTGACCATGTTGGAGCCCCCCAGCACCATCAACTCGCGGTTTGGATTGATGCGCACGCCAAAGCGCTGCTCCATCTCGTTGGCGGCCGTGAAGGTTTCCAGGATCATCACCAATGCCAGGGTCATGACGCCCGGCAAGCCGATCTTGAGCAGGCGCGCGAATTCGTGCTGGGGCAATTCAGGCCACAGCCGCACGGACATCCATGCCCAGTCGGGCGCGACCCACGTGCTGGAGGATGGAAAGGGGACCTCCAGCGGCATGGCGATGGCCAGCCCCACCGACAGGGCCGCCACCACCCCGGGGATGAAGGTCAGCTTTTTCGCCCGCGCCAGCAGACGGGGCCAGACAACAAAACAGGCCACCATGCCCACGGCCGTGACAGCAGCCGTCACGCCGCTGCCCCTTATCGTCTGAATGCCCAGCATCAGCAATAGCAAGGCCGTGCCATTGCTGATACCTGCGGTGACAGGCATGGGAATCATCTTGAACAGATTGCCGAACTTCAACAGCCCGCAGAGCAACACCAGGGCGCTGGCCACCAGAAACATGAGGCTGCCAGCCGCCAGCCCAATGGTTAGCTGCGCTGCCGTCAGGTGCAATTGGGGCGCATGTCCTGCCGCCTCGTCCGCTGCGATGGTCATGCTGATCACGAGCCAGACGTAGGCCGCCAGGGAGGCCATGCGGGCGCCCGGTATCACCGCGGACTGCCCCCTCAGAAGGAGGTTGATGGCGGGTATCAGGGTCGCGGTGATCACGGTTGCCCAAAAGCCCGCGGCCATGGCCTCCGGCCCCAGCATGCTCATGAAAAGCAGCACGGGAGCGACTGTGGTCGTCATGGCCCGCAGTGACGCCTGGATGCCGCCCCGCAGATCGGCGCGATTTATTTTTATCAGTTCCCGCATACCCCGCCCCTGTAGAAGTGAAACCTGTCATGAGTCCTGACAAGCACGTCGCTACCGTTCGGTCCGCATGTTTTTGGGAACATCCGGAAACTTGCGGAGTATGAAGCAAATATCGAACCAGCGCGTCCTCGGTTTAGGGGAGGCGGCGCGGGGATCTGTTCCATCGGACCCGCGCCTCCGCCCGAACGACCGCGAGGAACACGATCCACTGCTCCGGGGCTTTGAGCACTGTCGAAATGCCACCTTCTGCGCTAGCGTGCGCTCACATCAAATCCGGTTTAAGCGCTTGATGGTGCGACATAGCCCTCGGGATACGTCGAAACCTCATGTGAAGCCGTCATCGAAGATGTGGTGCGGCCCCGCCGCCTTTTCGGGTAGCATGCAACAACCTGTAACACCTAACCCTTTTCCCGCGGGGTTTGCGATGAAGGCCTTCATGCGGCCTTTCGCGATGCCGGATCGCCAGCAGACCCAACCTGACCCATCCCATGAAAAAAACCCAAAATGGGGCGTGGCTACGCCGTACCCGCGCACTCTGGATAGTCGCTGCCTTGTCAGCTGCCGGACTGGCCGCACAGGCGGCCGATGAGGCGGGCGGCAGCGGACCGCGTTTTGCCATCTCGCGCTTCGCCGTGGAGGGAAACAGCCTGCTGCCAAGCGCCGAAGTTGAAGGGCTGCTCGCATCCTTCGCCGGCCCTGAACGCAGCTTCGGCGACGTGCGGCGCGCGGTGGAGGCACTGCAGCAGGCTTATCGCCGGCATGGCTACAGCGTGGTCCTCGTGCAGTTGCCCGAGCAGGAACTCGCCCAAGGCGTGGTGCGCATCAAGGTGATCGAGCCGCGCATCGGCCGCACACAGGTGGAGGGCAACCAGCAGTTTTCGACCGCCAACATCCGCGCCAGCCTGCCCGCGCTGCGCGAAGGCACCTCACCCAACATGCGGGACATTTCGGCCAGCCTGAAGGTGGCCAACACCAACCCGGCCAAGCAAATCACACTGGCGCTACAGGGCGCCGAGCAACCCGATGCGATCGATGCCGTGATCCGCGTGACGGAAGAAGACAAGCCCTGGCGGATCGGCCTGACCGCCGACAACACCGGCAACGCCGAGACCGGCCGCACGCGCCTGGGCGTACTCTTTCAGCATGCCAACCTCTGGGACCTGGACCAGGTGATGACCTTGCAGTACACCACCTCGGCCGAAGAGCCGTCCAAGGTCAACGTGTTCGGCGTGGGGTACCACGTGCCGCTGTATGCGCTGGGCGACTCGATGGATTTCTTCGCCAGCCACTCGGACGTGGACTCCGGCACGCTGACGGCCGGTGTGCTGAACCTGCAGGTCAGCGGCAAGGGCAAGGTCTTCGGCGCGCGCTACAACCACAACCTGCCGCAGTGGGGCGACCTGAGCTCCACGCTGATCTACGGCGCCGACTGGCGGGCCTACAAGAACAATATCGACCTCGGCGGCTTGCAACTGGGCGATGACGTCACGGTCCATCCGCTGTCGCTCACCTATGCCGGCCAGCTGGCCCTGCCCTCCGCCATGCTGGGCGTCCAGTTGACGGGCCTGCAAAACATCCCCGGCGGGACGAACGGCCGGGACGCGGACTTCAGTCGCCAGCGCGTCGGTGCGTCGGCCAGCTACCGCGCCCTGCGCTACGGCGTGGGCTACAGCCAGCGGCTGGAGGGCGACTGGCAGTTGCGCCTGCAGTTCAACGGCCAGGCCACCCGCGACGCACTGGTGCCGGGCGAGCAGTTCGGCGCCGGCGGGGCGAGTTCGGTGCGCGGCTTCCGGGAGCGTGAAGTCGCCGGCGACCAGGGCCAGTTCGCCAGCGCGGAAATCCAGACGCCCAACTGGTGCCCGGCCACCGCCGCCATCGCGGTGCAATGCCGCGCGCTGGCCTTCGTCGATGCCGCCAGCGTTTCGCGCAACAAGGCCCTGCCCGGCGAAGAGCAGCGCACGTCCATTGCCAGCGCGGGCCTGGGTCTGCGCTTTGCCCTGGACCGGCGCGCCAGCCTGCAGGTGGACTACGGCCGCGTGCTCGACGGCGGCGGCTCCCGCGCGGCCGGCGACAGCCGGGTGCACGTCGCCCTGACCCTTTCCTACTGACATGACCCAAAGGAAACGCAAGTGAAAACAACCCACGCACACCCTGCACGGGCCTTGCTGGCGGCCCTGGTCATGTCCGCCTGCGCGGCCGGCGCCGGCGCCCAGACCGTCGTCAACGGCCAGGCCAGCTTTCAGCAGCTTGGCAATGTCCGCACGATCACCAACACGCCCGGCACCATCATCCAGTGGCCTGGTTTCTCGATCGCGGCGGGCGAGGTCACGCGTTTCGTCCAGCAAAGCGCCACGAGCGCGGTGCTCAACCGCATCACGGGCCAGGAACCTTCGCTGATCCTGGGCGCCCTGCAATCGAACGGCCGCGTCTTCCTGATCAACCCCAACGGCGTGCTGTTCGGCGCCGCCTCGCGGGTGGACGTGAACGGGCTGGTGGCCTCGAGCCTGGCGATCTCCAACAGCGACTTCCTGGCCGGCAAGATGAATTTCAGCGCCGGCACCGTGGCGGGCCGCGTCGCCAACCAGGGCCGGATCTCGACGCCCGAAGGCGGCCAGGTGATCCTGATCGCGCCGCAGGTCGAGAACAGCGGCCTCATCCATTCGCCCGGCGGCGACATCGTGCTGGCCGCGGGCCGCAGCGTGAAGCTGGCCGACAGCGGGAACCCGGCCCTGCACGTGGTGGTCAGCGCCCCGCAGGACCAGGCCGTCAACCTGGGCCAGATCGTGGCGCAGAGCGGGCGCATCGGCATCTACGGCAACCTGGTCAACCAGCGCGGCCTGGTCAGCGCCGACACGGCTGCGGTGGGCGCCAATGGGCAGATCGTGCTCAAGGCCAGCGGCGACCTGCTGCTGGAGGCCGGCAGCCTGACCAGCGCGAGCGGCGCCGGCACGGGCACCGGCGGCACGATCCATCTTCTGGGTGAACGCGTGGGCCTGACGGGCAACGCCCGCGTGGACGCCAGCGGCGAGTCCGGCGGCGGCACCGTGTTGGTCGGCGGCGACTTGCGCGGCCAGAACCCGGCTATCGCCAACGCCAAGCAGGTCTACATTTCCAGCGACGCCACCATCAGCGCCGACGCCCTGGCGTCCGGCAACGGCGGCAAGGTGATCGCCTGGTCCGACGGCACCACGCGCGTCTACGGCAGCATCAGCGCCCGGGGCGGCGCGCAGTCGGGCGACGGCGGCTTCGTCGAAACCTCGGGCCACACACTGGACATGCGAGGCCGCGTCGACACGCGCGCGCCGAATGGCCGCACCGGCACGCTGCTGCTGGACCCGACCAACATCTACATCGCGAACGACCAGGCCAGCGCCACCAGTGCGGGCATGGTGGGCAGCGACACCTCGGCCGAAACCTTCGTCGCCAGCGGCGCCGTGAGCGATTCGCTGCTGACCGTCGGCACTTTGCAGGCCGCGCTTGCCAGCAGCATGGTGGTCGTCACCACCGACAACGCGGCGGGCACGGGCGCCGGCATCATCCAGGTGGTCGACCCCGTGACGTGGACCAGCGACACGAGCCTGACGCTCAATGCCGCCGCGGGCATCAACATCAACGGCGCCATCAGCGGCGGCCCCGGCAGCCGGCTCGAGCTGCACACCGCTTCGGGTGACATCAACCAGACGGCACCCATCGCTGTGGTGACGCTGTCGGCCCGCGCGGACGCCGGCTCGGTCAATCTCACCAACGCAGGCAACCAGGTACAGCAACTGGCCGGCTTTGCCAACGGGGCCGGTGGATTCAACTTCCGCAATAACAGCACGCCGCTGCTGATCGGCCTGGCCGGTCCGGAAAGTGGCATCACGTCGCTCGGCAGCGGTGCGATCAACATCAACGCTGCAGGCGACCTCATGCTGCTCAGCCCGGTGAGCTCGCAGGCGGGCGACATCGTGCTGGCCTCCGGAGGCACCTTCATCAACCAGTCGACCGTGAGCGCCACCAGCGGCCGCGTGACGGTGCAGGGCACCGTACTTCAATCTTCCCTGGCCGACTGCACCGCCAACCCGGCGCTGGACGGCTGCTCCGCCATGCTGCCGACGCTGGCGCAATGCACCAGCGCTCCCGCGACCGCAGGTTGCTCTGCCGTGCTGCCGACCTTGGCCCAATGCATCAGCGCACCCACGATCGCAGGTTGTTCCAGCGTACTGCCGACCTTGACTCAATGCACCAGCACACCTACGGCCGCGGGTTGCTCTGTCGTTCTGCCGACAACCCAGACCAGTACCAACACGCCCGTGTTCCAGGCTTTGAATGCGACGATCAACATCATCAACGCCAGCAGCACCGTGCTGCTGACCCAGCCGACCACTACACCGCCTGCCATCGCATTTCTCGACACAAAGAAGACGGACACGAAGACGGACGACACCAAGACGGACAAGAAGAGCGATGATGCCGACAACAAGCCGTCCGTGGTCAAAAACGAATCGGCAGTCAAGAAAATGTATTGCAACTAACCGGGGCTGACCATGAACCACCATTCCCCTGCCATTACCTCCATTACCTCCCTCCTGTTCGTGCTGTCGCTCTTCGGGGCCCAGGCGGCCCACGCCGGCACGCCGGCCGGCGAAGTGACCCAGCTCAGCGGTTTCGTCATGGCCGTCAAGGCAAGCGGTGCGCTGAAAGTGCTCTCGCCACAATCCGTGGTCGAAGCGGGCGACACGCTGATGAGCGAGGACAACACCTACGTTCGCATCGGCCTGGCCGACGGCCGCCAGGCCGTGCTGGGCCCGCAGACGCGGCTGACAATCACCAACGCAACCGCGCTGAGCCTGGCGACCGGCCAGCTCCAGGTGCTCGCCGGCGCACAGCCCGGCGCCGGCCGCCTGACCATCGAGGCGGGTGAAACCACCGTCGACGCCGGCACGGCCAGCTTCAACCTCTTCTACCGGCCGGACCCGGCCGCCGCCCTCGCGCAGCGTGCCTATGCACGGGCCAGCCTGGCGTCGGCCACCAGCCCCGTGCAAAGCGATGCCGGGACAGCCCTGCCCGTCTGGGAGAAGGTCGCGCAACTCACGCCTTCCCTGCCAAGCACTCGTTCAGTCCTGGCGCCAGGCCTGTATGTGCATGTGATCGACGGCCTCATCAATCTAACGAACAAGGGGGGATCGATGCAGTACTCGCCCGGGCAGTTTGGTTTTACCCCCTCCTTCAGTCAGCCGCCAGTCGTTTTGCCCGTCAACCCGGGCATGGTATTCAAGCCGCCGCCGGCGTTTTCGTCCCCGCCCATGAGCGGCAGCGGCGGCAACAGAAGCAACACCGTCGACTGCGAAGTGCGCTGACCCCAAAGAAAATCCCCCGGTGCGCATCGCGCCCTACCCATGCTCGATGGGGCTGCGCGCACCGTAATGCTCGGGCATGCGGATAACATGCAGGGCCCGCCGACGACCATAAGATCGTCGCGCTTGACGAACAGACGCGCGCCTCGCAGCACGTTGCCCAGCGCGGCTTTCATCCTGCGCAGCGGCTGGATTGATGTCGCGCCGTCGATCAACCGGGCGCGTCGGTCCCCGCTGACAGTGGCTTCGGCCTTCAGGTCATCGGCTCATGTGGTGGGCGGGGCCGCGGCGGGGCTAGCCTGTGCCGTCCTTGCGGATGGCGGTGGTGGTGCGCCCACCAAAGCCCCAGTTGTCGGTATCGACTTCCTCGATGGCGATGTGAGTCCACTCCGGCGGCTTGTGCAGCACGCGCTCCAGGGTTTCGGTCACTTCCTTGATGACCTGGGCTTTCTGCTCGGGGGTGGTGCCTTCACGGGTGATGCGGATGCTGACGAAGGGCATGACAGGGCTCCTATAGGGTGTAGTGGGGTGTACGGGGATGTACTGGCGAAGGAAATGGAAATGAAATGGCAATGCTCGGGTTGTTGTTCGGCATCCCGGCTGCGGCCGGAGACAGGATCCGGTCGCAACTCGAGGCCTGTTACTTGCCGGCGCTCGCGCCGCCGTCGACTGGCAGCACCACGCCGGTGACGTAGTCGGACTTCGCCAGGTAGAGCACGGCCTCGCCGATTTCGCTGACCTTGGCGATGCGGCCCAGCGGGTGCATCTGGCCCAGCGCGGCGTGGGTCTCGACGGGGTGCATCGGGGTGGCGACCACACCGGGGGCGACTGCGTTGACCGTTACGCCGAACGGCGCCAGCTCCAGCGCCAGGGCGCGGGTAGCCTGGTTGATGCCGCCCTTGAGGGTCACGGCCAGCAGCGCCGGAACGTTGCTGGCGGGCTGGATGGCCAGCGAAGCGGTGATGTTGATGATCTTTCCCTGCTTGCGCCCGGACATATGCCTGGCCGCTTCCTGCGACGGGTACAGCACGCCCTTCAGATTGGTGGATATCTGCTCTTCCACCTCGGCCGGCGTGAACTGAATGAACGGCTTGGCGGTGAAGATGCCGGCATTGTTGACCAGCACGTCGACCTTGCCAAACTTCTCGATGGCTTGCTCGAACACCTCCCGGGCCGACTCGGGTTTGCCGACGTCGCCAGCGACGCCGAGGAAGCGGTCGCCCGCATTCAACCGGGCTGCGGTAGCCCGTAGACGCTCTGGCGAACGGCCGGTGCCGACGACGTTGTAGCCTTCCTTCAGAAAGGCCTCGGCCAGGCCCAGGCCGATGCCGCTGGTGGCGCCGGTGATGACGACGGTTTTGTCTGATTTGCTCATGGATGCACCTCTGCGAAATGGGGGTTGAAAAACGATCTGGATGAGGCCCCGGGGTTGAGCAGAGAACTCGCTTCCGGGCCTGGAGCAACTGTATTGCTGCTGTTGAAATCAATAAACTGGCTTTGCTACACTTGTATTGATACATCATGTAATCAATCATGAAGCGGCAATGAGGCAGCAATGAAGCGCCACTTTGACAATGTCCTCCTGGGGAGCATCGAACTGTTCTGCCTGGCCGCGGAAGCCGGCAGCTTCACGGCGGCCGCTCTCGCCGCCAGCGTGACGCCCGCCGCGGTGAGCCGCTCGGTGTCGCGGCTGGAGAAAAGACTGGGCGTGCGCCTGTTCGTGCGCTCGACGCGCAGCATCCGCCTCACCGAAAGCGGCAAGACCTATTTCGAGCAGTGCCGCCAGGCGCTGAACCAGTTGGTCGACGCCGAGCGCAAGGTCACTGGCGAACAGGTGCAGCCGGCCGGCACCCTGCGCATCAGCGCGCCGACGACGTACGGCCACCACCGCCTTCTGCCCTTACTGCCGGCGTTCCGTGCGAAGTACCCCCTGATCAAGGTGGAGGTGCACATCAGCAACCGCAACATTGATCTCCACGACGAGAACTACGACCTCGCCATCCGCGTCCGCACCCAGCCGGATTCGACCATGACCGCGCGCCTGCTGGAGGATGCGCCGCTGGTGGTGGTCGCCAGCCCCGACTACCTGAAGCGCGCGGGCATGCCGCAGAAGCTTGCCGACCTGGAACAGCACGATTGCATCCAGTTCGACTTGCCGAGCAGCGGAAGGCGGATTTCATGGCTGTTCCACGAGGACGGCCACGAGAAGGAGATTTTCACGATCGGCAACTACGCATGCTCCGAGGATGTGCTCGGCGGCGTGACCCTGGCGAAGGCCGGCGCCGGCCTGTTCCAGACCTACAGGTTCATCGTCGAGAAAGAACTTGCCGACGGGAGCCTGGTAGAGGTGCTCCAGTCGTTCGGCGGGCGTTCACGCCCCTACAGCCTGCTGTATCCGCATGGACGGCTTTTGCCCTCGCGCGTGAGGGCATTCATCGACTTCATCACTGAACGCCTGCAGGATGAGGCAGCTGTCACGCTGCCGCCAAAGGCGAAGCACTCACCCTCGACCAAACTCGTCTGATATTCGGCCAGCCATCCTCTCTCGGTGCACAGTGGAAGCGCCGAAAGGGCTCAGCTGAGATCCCGGGTGCGCAACTGAATCCGTAAACGGCATTCCAGCCGCTGCCCCGGCGCCAGCGTTTGCCAGCCGGTGCCTGCGTACCCCTGTTGCGCCAGATGCGCTGCATTGGAAACATGCGACACGGGTTCGACGCAGAAATATTGCGCACCCGACGGACGATGCAGCACCAGGTGCTGCATCAGGCCACTGGCGGTCATCTGGATGGTCGCGCCATCTGCCGCGGCCAGGGTGGCGCTGCCGTTCCATTCGCTGTAGTACTGGGTCAGTTCGGCGTCGGCCACTTCACGCGGTTCGGCATAGTCGTCCATTGCGCCTGCAGGCCGCGGTGCGCTGCCCAGAAACTGCGCGTCGGGTGGCCAGATGGTAGGCGCGCCGAAGCCGACGCGATGCGCAAACCGGCTTGGAAAGTAAGGGTGAAAACCGATGCCGCAAGGCATGGGCGCGTCGTCTGCATTCGTCACCTGCATGTGCAGGGTGAGGCCTTCATGGTCAAGCGTGACCGTGTGCCCGGCGCGGTAAGACCACGGCCAGCCGTCCTGATTTTTTTGGTGGACGTAGGCCATGGTGGCACTGCTGGCATCGTGCTGCGTCAGCGTCCACGGGCGTTGCTGGCTGCCGCCGTGCAAAGCGTGACGTTCGCCGGGATGCAGCGCTAACTGCACGGTGCGGCCCGGCCAGGCGAAGCTTCCGTGCTGGATGCGGTTCGAGTACGGTATCAGCGGGTAGAGGCCGGCCTTGGGCCAGGAGGTGCTTTCAAAACCGGTGGCACGCACCGCATCGCTGAGCGGCACCAGCCAGTCGATAGATTGGCCTGTCGCGGCATCGGATGAAAACAGGCGCGAGATGCGCCCGCCGGCGGCAGGTGCCAGCACCGCGTGCAACGCGCCATGGTGCAGGCGGGTTTCGGGCAGAACTTGCAGATGCGTCATGGCGTCACTTCATAACGAGCTACTTATAGCTTGCTGCTGCGAATCGTCACGTCCGGCCGCTGCAACAAAGCCGGCGCCAGGGCAAGGCCCAGTCCGGCGCCCGCTGGTACCGTGGCAAAGCCGTCGCGCACTTCCGGCAGTTGTGTGACCAGATCGCGGTACCAGCCCGAGAGGTAGGCGCGTACGACTTCCTGCAGCACGACGTTGGGTGTACTCATGGCCAGATGGAGCGAGGCAGCCAGCACCACCGGCCCGGTGCAGTCGTGCGGCGCGACCGGCTTGTGAAAGGCTTGCGCCATGGCGGCAATTTTTTTAGCCTCGGAAATCCCACCCACCCAACTCAGGTCCAGCATCACATAGTCGACCGCATTGTTATTCAGCAAGTGCAGAAAGGGCTGCCGTGTGGCCAGGGTCTCGCTGGCGCAGACCGGGATGCGCACACGCGAGCGGTACTCGGCGATGGTGTCCAGGTTGGTCATCTGGATCGGGTCTTCGGCCCAGTAGGGCTTGAACTCTTCCAATGCCTGCGCGATACGGACGGCCATTGGCAAATTCCACATCGAGTGGAACTCCACCATGATGTCCATTTCCTCGCCCACAGCGCGACGGATTTCACGAAACGGCCGAAGCGCGGTGTCCAGGTCTTTCGCCGAAATGGACTGCCCCCGGCTGGCCGCCGCGAACGGGTCAAACGGCCATATTTTCATGGCCTTGTAGCCTTCGGACAGCAGGCTTTCGGCAAGTTGTGCGGGACGTTTGACGAAAGCTTCCTGATCTTCGTACGGGCCTTCGGGTGCGAGCTCTGCGCTGCCGTCGGTGACCACGCGGCGCTGGCTGGCCTTGTTGTAGGTGTAGCCGGCGCAGGTGTTATAGACCGGCACGCGGTCGCGCACGGCGCCGCCCAGCAATTGGTACAAGGGCTGCCGGGTCAACTGCCCCAGCAAGTCCCACAGCGCAATGTCGACGGCTGATGCGGCGCGGGTCTCCACGCCGCTGCTGGCAAAGCCGATGTAGCCGTGCAGCAGGTGGTGGTGGTGCGCCTCGATGGCCAGGGCATCCTTGCCCAACAGGTAGGGCGCGGTCAGCTCGTGTATTTGAGCCTGCACCGCCTGCGCGCCGCGAAAGGTTTCACCGAGGCCGACCAGGCCGCTGTCGGTGTGAATTTGCACCCAGGTGATGTTGGGGTAGGCGGCCACATGAACCGTGTCGATTTGTGTGATTTTCATAAGGGTGCCAGGGCGCTTCAGGATGCTTCAGGATGCTTCAGGCCGTTTGAGGATGCTCTTTGACGCGGCTGACCAGCTGGGTCGGATTGACGAACTGCAGCGCAATCAGCAACCATACCAGCGTGATGACCATATAAATAATGGCCATGGCGTCCACCGACTGGGGTGCGCGTACGCCCGCTGCAAATACGGCGTAATACAGCGCGACCACCAGCGTCTGGGAATCAGGCCCGGCCGTGAGAAACGTCAGCTCGAACATGCCAATGGTTCGCACCAGCACCAGAAGCGACGCGGCCAGGATACCGGGCGCCAACAGCGGCAAGAGCACGTGCCAGAACAGCTTGAAGGTACTGGCGCCAAAGACGCGCGCGGCCGACTCCAGGTTGCCATCAATCTGCTCAATAAAAGGCGTCATGACCAGGATCATGAAAGGCACGGCCGGGATCATGTTCGACAAGATAACGCCAAAAATAGTGCCCGCGATATGGGCCTGGTACATCACGGTCGCCAGCGGTATGCCATAAGTGATCGGCGGCACCATCAGCGGCAGCAGAAAGAGGCCCATCAACAAGCGCTTGCCGCGAAAATCGCGCCGCGCCAGCGTGTAGGCGGCCGGCACGCCGATCAGGATGGAGAGGAAGACCACGGCAGCGACCACCTCCACCGTGACCCACAGCACGCTGCCCAGCTGGAATTCATTCCACGCGGTGAGGTACCAGTTCAGCGTATAGCCGTCGGGCAGCCAGGTACCCAACCAGCGGAACGCGACCGAGCTGGTGGTCACCGCGGCGATCATCAAGCCGACGTTGATGAGGAAGAAAGTCATGGCCAGCGCGATCAATGCTTTCCAGAGCTTGGTCAGGAGCTGGTTGGCGCCCGTGTTGTTCAGCGTCATGTCAGCCCTTCCCGCCCGTGACCGGGCCGCGATAAAACATGCCGCGCGCGCTCAGAATGGCGACCACGACCACCAGTTGCACAAAGCCCATCACCATCGCCACCGCGGAGGCCATCGAATAGTCGTACTGTTCAAAGGCAGCTTCATAGGCCGCAATCGAAATCACCCGTGTTGCACCCGCCGGAGAGCCCAGCAGCACGGCGGAGGGAAATACGGAAAACGCCTGCACAAATGACAGCGCAAACGCCATCGCCAGGCCCGGCACCAGCAGCGGCAGGTAGATGTGGCGGAACTGATTCCAGGGCGATGCACCCAGCGTGGCGGCGGCGCGCGGCAGCGTCGGATCAATGCCGGTCACATACGACAGCGTCAGCAGAAAAGCGAACGGAAAGCCCGAAATGACCAACGAGATCAGCACGCCCCAAAAGTTATGCGTCAACCGGATCGGCCCTTCATAGAGGTGAAAAAACTGCAGCGCCTGCGACAGCCAGCCCTTGGGGCCGAAGTAGCCCAGCATGCCCTGGGCAATCAGCACCGTGCCCAAGGTCAGCGGAATGACGAGCAGCGTGGTAATCCATTTCTGGTAACGGCTTTTGATGCGCATCTGGTACGCAATGGGCAGGGCCACGCCCAGGTTGATCACCGTCGCCGGGATGGAAAGCTTGAGCGTGGTGCCAATGGTGCCCCACAGGTTGTCAGTGGTGAAAAATTTTGTGTAATTGGCGAGCCAGCCACCCTCCATGGGGCGAAAAGACAGTTGCAGACCATATAAAAATGGATAGACAAACAGCACCACCATGAACAACGTGGCAGGCAACAGCAGCAACATGGAGCCGTCGAATCCGGCGTTGCCGGAGGACGCTGGAGAAGACCGGCCGGCCATCATGCGGCGCAAGCTTCATCATCCGGGTAAGCCAGCGCTTTGTCCGGGTCAACCGAGAGCACGACTGATTCGCCATTTTGCAGACGTGCGGTGGTGCGCACAATCAGCGGCAAGCCGCTGGACGTTCGCACGTCGACGATGTGGTCGTGGCCGCAGTATTCAACATTGGTAACCTGTACCGCAAAGGCGTTGTCGCCCACTGTCGGGACGATGTTGAACTGTTCAGGACGAATCGCCAGCACCATGTTGCTGGTCGGGGCCTGCATGGAGCGCCCCTTGAGCGTCAGGCCATTGCTCCCAAGCTGCACTGAATTGCCTTGCGCGCTGCGCACCTGCATGGGCAGCAGGTTTCGGTAGCCCATGAACCGGGCGACGTGCAGGTTGGCGGGCTGGTTGTAAAGCTCATGCGGCGAAGCAATTTGCTGCGCCACGCCGTCTTTCAGGACCACCACGCGGTCAGCCAGTGACAGCGCTTCATCCTGGTCATGGGTGACATAAATCGTGGCCCGGCCGAGTTCCTTGTGGATACGGCGGATCTCGGCGCGCATTTCCACGCGCAGCTTGGCGTCGAGGTTAGACAACGGCTCATCCATCAGCACCAGTGGCGGCTCGATCACGATGGCACGGGCAATCGCCACGCGTTGCTGCTGGCCGCCCGAAAGCTGGCCGGGCAGCTTGTTGGCATGCGCATTCAGTTGCACCAGTTCAAGCGCACGACTGACCCGCAGTGCGATTTCGCTGCTGGACACGCCGCGCATCGTCAGGCCAAAGCCCACATTTCGCGCCACGGACATGTGCGGAAACAGCGCGTAGTTTTGAAACACCATGCCAAAGCCGCGTTTTTCGGGCGGCAGCACGTCGATGCGCGTGTCGTCCAGCCAGATGCCGCCATCCGACACCGGCAACAGCCCGGCAATGCAGTTCAGGGCAGTCGACTTGCCGCACCCGGACGGCCCCAGCAAGGCGATAAATTCGCCCCGCTGGATGGTCATGCTTAGCGCGTCGAGTGCGGTGAAGATCGGCGCGCCTTTGCCCAGGCCAAAGCGGCGCGTCATACGGTCAAGCCGCAATTCGGAGAAATTTGAATGCATGGATAAGGGCGCGAAGGCTTACTTGGTTTTTTGTGAACCGATTTCCTGGTCCCAGCGACGGAAGGCGTCAACCATCGCCTTGGTTTCCAGCGGCTGTGCATGGGGGAACTGCGCCAGCCATTGGGCATACTCAGGCCGGCCAAATTCCTTGATCACGTCCTGGCTGGCCTGGGGCGCCAGCGACAGGGGCACATTTTTAACAGCGGGGCCGGGGTAAAAATAACCTTTGTCATAGGTTATGGCCTGCTGCTGCGGTTTGAGCAGGAAAGCCATGAGGTCCAGCACGACGGCCTGCTTTTCAGGCGGCACACCCCTGGGAATGACGATGTAATGCGCATCGTTGACCCAGGTCATGTTCTTGAAAGGCACCACGCCAAAATTTTTAGGCACGATGCCAAGGGCGCGCGGGTTGATGTCCCAACCGGTCACCGTCAGCGTCATATCGCGCGAGCCTTCACCCAGTTCCTTCATCAAGGCGCCGGTGCCTGTGGGGTAGTACTCGATGCAGGAATTGAGCTCCTTCAGGTAGGCCCAGGTCTTGTCCCAGCCTTTCATCGGGTCAGACGGGTCCTTGTCGCCCAGCAAGTAAGGCAGGCCCATCAGAAAAGTGCGGCCCGGGCCGGAATTGGCGGGGCGGGCGTAAATCAACCGGTTGGGATTGGCTTTGCACCAGCTCAGCAATTCTTGCGGGGTGGTGGGCGGCGTTTTGACTTTCTCGGGGTTGTACTCGACCAGGGGGCCTGAAGGCATGAAGGTAATGACCATGCCGTGGTCCTTGGCCAACTCCTGCATCTTGGCGGCGTTGGGCTGGTAGTTGTCTTTCAGCCCAGGAAATTTGTCTGAATAGTTCGGGAAAAGCTTGACCCACAAATTCTGTTCCAGCCCGGCAGCAAGCGCGTCGGTGCCGACGATGATCATGTCGACGTCGCTGCGGCCGGCACCTTGCATGGCCTTGACTTTGGCCGGGACTTCGGGTGCCGGCGCTTTGGTGAAAGTGAACTTTGACACCAGCTTTGGGTTTTGCGCCAGATAGGCATCGATGGCGCCTTGCGTCAGTGCCAGATTGCCGGCGGCGTCCACCACATTGATGACCACGGGTGACTTGGGCATGGGCAGGCTCTGCGCCTGCACCAGCGCGCCGCTGGACAGGGCCATGCCCATCACTGCGCCCAGCAGGGTGCGGCAGGTGCGCGGAATGATCGAGGGATGCATCACGTTGTCTCCTGAAATAGTGGATTGAATCGTCGCGATTTTGTAATACAACTTATTTAGTTGTCAATCAACAATAGGCTCATGTCGCACCATTTTCAGCAGAAATATGAGAAACCAAGGGTAATCACCGGGAACTCTCGGGCTCCAGGCGAATTAATCTGACTGATAACAACTAAAGTTGTCTTACAATTTATTCTGCGCAGCCTAGCTTTCAATTAATCAATACCGCATCAATACCGCGAGACCTCATGAATACATTTCCTTTGTCTGTCGAGGAGTTTTCCAGCTCGGTGCTGGCCGTGCCGCCGCTGGCGCGCCGGGCCGACCTGACGGTGGATGCAGAGCAAAACCGCAAGCTGATTCGCCATATCGAGTCTGGCGGGCTGCGCACCCTGCTGTATGGCGGCAACGCCAACCTGTACCACACCTCGGCGCATGAATACGGCGAATTGCTGGCGCTGCTGGCCGACAGTGCGGCCGAAACGACGCGCGTGATTCCCGCCATCGGGCCCGACTTCGGCAAGATGATGGATCAGGCGCGTTTGTTGCGCGGCACGGGTTACCGCACAGCCATGGTTCTGCCGATGCAAGGCTTCACCACGCCGGAAGGTGTGGCCGAAGGCATCGCTCGCGTGGTGGACTTCATGGGCATGCCCGTCACGCTGTATCTCAAGAGCGAAGCAACGATTGGCATCGAGGCGCTTGGCCGGCTGGTCGACGAGGGGCGTGTGTTGGTCGTGAAGTACGCCATCGTCCGCCCGGATGCCGCTGATGACAACTACCTCAAGGCGCTGATTGAACGCATCACGCCGCAGCGCATTGTCAGCGGCATGGGTGAACGGCCAACGCTGGTGCATATGGCCCAATTTGGCCTGGCTTCGTTCACGACCGGTTCCGGCTGTATCGCACCTGCCGCCTGCCAGCAGCTTTTTCAGACATTGAAAGCCGGCAACCTGGCGGCTGCACGAGCTATTTACGACCGTTTCATGCCGCTGGAAACACTGCGCGACAGCATTTCGCTGATTCGAGTGCTGCACGACGCAGTCAGCTTGTCGGGTTTGGCGGATATGGGGCCACACCTGCCGCTGCTTACCGCCTCGCCGGCCGATCGGCACGCGGAGATCCAGTCGGTCGCCCGTGAGTTACTGGATTACGATCAGGAATTTGCGCGCACGCATTAGCCACCATGAAGCATCTGCCAGCCAGTTCCCCTGCGACCGGTCTTGTTGACCGGGTGTATAGCGAAATTTTGGGTCGTATCGTGGCAGGAGAACTTGTGGAAGGCCAGAAATTGCCCACGGAGCTTGCACTCACCACACGTTTTGCCACATCACGCCCGACCATCCGCGAAGCACTGTCTCGCCTGCGCGCGGACGGCATTATTGCCACCCGCCAGGGATCCGGTACGGTGGTGGTCCGTCGGCCCGACCCGGACTTGTCGCGCTTCACGCCACTGGAAACGATTTCGGACATTCAGCGCTGCTATGAGTTTCGCATCGTGCTCGAGTCTCATGCTGCTGCGCTGGCTGCCACCATGGCCGATGAGGCGGACCTGGCCAACATCGAGCACAGGTTTCGCCAGCTCGATACCGTCATTACCGAACATGCGCTGGGTGTTCAAGAAGATTTCGACTTTCACCTGGCGGTGGCGCGGGCGTCCAAGAACCAGTTCTTTACCTCGGCCATCGGGTCGATACAGTCGCAAATTGTGTTCAGCATGAACCTGATGCGAAACCTCTCGCTGGTGAAGACCCTGGAGCGCCGCAAGCTGGTGCAGACCGAACATGAAGCCATCGTGCAGGCTCTGCGCCGCCGCGATGCAGCAGGCGCGGCTGCGGCGATGCGAGCGCATCTGGAAAACGCACGCGACCGGATGTTCGGGAAATAAGAGCCCGCAAGCTCGCAGCGATCTTCAGGCTGTCTTCTTCGCCAGGCGCATGGCATCCACGCTCCAGACGCCGGCACCTGCCACCGCGAGAAACAAAAACACAAAGCAGAACAGCACGGCAGACTCACCCTGGTTGAGCATGGGCGACAACGCAAAGCCCTTGGACGCATGGCCAATGAAGTAGGCAAATGCCAGCAAGCCAGACAAGACAAAAGCCACGGGACGCGTAAACCAGCCAATCAACAGCAGCGCACCGCCGACGAGTTCAAGGACGCCTGCGGTACCGAGCATGGAAAAAATCTGCAGCCCGTCAAAAAAAGCCACATGCGGAAAGCCCAGCAGCTTGGCCGAGCCATGCTGAATAAGCAAATAAGCTGAAACAACGCGCAGGACTGAGAGTGCGCGTGAAGTGAGTTCGTTGTTGCTGGCAAAAGTCATGGATTCCCTCTGTTAAAAAGGGAATCTGACAGGGGTGGGGCGGAAAAGTTCAATATTGGTTCACAAAACTCCCCGCAGCCGGCTACCCCTTCGCAGCCCTACACTCACGCAGCCAGTTTTGTAATCGCATTGCGGCTGCCAGCCAGCTCCCGCAACCGGAACTTCTGAATCTTGCCCGTGGCCGTCTTCGGCAACTCTGCAAATACCACGCGACGGGGACACTTGAAGTGCGCCAACCGTTCACGACAAAATGAGATCACATCGGCCTCAGTGAGGAGCGGCGCATCCGGTTTGAGCTCCACGAAGGCACATGGCACTTCACCCCATTTGTCGTCTGGCTGCGCGACTACCGCGGCATTCAGCACACCGGCGAGCCGGTACAGCACCTCCTCCACTTCTACCGACGATATGTTCTCTCCGCCAGAAATAATGATGTCCTTCGAGCGGTCCGTGATCTGCATGTAGCCATCCGGATGCATGACAGCCACGTCGCCCGTGTGGAACCAGCCGCCCGCAAAAGCCTTGGCGGTAGCGCCAGGGTTTTTCAGATAGCCCATCATCACGGTGTTGCCGCGTATCAGAATTTCGCCGGTGGCGACGCCATCTCCTGGTACGGGTTCGAGCGTATCAGGGTCGGCAACGCGGAGATTCTCCAGGGCTGCTGCACGCACGCCTTGGCGTGCCTGGAGGCGACCTTGCTGGTCAGCGGGTAGTTCGTCCCATTCGGTCTGCCAGGCACAACTCACCGGAGTGCCGGAAATCTCGGTGATGCCGAAGACGTGGTCAACATCAAAGCCCATGGCCCTGACGGCCTCAAGAACCGTCGCGGGCGGAGGAGACCCGGCTGTCAATACACGCACGCGGCGCGGCAGCGGCCGGCGCTCCGCCTCAGGTGTACTGGCAATGCCAGCCATCACGATCGGCGCGGCGCAGAAGTGATCAACGCCGTGTTCCGAAATAGCAGTGAACACATTAGCCGCCGTCACCTTGCGGAGGCACACGTGCGTGCCTGCCGCTGCGGTGATCGCCCAGGTGAAACACCAGCCATTGGCATGGAACATCGGCAGCGTCCACAAATAAACTGGCGCGCGCGGTAGCGCCCAATCGGTCATCTGCAGGAGACTCATGAGGTAGGTACCCCGGTGGCTTGGCACCACGCCTTTGGGGTCACCCGTCGTGCCTGATGTGTAGTTGAGCGCGATCGGTGTCCACTCATCAGTTGGCCAACGGCCGGGGAATGCCGGGTCTCCGCCGGCCAAAAATGACTCGTAATCGGTCTCGCCGATGGCGGCGCCGGCAGGCGCCTCGAGATCGTTGATGTCGATCACACGGGGTGGGTGGGACACGCCTTGAAGGGCTTTAACTACCAGCGGAGAAAATTCACGATCCACCAGCAACAGTTTGCACTCACCGTGGCGCAAGATGAAAGCAATCCCGTCAGCGTCAAGGCGACAGTTGATGGCATTGAGTACGGCCCCTGACAAAGGAACGCCGAAGTGAGCCTCCAGCATGGCGGGCGTGTTTGGCGCGACGATCGACACTGTGTCGCCGGCTTGTATTCCGAACTTGACGAGTGCGGAAGCGAGGCGATAACAACGGTCGCGTGTTTCAGCCCAGGTTTGGCGGAAGGCTCCATGGATGATGGCGGTTCGATGCGGAAAAACGGCAGCCGTGCGATCGAGAAAATTTAGCGGCGTCAGAGGAACATGGTTAGCGGCATTCCTGTCAAGGCCCTCTGCGTAGGCTTTTGCACTCATGACTCTGTCTCCTTATTTGTAGTTTCGTGAAAGGTGGTGAAGTTGCTGACCACCTCACGGTCGGTAACGAGTGAGTTCTCAATGCGGCTGGGATCTGCGTAACCCAGGCTCATGCCGCAGACAAACATTTGCTGCTCAGGAATAGCCAATTCCCCGGAAATAACGCGGTGAAACGTGGTGAACGCCGCCTGAGGGCAGGTGTCAAGGCCGCGAGCCCGTGCTGCGACCATGATGCTTTGCAGGAACATTCCGTAGTCGATCAAACTACCCCGCCCCATGCCCCGATCAATGGTGAACATGAGTCCGACCGGGGCGCCAAAGAAGCGGTAGTTGCAGCCATGTTGAGCATGCATGCGCTCCTTGTCACTTCTCTGGATTCCAAGCAAGCCATACAAATCCCAACCGACTTTGCGCCGCCTGTCGATGTAGGGGGAGATCCACTCTTGTGGGTAGTAGTCGTAGGGTTCGTCGAGCTTGGCCGCCAGCGATGGATCGTCATATATGCGCATGATCGCTTCACTCAGGCGCTGCTTTGCAGCCCCCATGACGACGTGAACATGCCAGGGCTGCGTATTCACCCCGGAAGCACAATACCGCGCCACATCCAGGATAGCCTCCACATCCGTGCGTGGAACTGGCGTAGGAAGGAAGGCGCGCGTGGCACGGCGTGTCACAAGTGCCCAATCGACAGCGCTTCGTAGCACGTCGGTCGGGATACTTGGCGGTGAGGCAATTCGGCTGCTCATACTCATCTTCCAGGCAAAAATTTAATCAACACGATCTGGTGTGTCGTCACCAAAATTCCATCGAAAACGTACGTGATTTGGTCCGAGAGAAAATTGTCGGAGAAATGGGTAGAAATGAATGTCCTCTGGATAACATTCCTGGCGACGCTGCCATTGCTGGTTAGTATTGCGATCGTTAGTAGTCCTGCCGCTACCCAGCATCGGATACTGCTTCGGGGTGATTGGACGGCCTTGCAAGCCGATCATTCATCGGTAAAACTTTCGATCGGTGGTAATGAAATGAATGCTCACCAGACAACACAACGCAACAAACTGCTGGAATTTCTCGCCTCTTCTCCATGGCGCGAGGGCCTTTCCCAGGATCAGTTTGATCGTGTCTGTGGCGACGCCGTGACGCGTACTTTCACGGCTGGGGCTACGATTTGCCTTCGCGAATCACCCTCTGAGCACTGGCTGGCCGTCGTTGACGGCCTGGTCAAGGTTGACACGGTTTCTGCCGATGGCCGGGCGACGACGTTTGCCGGCGTTCCCGGCGGCGCCTGGTTCGGCGAAGGAGCCGTACTGAAAGGCGAACCGCGCCCGTATGCCGTCGTGGCAATCCGCGACAGCACTGTCGCTTTCGTGCCCCGGGCCACCTTCCTCTGGCTGCTGGATAACAGCCATTCGTTCAGCCGATGGCTTATCGACCAACTGAACGCCCGTTTAGGCTACTACGTGGCGCTGGTCGAAGGCCTACGCCTGGGGGATGTGAATACCCGGGTGGCGTACTGCCTGGCCGAACTCTTCAACCCACAGCTCTATCCGAACACGCAACTCCGCATAGACATTTCCCAGGAGGAGATTGGTCGACTTACCGGCATGGTGAGACAGACCGCCTACCGTGCTTTGCACGAACTTGAAAATGCCGGCCTGATAAGGGTGCAATACGGATCGATCGAGGTAGTGGATCTCGACGGGTTGAAAAAGTTTGCGCTCGGTGCGCAAGCTCAATGATTAAGGGATGAGCGAATGCTGGTTCAGGGCATTCACGCGCCAATTCATCATCAAGTTGCAGGGAATACAGTCGGCATGGGTTTCGACTGAAATCTGGGTCATGTGGCCTGCGTGAACCTCGGGCAGCTGTTCGAGTCGGATAAACAGCTATGCGCGAGTCCGCGGTCCAGCTGGAACCTAGCATCGAGTTGGGCGGGATCCGTCACTTATTGCACTGAAAACGTACATGGACGCTCCCGGTATGCCAAGCTTTCAATTCATGATGACTCGAAGGTATAGATTGCACCCGTACATTCGGACTTTTTGCGTGACTCTTGGTCACTGTCCCTAATGGGATTCGCTGGTTGACGCCCCAATCGAGGGGATGCACTCGAAGTGCTTCGTTTTCAACGGGCTTTGCCAACCACGGTCTGACCTATCTTGCCATCACTTCATGATCGCCTGAGCAATCGGTGGTTCAATTCTCCCTACTCTATTGTCGTTATTCCAATCAGCCGACCCGACTACACCGCCGCCTTAGCGGTGGTGTAGTCGGGTCGGAACTCCCGGTCATGGGCAAGTAATGCCCATACGAGTCGCGCATTCTTATTGGCCAACGCAACAGCCGCCACATTCTTATTGCGCCGATTGACAACTCCGTTGATCCAACTGCATGACTCGGGCTTTTGACCCGCCTGGTAGATAACGGATCGCGCGCCATGTATCAGCAAGGTTCTGAGGTAGGTATCGCCACGCTTGCTGATTCCCTGCAAATTCTGTTTCCCGCCACTGGAATGCTGCTTAGGGACAAGACCAAGCCAGGCCGCCACTTGACGACCGCTGTCAAAGTTCTTCGCGTCGCCAATGGAAGCGACCAGCGCACTGGCGGTGATCGGCCCAATGCCTGGGACCTGGGCAAGCTTGCAACTGACATCGCTGCTGCGATGCCAAGATCGAATCTGCACTTCAAGTTCATCAACCTGACGATCCAGTTCCTTGAGATGGTCCAGCAGCCGTTGAACGAGTACCCGAAACGAGCCAGGCAGCTCGTTGCTGGCATCTTCAATAAGTTCAGGAACCCGAGTGGTGATGTAACCAATGCCCTGTGGGACGATCAGCCCGAATTCACCAAGAAGACCTCGGATTTGGTTGGCCTGGGCGGTGCGCGCTTTCACAAAGCCCTGGCGGACCCGATGCAGTGCCAGCACCGCCTGCTGTTCGACGTTCTTGATCGGCACGAAGCGCATGTTGGGCCGGGCAACGGCTTCGCAGATCGCCTCGGCATCAGCGGCATCATTTTTGTTAGTTTTGACATAGGGCTTCACGAACTGAGGCGCCATCAGCTTGACGGTGTGCCCAAATCCCTGCAGCTTGCGCGCCCAGTAATGAGCACTGCCGCACGCCTCCATCCCTATCAAGCAAGCGGGTAGGTTGACGAAATACTCGGCCACCTGGTCACGGCGCAACTGCTTCTTGATAACGGTTTTTCCAAACTCGTTGACCCCGTGCAACTGGAACACGTTTTTTGCCAAGTCGATGCCTACTGTAGTAGCCTTCATGTCGGACGCTCCTGTCTGTTTAAGTGGTTGATTTGCATCTCCACTTTGGCACATTACGATGCCGTTTAGGTGGGAGCGTCCATCCCATTGAGGGGACCCCGCCTTGGAGGCGAAGTACGCCCCGGACAGATGCGTCAAGGGCCTGTTGAGTGGTTGTGACGGGCGCTGTGCGGCGCGGCGGCGCTGCAGTGCGCCAGGAAGTCTGTGGTCGCGCGGCCCAGCCGCTTTTCGCGGTGCAGCACGATGGCGAGCTGGCGGCTTGCCCTGGGCAGGCGTGTTCGCAATTCAACCAGGTGCCCGTCTGCCACACTTTGCGCCACCGCGTAGCGCGAAAGGCAGCCCAGGCCATCGCTCGCCGCCACCACGCGCTTGATCGCTTCGGTGCTGCCAAGTTCGAAACCGACGCGCACCTGCCCCAGGTTTTTCAGCAACCATTCATCAGCGATCTGGCGCGTGCCGGAACCGTGTTCCCGTAGCACCCAGGTGGCGTCGGCCAACTGGCGGGCCGTCGCGCAACGATTCGCCAGCGGATGACCCGGAGCCGCGAGGATCACCATTTCGTCATCCAGCCAGGGGCGCACGACCAGGTCGGCATGCGTCTGCGACCCCTCGACGAAGCCGATGTCGACGTCCAAAGCAGCTACCGCGGCGATCACTTCGCTGGTATTGCCTATGCGCAGATGGATCTGGCTCTTGGGGTGCAATTGCGTCCATTGCGACACCAGGCTGGGCAGCAGGTATTCGCCGATCGTAAAGCTGGCCGCCACGCGCAAGGGCGCGGCGTGCTCGTCTGTGAACAGGGCTTGCACTTCGGCCGCCTGTTCGACCAGGGCCTGGGCCTTGGGCAACAGCGCGCGCCCGTTCTCGTTAAGCAGCAGGCGTCGGCCGATGCGGTCGAACAGTTCGACGCCGAGCGCGGCCTCGAGTTCGGCCAGCGAGGTGCTGGCCGCAGATTGCGAGCGTGCGATCCGGTCGGCCGCCGCACGCGTGCTGCCACCGCGCGCCGTGGCCAGAAAGACTTCGAGCTGACGCAGGTTGAGGCGCAGGCGCTGGAAGGATTGCTGATTGGATTTATCGATCATTCTTAACGATATTATCCGCTTTTTTCTTTAATGACTTTTGCCTATTATCTAATTCATTGAGGGCATAACCCTCCCACGCGTACCCCACGCGCGCTGTTCGAAAGAGGTTTGCCTGTGTTCAATTTCCTGTCGCCAACGTCAGCCGCCGACACGRCCCACCCCGCTTGGTTGCCGCAGCACCGGCTGCAACTTCTCCCGGGTGTYGCYTTGTCTTGTGTGATTGCGATGGCCGCCACCCTGGTGTCCACGCTGCAYGGCGGGCCCCAGTTTTTGTATGCGCTGTTCTTTGGTGTGGGATTTCACTACCTCAGCCATGACGCCAACACCAGGCCCGGCATCGAATTTTGCKCGCGTACCGTGCTGCGCCTGGGCGTCGGCCTGCTCGGTGCGCGGATCACGGCGAGTCAAATTGCGGGCTTGGGCTGGAGCACTGCGGCCATCGTCATCGCCGCWGTCGTGACCACGCTGCTGTGTGGGGTGCTGCTGGGACGTCGTCTGGGCATGAACCGCGCGCAAGCGGTGTTGTCCGGCGGTGCGGTCGCCATCTGTGGCGCGTCGGCCGCTCTGGCGATCTCGGCGGTGTTGCCGCGCAACAAGGAAAGTGAACGCTTCACCCTGATGGTGGTGGTGACCGTGACCGTGCTGTCTACCCTGGCCATGGTGATTTATCCACTGGTTGCCAAGCTGCTGCATCTGCCGCCCGAGCTGGCTGGCCTGTTTCTGGGTGGCACGATCCACGACGTTGCGCAGGTAGTAGGCGCCGGTTACATGCTGAACCAGGAAACCGGCGACTACGCCACCATCGTCAAGCTGTTCCGTGTCTCCATGCTGGCTGTGGTGGTGGTGGTGGTGTCCAGTCTGTTCAAGCGGCAGCGCGAGGCGAGCGAGAGCACGTCCGCCGACGCCAAGCAGGCCTTGGTGCCGTGGTTTCTGTGGGTATTCGTGGCCCTGGTCATCATCAACTCCATGGGCGGCGTACCGGCGGCGGTGCAAACCGGCCTGAACGATGTCTCGCGTGCCTGTTTGGTCGTTGCCATTGCGGCGCTGGGCGTGAAGACTTCATTCAGGCAACTGGCCCGCGCCGGCTGGCGCCCCTTTGTGCTGCTGCTGGTCGAAACGCTGTGGATGGCCGCATTTGTTCTGGCCGCCATCCTGTTGCGCCACTGAAAACGATAGCCTGCCACGGTTTTTTTTCACGCACACCCTTGGGCGAACTCCGCAATCAGTGGCGCCATGTAGATGGTGGCAAAGTCCACCGACAGTGACGCACGCAGCACGCCGCTGGGCTGCGCCAGCATCTCCCCCAGCTGCTCGTGAGCGATCCGCGCTTCGTCGACGATGCACCTGCAGCGCTCGTAGTAGATCTGCCCGGCTTCGGTCAGCTCGACCTGCCGGTCGCCTGCGGCGCATCTTGCCTGACTGGCAGGCCAGGTCGACGCCGGTCTATGCGCTCACCGAAACACGCTTGCTGCCGGCGAAGACGCAGCGCTTTGTCGAGTTCTTGCGGGAGCGCCTGGGCCAGCAAGCCAGGACGAGGAGCAGCCGGACGAAACTCGTGACGCGTAGCTTCCGGCAGTGACAAGCGCCCCATCGGAAAACGTCCATTTTCTTTCAGGATTCACTCTTCGACAGTAAATCCTGATGCCTTGATAACCGGTCCCCAACAAGGTGTAGCCGTCCGGTGGCGCCTTGGCCACGGTCTCTGCGCCGATCATTGTGTTGGCACCAGGCCTGTTGTCTACGATTACCGGTTGGCCGAACTGGGCGGCTATGCCGGCTACGTCGTCTGGCGAGGGCTCATCGAGGAGCAAACGCTGGAGCGTCCTGTCCCTTGGCCATCGAACGGCGGTCTGTGGATAGAGTTTGTAGAGGGCTACCGTTTGGTTGCCGCGGTGCTTCCTGGTCGCGACGGGTCGGTGGAGATGGGACGGCGGCAGGTCACATTCGCATGGTTCGATGTACACCGGCAGGAGTTGCTCCGCCGCACCAACCGCCTGACGGCGGACGGCTACATAGTGGGAACGCTCGGACGCGGGACGATTGACGAAGATGTCCGGGCAGAACTGGTTGCGCTCATCCCACAGCTTTGGCCGGAAATATGGGCGGAGGCGGTGGCTGCCGGGGTGCGCTCGACAGACGCACTGAGTGGCGCCCCGATCGCCGAATACAAACCGGATCGGTTAGCACGTGGCGCGCTGGCGATCGCGGGGGACGCTGCCCACGTGGTTTCACCAATGACAGGACGTGGCTTCGCGACCGGGGTGGAGGATGCGGCGGTGCTGGCCCAAATGCTGGCAGACCGACGCGCAAACGAGCCCGTTTCCGCCGCTTTGGCCCGCTACGAGGTGGCGCGATTGCCCTTCGTTCGCGCGCTGGTCACCCATTCAAGGCGGATCAGCGCCGACTATCTTCGCTATGCGCAGGCCCAGAAGTAGGTCCGGTGAGTTTGTCAGGCCGGACTATCGTTCCCATTAGCAAAATTTCATTGATCGATCGGTACCCAAACCCTAGACTGGATTGCGTAATCAGTTGCAAACAACCCAAGGAGAAAACCATGTCAACCGAACCCAACTGCCCATTCTCGGGCAACGCTCGCAAGCACACGGTGGCTGGAGCGCCATCGAACGCAGACTGGTGGCCCAATCAACTGAATCTGAACATCTTGCACCAGCATTCCGCAATGTCCGACCCCATGGGCGAGGCGTTCAACTACGCCCAGGAGTTCAAGAGCCTCGACCTGGAGGCCGTGAAGAAGGATCTCCTGGCGCTGATGACCAACTCACAGGACTGGTGGCCGGCGGACTTCGGCCACTACGGACCTTTGTTCATTCGCATGGCATGGCACAGCGCCGGCACGTACCGTGTCTCCGACGGTCGCGGCGGCGCAGGGAGTGGCAACCAGCGCTTTGCTCCCCTGAATAGCTGGCCGGACAACGTCAACCTCGACAAGGCGCGCAGGCTGCTTTGGCCGATCAAGCAGAAGTATGGCCGCAAACTCTCCTGGGCCGACCTGATGATCCTCGCTGGCAACGTCGCTCTGGAATCGATGGGATTCAAGACCTTCGGTTTCGCCGGTGGACGTGAGGACATCTGGGAACCGGAAGAAGACGTCTACTGGGGCTCTGAGAACACCTGGCTGGGTGACAAGCGCTACTCCGGCGACCGGGATCTCGAAAATCCGCTCGGTGCCGTGCAGATGGGTCTGATTTACGTCAATCCGGAAGGCCCGAACGGTAACCCGGATCCGATCGCTGCGGCGCGGGATATCCGCGAGACCTTCGCTCGCATGGCGATGAACGACGAAGAGACGGTTGCGCTCATCGCTGGCGGTCACACCTTCGGCAAAACCCACGGCGCCGGCGATGTGAAACATGTGGGGTCCGAGCCGGAAGCTGCCGGCATCGAGGAGCAGGGCCTGGGCTGGAAGAGCGGCTTTGGCACCGGCAAAGGGGGTGACACGATCAGCAGCGGCCTGGAAGTTACCTGGACCAGTTCGCCAACAAAGTGGAGCAACAACTTCTTCTCGAACCTGTTCGGCTACGAATGGGAACTGACGAAGAGCCCCGCCGGTGCGCATCAGTGGAAACCGAAGCTTGGCGCGGGCGCCGATACAGTGCCGGATGCCCACGACCCGTCGAAGCGTCACGCGCCTTCCATGCTGACCACGGACCTCTCCCTGCGGCTCGACCCTGTCTACGAAAAAATTTCAAGGCGCTTTCATGAGAATCCGGATCAGTTCGCGGACGCATTCGCCCGGGCGTGGTTCAAACTGACGCACCGCGATATGGGCCCCCTGTCGCGTTATCTTGGCCCGCTCGTTCCCAAGGAGCAGCTGCTGTGGCAGGACCCCATTCCCGCAGTGGATCACAAATTGATCGACGAGCAGGACATTGCCGCCCTGAAGGCCAAGATCCTCGCATCTGGCCTGTCCATCTCCCAACTGGTCACCACGGCCTGGGCGTCTGCTGCAACGTTCCGCGGCAGCGACAAGCGCGGTGGAGCGAACGGCGCGCGTATTCGCCTGGCGCCGCAGAAGAATTGGGAAGTCAACCAGCCGGCTGAACTGGCAAAGGTCCTGCAGAAGCTGGAAACGATCCAGAAGGACTTCAACAGCGCACAGTCTGGCGGCAAGAAGGTTTCGCTTGCAGACCTGATCGTTCTGGGTGGCTGCGCAGCCGTCGAGGCAGCAGCGAAGAAGGCCGGCCAAGACGTGAAGGTTCCCTTCTCGCCGGGGCGCGTGGATGCGTCGCAGGAGCAGACCGATGTGGACTCGTTCGCCGTACTGGAGCCGGCCGCAGACGGGTTCCGCAACTACGCCCGCAAGGGACTCGAGGAATCGGCGGCTGAGCTGCTGGTGGACAAGGCGCAGTTGATGACGCTGACCGCCCCTGAGATGACGGTTCTGATCGGCGGCCTGCGCGCCCTGAATGCGAACGTCGGCCAGTCCAAACACGGTGTTTTCACCAAGCAACCCGAAACATTGACCAATGACTTCTTCGTGAATCTCCTCGACATGAGCACGAAGTGGCAGAAGTCCGCCACCTCTGAAGGCGTGTTGGAGGGGCGCGATCGGGCAACGGGCGAGCTCAAGTGGACGGGCACCATCGTGGATCTCGTCTTCGGTTCGAACTCCCAGCTCCGAGCCCTCGCGGAAGTCTATGCGTGCAGCGACTCGCAGAAGTCATTCGTGCGTGACTTTGTGGCGGCCTGGAACAAAGTGATGAACCTTGATCGCTTCGACCTTGCGTGATCTCAGAGGGGCGTAACGACGTACGAACATGAAAAATCTCCTTTTGAAGATGCTGTAGCGGGCGCTCTGCTTCAGAACGGATAGGCCATCCGTAGCATTGCAAAATGGCAGCTGCCTAACTGGGCCTGATCTCGACGGAACTCAACACGCCCGACAGGCCAAACGCGCTGTTGGGCTAACTGCCCGCGGTGATCAGAACGATCTTCGCCAGCTTGCTCTGGGCCGAGGGCGGTCAACGGGTCGGCGGTTGATTCTCCGCCTTATATGCGACCAGAAACGCGTCGGAAGCCACCTGATCGGCCAGGGCCCTCAAGTTCGCAGCCGAGGCAGACCCCAGAACGACCTCCACTTGGTCGTTTGCTGCTGCCCAGCGCACTATGCCTTCTGAAAGCCGGGTCTTGCCAAGCGAAGTGAGAACGCCGTGTTTGGTCCGCCGGTCTTGGGCGTCCTGACGCAGCTCAACAATTCCGTCGCGCACCAGAGGCCTTAGCGCATGGGTCAGGGCCGAAAGTTGGATGGCGAGCAGGGCTGCCAGATCCTGCAGCGTCGGTCCTTGTTGATCGGCGCCCGTGAGCCTGTGTATTCCTGCGATGAGCGCGAGCTGCGTGGCTTTGAGGTCCAACGGTGCCAGCGCTTCGTCATACAGCTGCTCAAGTCTGCGAGCCGCAAGGCGCAGTGGTGTGATCGTGCAGGCCCGTCCGCCCAAGATGTCCTGCTCATCTGCGGCGGGCTTATCCGGGCTGTTTTTCGCATCAATAAGATTTGAGAGATTTGAGGTAATACCCATAATTTCAAAATGGTTGAGTGCTGCACCATCGGCAATCCGCTGGCGATCAACTTTATACTTGAGCCCTCAACTTTTTAGTTGAGCCCTCAATTTTATTGGAAAACTATCAAATGACAAATACCAGTTCCAGGAAAGTCGCTCTTGTCACAGGGGCTTCTTCCGGCATCGGAGCCGTCTATGCGGATCGCCTTGCCGCGCGTGGATACGATCTTATCCTTGTCGCCCGGCGCGCTGACCGCCTGGAAGCCCTCGCTGCGCAAGTCTCTAAGGCACACGGCATCAAAGCTGAGCCCATCTCGGCCGATCTGACCCAAGACCAGGACTTGGCGCGGATCGAGAAGGTTCTGGCCACCAATGGGGATGTGCGCGTCCTGGTGAACAACGCCGGTATTGCGCGCCTGGCGCCGGCTGCGCAGACGTCTGCGAACGACGCGCAATCCCAAATCGCCCTGAATATCACAGCGCTGACGCGCCTGACGCAAGCTGCGGTGCCCGCCTTCGTGGCGAGGAACCAGGGCTTGATCATCAATATCGCATCCGCTCTGGCCGTCCACTCACTGCCAATCAGCGCCATCTACAGCGGCACCAAGGCCTTCGTATTGCAATACAGCAGAGGCCTGCAGGAAGAGCTGGCCGGCACCGGGGTGAAGGTTCAGCTGGTCTTGCCCGCATCCACAGCCACCGACCTCTGGGATCTGTCGGGCGTTCCGCTGGCTGCCCTCAACAAGAATACCCTGATGACGACCGAACATATGGTCGATGCGGCGCTCGCGGGCCTGGATCAGGGCGAAGCTGTCACATGGCCGTCGGTCGCCGATGCAAGTCTGTGGGACAAGTACGAGGCAGCACGCTCCGAACTGTTCGCGGGCACCCAAGCCGGAACGCCAGCCCCTCGTTACAAGATCGGTTGATTCCCGCTAACTGAACGTCACTGATCTTCCTTTCTCTCCTTTTCATTTCCCCAAGGACAGCCCATGCTTTTCGACGCCTTCTCCCTGCGTGCCACCCAGCTCAGCAATCGCGCGGTGATGTCGCCGCTCACGCGCAGCCGCGCAAGCGACAACAACACGCCCAACAGCCTGATGGCGACGTACTACGCCCAGCGCGCGAGCGCCGGCCTCATCATCACGGAAGGCACCTCACCTTCGCCCAACGGCTTGGGTTATGCCCGCATCCCCGGCCTGTTCAACGACGCCCAGGTGCAAGGCTGGAAGCTGGTGACCGACGCCGTCCATGCCAAAGGCGGCAAGATCGTTGTGCAGCTGATGCATACCGGGCGCGTGAGCCACCAAGCCAACCTGCCGGCGGGCGCCGAAGTGCTTGGACCTTCACCCGAGACCTGCCCTGGTGAGATGTGGACCGATACGCAAGGCAGCCAGCCGCACACGCCGCCGCGCGCCATGACCGAGCTCGACATCCAGGCGGTGACCGGCGAGTACGCAACGGCCGCGCGCCTTGCCATCCAGGCCGGCTTTGACGGCATCGAGTTGCACGCGGCCAACGGTTACTTGCTCGAGCAATTCCTGAATGCCAACATCAACCGCCGCGCCGATGGCTACGGCGGCACGGCCGAGGGACGCAACCGGCTGGTGCTTGAGGTCGCCCGTGCTGCCGTGAAGGAGATCGGCGCTGAGCGGGTCGGCATCCGCCTATCGCCTCACGGCGTGGTCAATAGCACCGGCGCATTCGAAGGCGTGGACGAACAGTACCTGGCGCTGGTGAAGCAACTCTCCGCGCTCGGCCTCATGTACGTTCACGTCCTGGACCACTCGGCCATGGGCGCCCCGCCCGTCCCGGCGAAGCTGAAGGCCGATTTGAAGGCTGCATTCGACGGCCCCTTCATCCTCGCCGGCGGACAGGACAAAGCCAGCGCACAACAGGCACTGAGCGAAGGCCGCGCAGACCTGATCGCCATAGGCAGGCCTTTCATCGCCAACCCTGACCTGGTCGAGCGCTTGCGCCAGGACGCGCCGTTGAACGCTCCTGCCCCGGACACGTTCTACACACCCGGCGCCAAGGGCTACACGGACTATCCGGTGCTCGCAGCTTAAGCATCCACCGTCCAGATTGGCAACCGGCCTCAGTCTCACTGTTGAATTGCGCTGAAGCTTGATCTAAGGGGGTGCGGATAAAAACTTGGACTTACGGCATAAACCAGTCCAAGTTTTTGTCCGCATCCCCGAGTTTTCCATCGAATCTTGACCCACATTCTTTGTGAGCACAGCGCGTATTCCGCGTAATTAAAGTCGTAAATGGCACCGTAGCATCCATGCGAGTTCGCGGCGTTTCGATTTAACAACATGACAGCATAAAGTCGGAAACAAGTTAAATTTACAGTTTGCACACGGCTAGCCAAGCTGAGTCGGCCGCATTCGCGGGCAGTAGCTGGACGGAGTGCTCGATCAGGCGTGCGCCGAGCCCACGGAAACTCCACGCGAGAGCAGTTGGCGGGGTTGGCGTAAAGCCTGCCTCGCTTCGAACCTCCGCGCGACGAAAGTAGTGGGCTCGTGATCATTGATCATGCCGCCTGCCTGCATCGAGGCATGACGGACTTTGCTACAGAGAGGTATGAAGAGGCTCGATTAAGCGACCGGTCTTGCCGCACGCGTTTCTCAAGAATCTCCTCATCCCCGTTTAGATCATCCTGCGTTGCCAGGCACAGGCGTGTTGAGGAGTTGCTGCTCCCACAGGAACGCAATACCGCTACCGCCGGCATGTTGCGTGATCACTTGCCTCAGTGCGGCAGCTTGTTCGGCCCTGGCCCAGTCGCGCTGCCATTCGGCAGCCAGCGCCAGCCAGGTCATCATGTTCGCGCCGGCTGCGATCATGCGCTGGATGGCGACCTGATGGGCCTCGATGGAAACGCCGCCCGACGCATCGGTGATCACGGTAACGTCCCAGCCTTCGCCGAGGGCCTGGATTGCCGGCATCGCGACACACACCTCGGTCCACAGGCCAGCGATGATCAGCTGTTTGCGCCCCGTCGCCTTCACCGCGTCCACCACCTTCTTGTCCTCCCACGTGTTGATGAACGTACGGTCAATCACCTCATGGCCGGGGAACACATCGGTGATCTGGGGAAAGAGGAGTCCTCCCCTTTCGGCGACCACTGACGTCAAGATGGTGGGGACGCCAAAGGCCTTGGCGGCCTTGGCCAGACCCGCCGTGTTGTTGATCACCATCTGCGGTTCATGGCTGTTCACGTTCGCGAGTTGGTAGGGCTGGTGGTCGATCAGAACGAGTACGGAGTCTTCCGGACGAAGAAGCGAAGCAAGGCCGTTGCGAAAAGTCATTGGTGAATCCTTTGTCGTGGTCGTGAGGGGTGGTTTCGGGGGAGATTGCGCCATCGGCGACGTCCCTGACGGCTATTTTGCCGTTCCCCTTCTCGATGCGGTAGTACCATTCCGTGGCGAGCTGTGTCGCGAAACGGGGAACGCCGAAGTGGACATCGAGGAACTGCAGACATTCGTGGAAGTTGCTGATGCCGGGGGAATTTCGCCTGCCGCACTCCGGCTCGGCGTCGCCAAGTCGATCGTCAGTCGCCGGCTCTTTCGGCTTGAAGCAGAACTGGGTGTTCAGTTGCTTGCGCGATCCACCCGCGGAGCTGCCCTCACAGAAGCCGGGGCCACGTTCCGGGACTATGCTGCGCGGGTCTGCGCGGAGATCGACGTGGCCAGGGAAATGATCCTGCCCGCAGGTGATCTTCGCGGACGCTTGCGAATTGCTGCACCGCTTTCTTTCGGCCCGACGCACTTTGCGCCCGTACTCGCGGAAATGGCTCGACGCCACCCTCAACTGCAGATTCAGACGTGCTACAGCGATCGCTTCGTTGATCTCATCGCGGAGGGTTACGATTGTGCGATACGGGTTGGCTATCTTCCCGACTCCAACTTGATTGCGAGACGCATTGGCCCGATCCATGGGAAGCTCGTCGCAAGTCCGGACTATGTCAAGGCGCATGGATCGCCTGAGACGCCTGAAGAGCTCGTCGCCCACGAGGCTCTCATGCAGGGCACCGAAGCCTGGCAACTCATGGATGGCGACAAGATCATTACGGTTCGTCCACAGGGGCGCTTTAAGGCCGACAACGGCACAGCGTTAGTCGCCGCTGCGGCAGCAGGACTCGGGATCGCCTACTTGCCCGATTGGCTCACCCATGAATATGTGGCCTCCGGGGCACTCGTGCCGATCATGCCCCGTCATCCACCGCCCCCGGCAGGTGCTTACGTCATCCGACCGCCAGGTCAGCATCCCGCACGGAAGATAAGGGTCCTCACCGAACTCCTGATCGAATATTGCGACCGCTTTCTGCCCCCCCTGCGGGAGCTACCCCTGTCTGAGCGGTGCACCGATCGTTGAATGGAGTGAACCCCATGGACTTGTTGAATTGGGGTGAGCCTCTCTGGTCCAGCCCGAGGGGGTCACCCCATACGGCGACAAAACATCCCGCAAACCCGCACCAATGCTAGAGCCGTGTTTACGACTTTAATAACTTGTTTACGACTTTAATTATTCTGAGCAATTAAAGTCGTAAACACGGGCCTAGCATCCATGCGGGTTTGCGGCGTTAAAAATTTGCAACAAGCAAAGCTGAAGTCGTAAACACGTTCGGCAGCCTGCACGTCTGTCTCGACGTCAACACCAAAAGACAACCGGACCCAACCGAGACTTCTCGCTGGAAAATGCCCTTCGCGGAAATAGGTGCAGTCGACGGTGTTGAAGGCCGAAGTTGGCCAAACCGCTCAGCCCGTCTCCCGCGCGGGGCCGGGCTGGCGGTTCCCCACCGTCACCCGGCGGCAGGCCCGGGCTAGATAGCAGGCAGTCGTGGTGCCGGTGACGCCAGCACCAGGACCAACAACTATGCCAAGTTCCCTTGGCAAAGGTACTTGGTGTGCAGGTACTCGTCCAGGCCCCAATGCGAGCCTTCACGGCCATAGCCGGATTCCTTTACGCCGCCAAAAGGAGCTGCCTGCGCGGCGATGGCACCCTCGTTGATGCCGACCATACCGGTCTCCAGCGCAGACGCCACGCGCCAAATGCGCTTGACGTCTTGCGAGAAGAAATAGCCGGCTAGGCCGTAGGGTGTGTCGTTGGCCTGCTCCATCACCTCCGCTTCGTCTGCGAAGCGGAAGATCGGCACCACCGGACCAAAGGTTTCCTCGCACGACAGTTCCATCTCGCGCGTGGCGTTGATGAGCACCGTGGGCGCGTAGTAATTGGGACCGCGGGCGGTTTCGTTGCGAACCCTTTGGCCGCCCACGACCACCTTGGCGCCTTTGGCCACGGCATCGTTCACGTGCCGCTCGATCTTGTCCACCGCACGGGCGTTGATCATCGGGCCGATCTCGGCCTCGGACCAGTCGGCCGGCCCTACCCGCAACGCGCCCACGCGCGCGGCCAGCTTGTCGACGAAGCGATCATGTACAGCGGTATGGACGTAGACGCGGTTCGGGCTCACGCAGGTCTGCCCGGCGTTGCGGAACTTGGCCGCCATCAGGCCCTCGACTGCGGCGTCCAGGTCCGCATCCTCGAACACGATGAAGGGCGCGTTTCCGCCCAGCTCCAGCGACAGCTTCTTCAGCGTCGCGGCGGAATCGCGCGCCAGCAACTTGCCCACTGGGGTGCTGCCCGTGAAGCTGATTTTTCGCACCCGTGGATCGGCCAGCCATTCGCCCACGACTTGCGGGGTACGTTCGCGCGAAGCCGACACGATATTGAGCACGCCCGGCGGCACGCCGGCTTCCTCGGCCAGCTTGACCAGGGCCAGCGCCGTGAGTGGCGTGTCCTCCGCCGGCTTGGCCAGCACCGTGCAGCCGGCGGCCAGCGCAGGCGCGATCTTGCGCGCGATCATCGCAGCCGGGAAGTTCCACGGCGTGACCACCGCCACGACGCCGACGGCTTCCTTCAGAACGATATATCGCTTGGAATTCACCGGTGCCGCGATCACTTCGCCGTTGGCACGCACGCCCTCCTCGGCAAACCATTCCACGTAGCCGGCGCTATAGGCGATTTCGCCGCGTGCCTCGGCCAGCGGCTTGCCCTGTTCGCGCGAAATCAGTTGGGCGAGCGGCTCCACGTCACGCTCGATCAATGCGTGCCACTTCTTGAGGATGAGGCAACGCTCACGCGGCGGGCGCGCCTTCCAGGCCGGCAGCGCCAAGGCGGCGGCATCCGCGGCCAGCCGCGCGTCGGCAGCGGCGCCTTCGCTCACTTGCGCAATCAGGCTGTCGTCGGCCGGATTGCGGACCTCGAAGCAGCGCTCGTCCTGGGCGGATTGCCAGCGGCCCGCGATGTAGTGTTGTGTGTTCATATTTAACCCTCTCTCAATAAATCAATAAATCAATAAAGCCAATGCCGTCGGCATCACGCAGTCACGGTGGAACGCGGCTTTACCCTGTCAGACAAGTTCTTCAGCATGTCGCGAACCGTCGCCGCAAGGTCGTACCTCGGAGCCCAACCCCAGTCGCGCCGCGCGCAACTATCGTCGATCGAATCGGGCCATCCGCTGGCGATCGCCTGACGAAAATCGGGCTCGTACACGATCTCGAAGTCCGGCAGGTGCTTTCGTATTTCCTGCGCGATCTCGCGGGGCGTGAAGCTCACACCGGCGAGGTTGTAGCTGCCGCGTTCGGTGATGGCCGAACTGGGGGCTTCCATCAACTCCAGGGTCCCGCGCACCGCATCGTCCATGTAGAGCATGGGCAGGGGTTCATCCTCGGCGAGGAAGCAGGTGTAGCGTTCCCCTTTGAGGGCCGCATGGAAAATGTCGATCGCATAGTCGGTTGTTCCACCGCCGGGGCTCGCCTTGTAGGAAATGAGTCCCGGATAGCGCAGGCCGCGGACATCCACACCATGGTTCTCGCAGTACCAGCGGCACCAGCCCTCGCCGGCCAGCTTCGAAATGCCGTAGACAGTACTGGGTTCCATGACCGTGCGTTGAGGCGTGGCATCAGCGGGCGTCGTCGGACCGAAGGCGGCGATGGAACTCGGCCAGAACACCTTGTCCAGCTTGTGTTGCCGCGCAACCTCCAGGACGTTCAACAGGCTGCCCATGTTGAGCCTCCACGCCCACTCGGGTGCGGTTTCGCCCGTCGCCGACAAGGCTGCCGCGAGATGGTAGATCTGGGTAATGCGATGCCTCTCGACTACTTGCGCGAGTTGGCCGCCGTCCGTGGCATCCAGCATCTCATACCGGAGATCGGCGTGTCGGCCCACCTCCAGACGGTCGCTGCCCACCACGTTGTCCGCGCCGTAGCACTCCGCCAAAGCGGCCGAGAGTTCGGTTCCCAACTGGCCGTTGGCGCCGATGACGAGAATGCGAGGTGATCCAGTCATGGGAGCACCCCCAGCTCTTTACCGGCCTGCGCGAAGGCGCTCAATGCGGCGTCCAGTTGCGCACGGGTGTGCTGTGCGCTGATCTGGACGCGGATGCGGGCTTGGCCCTTGGGCACGACCGGGTAGAAGAATCCGGTCACGTAAACCCCGAGTTCCAGCAGCCGACGCGCCAATTTCTGGGACAGCTCCGCATCGTGGAGCATCACCGGGATGATCGGGTGTTCGCCGGGTTTCAGCTCGAAACCGCATGCCGCGAGTCCGGCGCGGAAGTGCCGCGTGTTGTCCTCCAGGCTGTCGCGCAGCTCCGTGCCGGCTTCCAGCAGGTCGAGCACCTTCAAGGTCGCGCCGACGATCACCGGCGCCAGGCTGTTCGAGAACAGATAGGGCCGTGAGCGCTGGCGCAGCAACTGAACGACTTCCGCTCTGGCGCTCGTGAACCCACCGGATGCACCGCCAAGCGCCTTGCCGAGGGTGCCCGTGATGATGTCGACCTTGCCGAAGACACCCCGGTATTCGTGGGTGCCACGCCCCCGCTTGCCGAGAAAACCGGTGGCGTGTGAGTCGTCAACGCCCAGCACGGCCCCGAACTCGTCGCAAACGGCCCGGATTTCGTCCAGGCGGGCGATGGTCCCGTCCATCGAGAAAACCCCGTCGGTGAACACCAGCTTGTACCGGGCTCCCGCTTCATCCGCCGATTTCAGTTGTTCGCGCAGATCCATCACGTCGTTGTGCCGGTAGCGATAACGCCTGGCCTTGCACAAACGGATGCCATCGATGATGGACGCGTGATTGAGCTCGTCGCTGATCACCGCATCGTCGGGCCCGAGCAATGTCTCGAACAGCCCACCATTGGCATCGAATGCCGATCCGTACAGGATGGTGTCTTCAGTTCCGACAAATTGCGAGAGCCGCGCTTCGAGCGTTTTGTGGACGTCCTGCGTTCCGCAGATGAACCGGACGGAACTCAGGCCAAATCCGCGCGCAGCGAGCGCGGCGTGTGCGGCCGCTATGACCTCGGGGTGAGATGACAGGCCCAGATAGTTGTTCGCGCAAAGGTTAATCACTTCCCGCCCGTCGGTGGTTGCGATCCGGCTTCCTTGCGGGGATTGGATCGGGCGTTCGAGCTTGAGCAGGCCGGCGACCTGTATGTCCTCGAGTTCGTCCCTCAAGGAGGCGTAGAAATCTGTGGTGGTTCTCATGATGGGTGGTCAGGGCCCGGGTCAGCCCAAAGTCCTTTCTGGAAGATAGAAAATTCCCGCGCCGGCGGCATCGCTTATGCGCTGGCGCAGAACCTGCTCGAAATGGCTGGGGTCATGTACCTTCAAAACGGTGGCTTCGCGGGGTATGTAGCAGTCCCAGAGCCGCGATACCCAGAAGCGCAAGGCCGCGGCTCGCTCAAGGGCCGGCAACAGACGCCGTTCTTCAGCCACGAGCGGGCGCACCGACTGGTAAGCGGCCAGGAATGCAGCCCTTCGCACTGGGTCGATGCGTCCGTTCCCCAGATCCACGCACCAGTCGTTGAGACAGACACCGATGTCGAACAGGAAGGTGTCGCAACCCGCAAAGTAAAAATCGAGGAAACCGCTCAGGCAGCCGCCCTCGAACATAACGTTGTCGCGAAAAAGGTCGGCATGTACCGGCCCGCGTGGCAGTGCTGCGTAGTCGGGGGATGCGGCGATCCCCGTCTGGAAGTCCAGTTCGTCCAGCAACAGCTTGCACTGGTCCTCGCCGACGTATGGCAGCAGAACCGGCACGGTTTCAGTCCACCACGGCAGGCCGCGCAAGTTGGGCTGATGGCGGGCATAGTCCTTGCCGGCCAGGTGCATTCGCGCCAGCATTTCGCCCACTGCACCGCAGTGCCGAGCGTCGGGCGCCAGTTCACTCTTTCCTCGCAACCTTCCCACCACTGTCGCCGGCTTGCCCTTGAGACGGTGCAAGATGCGGCCTTCCACGTCCGGCGCCGGCTTGGGCACCGGAAGGCCGCGACTGGCCAGATGCTGCATCAAGTGGAGGTAGAACGGCAGCTGTTCCCACGCCAGGCGTTCGAACAGCGTCAGCACGTACTCGCCGCGATCCGTGTCCACGAAGTAGTTGGTGTTCTCAATGCCGCCACTGCAGACCGCCATGGCCTGCAGATTGCCGAGACCCACCCGCCGCAGGAAGGCGGCAGCCTCGTCGTAGGGCACTTCGGTGAAGACAGCCATGCTTCAATCAGGACAGGTGTGCGGCGACGAATGCCTTGACCCGCGCCGCGTCGGCCGGGAGAACCGTCACGCGCTTGGGCAGGTCTTCGATGCCCCGGAACCGCGCGGGCCGGTCCGGCTCGTGGCCCAAAGCTTCTACGATGGTTGCCGCGAACTTGATCGGCAGCGCCGTCTCCAGCACGATCATCGACACACCGGGCTGCACGAAGTGGCGCGCCACTTTCAGGCCGTCGGCCGTGTGGGTGTCTATGGTCGCGCCAAAGCGCCGGTGCGTGTCGCGTATCGTCGTCAGGCGGTCGGCGTGCGTGCTCTTGCCGCTGAGGAATCCGTAGCGCGCGCGGGCCAGCGCGAAGGCTGGGTCGGCACTCAGGTCGAAGCGGCCGTTCTTCGCAAGCGCCTCGCCGAACAGGCGCTTGACCGTCTCCGCATCGCGGCCCAGCAGGTCGAACACGAAACGCTCGAAGTTGCTGGCCTTGGAAATGTCCATCGACGGACTGGAGGTCTCGTAGGTGTCGGCGCCGCCGCGCATCCGATAAACACCGGTTCGGAAGAATTCGTCCAGCACATCGTTCTCGTTCGTGGCCGCCACCAGCTTGGAAATCGGCAGGCCCATCATGCGCGCCACATGGCCAGCGCAAATGTTGCCGAAGTTGCCCGACGGCACGGTGAAGCTTATCTGTTCGGTGTTGGATCTCGTGGCCTGGAAGTAGCCGGCGAAGTAGTACACCACCTGGGCCATGAGGCGCGCCCAGTTAATCGAGTTGACCGTACCAATTTTGTACTTGCGCTTGAAGGCCAGGTCGTTCGACACGGCCTTGACGATGTCCTGGCAGTCGTCGAACACGCCCTCGATCGCGAGGTTGTGGATATTGGCATCCTGCAGGCTGAACATCTGCGCCTGCTGGAACGGGCTCATGCGGCCATGCGGTGAGGTCATGAAGACGCGCACGCCCTTCTTGCCGCGCATGGCGTACTCCGCGGCGCTACCGGTGTCGCCGGAAGTAGCGCCCAGGATGTTCAGCTCCTCGCCGCGTCGGCCCAGTTCATACTCAAACAGGTTACCCAGCAGCTGCATAGCCATGTCTTTGAATGCCAGCGTGGGACCGTTGGAAAGGGCTTGCAGGTACACGCCCTCTTCCAGTTGCTTGAGCGGCACGATCTCCTTCGTGCCAAAGACTTGCTCGGTATAGGTCTTGCGGCAGATTGCGCGCAGGTCCTCGGCCGGGATGTCGTCGATGTAAAGCGAGAGGACTTCAAAGGCGAGTTCCGCATACGGCAGGTCGCGCCACTTGGACAGCTGCCCGGGCGTGACCTGTGGGTATTGCTCCGGCAGGTACAAGCCGCCGTCGGGCGCCAGGCCCTCCAGCAGGATTTCGCAGAAGTGCTTGCGGTCGGGGTGACCGCGAGTGGACAAGTACAGCATCGTAGGTTTCATTTCTTGACGAGGGTTCCGTTCAACGCAGGGCCATTTGCGCGACGGCTGTAAACCAACGCACGCCGCACGCCAGAACGTCGTCGTTGAAGTCGTACGAGGGGTGGTGCAGCGGGGCGGCATGGTTCGTGCCTCGCTGGCCGAGCCATAGGTAGGCCCCGGGCCGCTGCTGGAGCATGAATGCAAAGTCTTCCGATGTGAATGCCGGCGCAGCAGCCACTTGTACTTCCAGGCCGACGCTGCGCGCTGCTTCGAGTGCGAGCTGCGCGTGCTCAGGGCTGTTGACCGTAGCGGGGTAGTAGCGCGTGTACTCGACGTCGATCGTGGTGCCGCTTGCGCACGCGACACCCGCCGCGACGTCGCGGACCGCCTGCTCGATCGCGTCCTGCACGGCGGAGTCGAAACTGCGCACGGTGCCGGTCAACTCCACGACCGCCGGCAGGACGTTGTGCGATTGGCCTCCGCTGATGCGCGTCACCGACAAGACGGCGTTCTGCGTCGGAGGGATTCGCCGCGACACGATGGTGTGCATCTGCGCGACGAGCTGGCTCGCGGCAAGCACCACGTCGGGTGTCCGATGCGGCTGCGCTGCGTGGCCGCCCTGGCCACGCACGACGATGTCGAAGCGATCCGCCGCGGCCATGATAGCCCCCGGCCTTGTCGCTACCGTGCCCGCCGGCAGGTCGGGCCAGTTGTGCAGGGCGAACACGGATTCGCACGGAAAGCGGTCGAACAAACCTTGCCGCACCATCTCGCGTGCACCTCCCCGCCCCTCTTCGGCGGGCTGGAAGATGAAGGCGATGCTTCCGTCGAAACGACCGGCCCGCGCCAACTGCTGAGCCGCCCCCAGCAGCATGGCCGTGTGGCCGTCGTGGCCGCAGCCGTGGTGAACACCGGGGTGGCGGCTGACGTAGGGACGCCCGTCGTCCTCCCGCATCGGAAGTGCGTCCATGTCTGCACGCAAGCCCACCATGCGCGTCGAATTGCCCCTGCGCAGAACGCCCACCACGCCGGTCCCGCCGATTCCTTCGTGCACCTCCAGGCCACAATCGCGCAGCGCAGCCGCGACCACGCTGGAAGTGCGACGCTCCTCGAACGCCAGCTCGGGGTGCGCGTGCAGGTCGCGCCGCAACGCGACCAGAGCCGGCAGCAAGTCTTCGATGTCTTTGTTCATAGGTCTCAATAGCCCCGCGAACGATCGACCAGCCCGATCAACGGCTCGCCCGCCTCGTGCCGGCGGATGTTGTCGAGCACCTGTTCCACGGCCGTCTCCGGCTGCGTCATGCTCGCGATGTGCGGCGTGAGCAGAATCTTCGGGTGTGCCCAGAAGGGGTGGCCCGCCGGCAGCGGCTCTGGATCGGTGACATCGACGACCGCGCCCGACAGCCAGCCGGTCTCCAGCGCGTCGAGCAGCGCCTGGTGGTCGAGGTGCGCCCCGCGGCCGACATGCACCAGCGATGCGCCGCGCGGCAGATGCTGAAACAGGGTCGAGTCGAGAATGCCGCGCGTCTCCTGGGTAAGGGGCAGCAGGCATACGAGGATGTCCGTGCTGGCCAGCATCGCTGGCAGTTCCTCCTGGCCCGCGTAGCAGGCCACGCCTTCGACCTGGCGGCGCGTTCGGCTCCAGCCGGCGAGCGGGAAGCCGAGTGTGCGCAGCTGATCCAACACAGCGCATCCGAGCACGCCCAGGCCGAGGACGCTCACACGCCGCTTCGATGCGGGATAGACGCGGTGCGCGGCCCAAAGGCCCTCGCGCTGCTGCCGGATATAGGCCGGCAGGTCCCGGTGAAGCGCGAGGACCGCCATCGTGGCGTACTCCACCATGCCCGCGACGACGCCGGGCTCCGCCATGCGCACCACCGGCAATTCCGGCGGCAGCGCGGCAAGGTCGAACTGGTCGATCCCCGCGCCCGTGGAGAAGAAGAGCTCCAGGTTGGGAAACTGACGCGCTATGTCCTGCGGCGGCACCCACGCGGCAAGATAGCGCACGCGGTCCGCCTTTCCGGTGTCGGGCCAGATATGAAACGGAATGTCGGGCGCCTTGGTGGCGAACAAACGCGCCCATTCCGCGCCGCGCACGGGGTCGGCCTTGTACAAGAAAGACATGCAGCTTAGGCCCTCAGTGCGCAAAGAACTCGCGGATCGCGACGAGCGCGCGATCGACCCCGCCCGCATCCACATCCAGGTGCGTGACGAAGCGTAGCCGGTACAGCCCCGTGGCCAGGATGCCGCGCGCGTTCAGGTGCGCCAGCAGATCGGTCGCGCGCGACGCGGCACCACCCTCCAGGTCTACGAAGACGATGTTGGTCTGCGGCGTCTCGACGCGCAGGCCCTCGATTCCGGCCAACCCGACGGCGAGCCGCTGCGCCAGCGCGTGGTCGCTGGCGAGCTGGTCGATGTGGTGGTCGAGCGCGTGCGACGCGGCGGCGGCCAGCAGACCGGCCTGACGCATGCCGCCGCCCGCCATCTTGCGGATGCGGTGCCCCCGTGCGATCAACTCGCGCGATCCGCACAGCGCCGAGCCGACCGGTGCGCCCAGCCCTTTGCTGAAGCAGACCGACACGCTGTCGAAGCACTGCGCGATGCGTCGTGCCTCGGCACGCACGTCGGTCCCGAACGCCGCGGCCTGCGCCGTCGCGGCGTTGAAGAGGCGCGCACCGTCGAGGTGGCGCTTCAGGCCGCGCGACCGCGCGAGTTCGGTCGCCGCCTGCACGTATTCAAAGGGCAGCCGCTTGCCGCGGAGGGTGTTCTCGAGCGCCAACAACCGGGTGCGCGCGAAGTGCGCGTCGTCGGGCTTGATGGCCGCTTCAATCTGCGCTAGCGGCAGCGTGCCGTCGGGAGCGTGGTCGAGCGGTTGCGGTTGCACGCTGCCGAAGACCGCGGCGCCGCCGCCTTCCCAGAGGTAGCAGTGCGCCTGCTGGCCGACGATGTACTCGTCGCCTCGGCCGCAGTGGGCGAGGATCGCGCAGAGGTTGCTCTGCGTGCCGGTCGGCATGAAAAGGGCGGCCTCGAAGCCGAGCATCGATGCGATCTTTTCCTGAAGCGCATTGACACTCGGGTCAGCGCCGTAGACGTCGTCGCCCAGGGGGGCGGCAACCATGGCGGCGCGCATGGCAGGGGTCGGCTGGGTGACGGTGTCGCTGCTGAGGTTGACGGTGGCGTTGGGCATGGCTCAGGCCAGGAACGGGCTCATTGATACACGACCCAGATCTTGCGGGTCGTTTCGATGCAGCGCCACACGCCGGTGAAGTCGGGCTTCATCACGAACGCGTCGCCGGCCTGTACCCGCACCGGCGGCTTTCCGTCCTCGGTTACTTCCGACACGCCCGAGAGGATGTAGCAGAACTCCAGGGTGCCGCCCTTGATCGACTTGAAGGTGCCCGGTGTCGTCTCCCAAATGCCGGTGAGCACCTTGTCGTCGGAAGATCGTTCGACTTCCCAACTCCTGAATTGCGGGTTGCCTTCCATGAGGCGTTCCGGCAGCGGTGCCCTGTCCCGCGAGGGGCCCAGGTCGTCAAACTTGAAGAAGGTGAGATTGCTCATGAGAGGTGGTCCTTTTGTGAAAAGAGAAATTGATGGAAGCAGGCCGTAGGCGGGAAGTCGTCAGAAAGCACCGACGGTGACCTTCGAGCCGTCGGCAAAGCGCGAGAAGCGGAAGGGCGTCGGATCGACGGGTGGCTGCTCGCCTGTGACCATGTTCGCGACCAGCAGCCCCGTGGCAGGGCCGGTGCCGAAACCATGGCCGCTGAACCCGGCTGCGAGTACGAAGCCCTTGATGGCATCGACCGGCGAAATGACCGGCACGCCGTCCGGCGTGCTGTCGATGTAGGAAGCCCAGGCCTGGTCCACCGCCACGTCCTTCAACGCGGGGTACAGGTTCTGGAAGCAGCCGAGCAGGTTGCGGATCGCCTGCGGATCCGGCGCGGGATCGAGGACGCGGATCTGCTCGAACGGCGACACCTCGTCGAAGCGCCAGCTGCCCAGCGCCTCAGGGCCGCGGAAGAAGGAGCGGCCAATGCCGAACTCCACGGCCTTGATGCGCTTCATGAACATCGGCATAAATTCGCGTGCGTAGCGCAGCCCCTGCGGTGTGAGCTCGAGTTTCGCCTTGCCGCTGATCGCCAGGTTGTAGCCGCCTTGCAGGCGGCGCGTCAGCGAGCACTCCGGTGCAGAGAGCGCCGCCGGCAGACCCTCGATGGGACGGGTACGCAGGACGGTCGCGCGCACGCTCGCCTGCGGGAAGGAGATGCCGTGCCGGCGGCAGAAGGCCGACGCCCAGGCACCACCGGAACACACGACGGCGCTGGTCTTGATCATGCCGCGTTCCGTGATCACGCCAGTGACCGCGCCGTTGCTGATGTCCAGGCCGCGGGCCGCGCAATCCTGATGGACGGTCGCGCCAAGCGCCCGTGCGCCTTCGGCAATGCCCGGGGCAGCAAGGGCGGGCTCCGCCGTGCCGTCGTCCATCGAATGCACGCCTCCCAGCCACTGGCGGCTGCCGCTGCCTTTCATGACGTTAGTGGCTTCCGCCGCGTCGAGCATGCGGGTGCGGACGCCGCCGGGCCGTCCGACCTGTTGGCCCCATGTCTCCCAGGTGGAGAGTTGCTGCGGCTTGTCGGTGGCGTAGTACAGGCCGCAGCGGCGGAAACCGAGGTCCCGCCCGATGTCGCGCGAGAGTTCCTCCCAGAGCCGCAGCGCCAGCGTCGCGAGCGGCAGGTCGCGCGCGTCGCGGTTCTGCTGGCGGCACCAGCCCCAGTTGCGGCTGGACTGCTCCCCGCCGATGTAGCCCTTTTCGAGAAGCGCGACAGAGAGGCCGCGCTTGGCCAGGAAATAGGCCGTGGAAACGCCGACAATGCCGCCGCCGATCACCACGGCGTCGGCTCGTTCGGGCAGCTTGTCGTCGCTGCGTATGCGAAGAATGGGTGGAGACATAAGTTTCTGTTAGATATCGTCCCGGATGCACGCGGTCGCATGATCCCGTTCGACGAATCTGAGTTCGGGAACCCCGTTCGCGCACGCCGACTGGGCGTGTGGGCAGCGCGTACGGAACGCGCAGCCCGAGGGGGGAGACAAGGGGCTGGGAATGTCGCCCTTGAGCAGTTCGCGCGGGCGCCGCTGCCGCGGATCGAGGTTCGGCACGGCGGCCATCAGGGCGCGCGTGTAGGGGTGCCGCGGGTTTTTCAGCAACGATTCGGCGTCGGCGATCTCCACGAGGCGGCCCAGGTACATCACGGCGATGCGGTCTGAGATATGGCCCACCACCGCGAGGTCGTGGCTGATGAACAGCATCGTGAGGCCAAGCCTCTGCTTGAGCTCGAGCAGCAGATTGATCACCTGGGCCTGCACGGACACGTCGAGGGACGACACCGGTTCGTCGGCCACCAGCAGTTGCGGCTCGGTCATGAGCGCACGGGCGATGCCGACCCGCTGGCGCTGCCCACCCGAGAACTCGTGCGGATAGCGCGAGCGGTGCGCGGGGTTCAGCCCGACCGTCTTCAGCACGGCATCGATGCGGTCCCGACGCTCCTGCAAGGTCAGCTCGGGCATGTGGATTTCCAGCGGCGCGGAGAGCAGTTCCTCGACCGTGTGTTTCGGGTTCAGGGACGAGTACGGGTCCTGGAACACCATCTGCATCGCACGCCGCAGCGGCCGCATCTGGCGCCGCGTGAGGCCCACCAGGGGTTCTCCGTCGAAGTGCACCTCCCCTGCCGTAGGCGGGTCCAGGTTCAGGATGGCGCGGCCGACGGTGCTTTTGCCCGAGCCGCTTTCGCCCACCAGGCTCAGCACCTCGCCCCGGCGAATCTCGAAACTGACGCCGTCGACCGCCTTGACGTTCTGCGCCGGCTTGCCGAGCCAGCCGCCACCCAGCGGGTACCACTTGCGCAATCCCTCGACTTGCAACAAGGGGGGAGTAAGGGGTTTTTGTTGCATCACACGGCTCCTTCAATTTCCGGCCAACGGACGCATCGCACCAGATGGCCCGGCTGTGCGTTCTCCAGGACCGGCACTGCGGCATCGCAGCGGCCCGGCTCGAAATGGCCGCAGCGCGGCCCGAAGGTGCAGCCGGGCGGGTGCGCGGCTGGATCGGGCACATTCCCTGGAATTGCGAACAGCGGGGTTTTCCGGGCGCGGTTCGAATGCAGCCGCGGAACCGAGTGGATCAGGCCGCGGCTGTAGGGATGCCGCGGCTGCGTGAACAGCTCAACAACATCGGCCTGCTCGACGATTCGGCCCGCATACATCACCATCACACGGTCGGCAATCTCGGCGACAGTGCCAAGGTTGTGCGTGATGTAGATCATGGCCATCCTGGTCTCGGACTGCAGTTTTTCCAGTAACTCAAGGATCTGCGCCTGGATGGTGACGTCGAGCGCGGTGGTCGGCTCGTCCGCGATCAGTAGCGAAGGTTCACACGCAATCGCCATCGCGATCATTACGCGCTGCCGCATGCCGCCGGAGAGTTCGTGCGGATAGTTCGTCAGCCGGCGTTTCGGGTCCGAGATGCCGACCTGGTTCAGGAGTTCGGCGGCGCGGTCCGTGGCGGCACGCGCGCTCATCCCTAGGTGGATCCGCAAGCTCTCGCAGATCTGCGCGCCGACGGTGTGCACCGGATTCAGCGACGTCATCGGTTCCTGGAAAATCACCGAGGCGACGCCTCCCCGCACCCGCCGCATCATGCGCTCGGGCGTTCCGACCAGTTCATACGAGTTGCCATCGCGAGCCATAAGGCGCGCAGAACCCGTGATGGTGCAGTACGGCGCGGGCGGCGTGAGGCCGAGCAGGCCGAGGCAGGTCACGCTCTTGCCGGAACTGGTTTCCCCCACCAGCGCCAGTGTCTCGCCGCGGCGCACCGAGAAACTGACGTCGCGCACGGCATGCACCGTTCCAGCTGCTGTGCGAAAGGCGACGTTCAGATCGCGCACGTCCAGGATGTTCTCCGCTTCAACGGCGGCCTGGGCGTGGCGGATGTGGATTGGTTCGTAAAGGTTCATGTCAATCACCCGTCATCGATCGAGTTTCGCGTCCAGCGCGTCGCGCAGGCCGTCACCAATGAAGTTAAAGCTCGTGACGGTCAGCGTGATGGCCAGCCCCGGCACGATGGCGAGCCAGGGCGCGTTGGTCAGGTAGCTCTGCGCGTTCTCCAGCATGTTTCCCCAGCTCGGCGTCGGCGGCTGGATGCCGAAGCCCAGGAAGCTGATGTACGCCTCGGCCAGGATGGCGTGGGCGATGTTCAGCGTCGCAGCGACCACGATGGGCGCGACGGCATTGGGCAAGAGCTCACGGAACATGATGCGGCTGTCGCTGGCGCCGAGCGATTCCGCGGCGAGCGCGAAATCGCGTTCGCGCAGCGACCGTATCTGCCCTTCCACCACGCGCGCCACTTCCATCCAGCTTGCCACGGCGATCAGCACCACGATGGAGGTGACCGAGGGCTCGATCAGGGCCGCAATGGCCAGCAGCAGGAAGATGGTCGGGAAGCAGAGCATGGCGTCCACGAAGCGCATCAGCGCAGCCCCGATCGCGCCGCGGTAGAAGCCCGCCACGAGACCGACCAGGACGCCGACCACCACCGACAGCGCGGTGGCCGCGAAGCCGATGGACAGGGAGATGCGGCCGGCATACATCAGGCGCGCCAGGATGTCGCGGCCCAGCGGGTCGGTTCCGAACAGGTGCGGGCCCGCGAACGGCCCCGTCAGCCGCGCGCGGATGTCGGTGTCGGTGTCATTGAACGGAATCAGCCAGGGGCCCACAAAGCTGAAGAGCGTCATGAACAGCACGACGCCCACGCCCACGAGCGCCACGCGGTGGCGCAGGAAGCGCCTCAGGGCCGGATAGCGCTCGGCGAGCGTCCGGCGCGGTGGGGCTACCGATACGGTCTGGACGGCGCTCATTTCGACGCTCCTTTGATGCGCGGGTCCGCGACAGAGTAGAGAAGATCCGCGAGCAGGCTACCCAGCAGAACCATGCAAGCCGTGAACATCAGCATTCCCATCACCACGGGATAGTCGCGGTTGCTCACGCTGTCGAGAAAGAGCCGGCCCATGCCCGGCCAGGTGAAGACGGTTTCCGTCACCAGCGCGCCGCTCAGCAGCGTGGACACGTGCAGGCCGGTGATCGTTATCATGGGCAGCAGCGCGTTGCGCAGCGCATGGCGCAGAAGTATCTGCATGGCCGGCACGCCCTTGGACTTGGCGGTGCGGATGTAGTCCTGGTTCACCACGTCAAGCATCGAGGAGCGCATGTAGCGACTCCACACCGCGGTGGACACCAGCGCCAGCACGATGCACGGCGCCACCAGGTGCTGCAGCCGGTCGATGAAAGAGCCGTCACCGATCGTTTCGCGGTTGCCGGCCGGCAGCCAACCGAGGTTCACGGAAAACACATAGATGACAGCGAGGCCGAACCAGAACGTGGGGATCGACAGCGCGACCATCGCGCCCACGGTGGCCAGGTGGTCGAAGAACGAATAGCGCCGCACCGCACCCAGGATGCCGATCATGCCGCCGATGAACATCGCAAGCAGCGTCGAGCTCACCATGAGTTCGAGCGTCGGCCCGACGTGCATGCCGATCTTCTTCAGCACCGGTAGCTGATCCCGGTACGAGCTACCCCAATCGCCCAAGAGCAGGTTGCCGGCCCAGTCGAGGTACTGGATCGGCACGGGCCGGTTCAAGCCGTACTGCGCCATCAGCCGGTCGACGTCTTCCTGGCCGAGATTGCCGGTGGCCAGGAACTGCGCCAGCGGCCCTCCGGGCGCCAGATGCAGGATCGCGAAGGCGATCATCGAGACCAGCACGAGCAGCAGCAGCGACTGCAGCAAGCGGCGGATAAGATAGCGTGCCATGATGCGTCAGGCCGTCCAGCGCCAGCTGGCCGCGTTCCAGCTATTGGCCAGCGCGTTCACGTTGTTCGCGTAGCCGTCCAGGCCGGTCTTCGTGCCCTCGATCTGCACTTCGTAGAACAGCGGCAGGAATGGCAGGTCGTCCATGATCAGTTCCTGGACTTTGGCGTAGATCTCCTTGCGCTTGGCGGTGTTGTATTCCTGGCGGCCCCGGGCGAGCAGCGTATCTACCCCGCCATTTTTGTACTGGCTCACGTTCGAACCCGAGCCGGTCTGCTTCGGGATAGCGCCGCCGCCGAAACGGTGCGTGACATCAGGGTCTGAGGCGATCGTGTAGGTCGGCGCGGTCATCAGGCTGTCGAACTCGGAGTTCCTCCAGAACTCGGCCCACAGCACCGCCGCCACCAGGTTCTTGATCAGCATCTCGACGCCGATCTTCTTGAAGTCGTCGGCGATGAGCTGTTGCGTCTGCGCGCGCAACTGGTTGCCCGTGACCGTCGAATTCGTGAAGGACAGCCGCACACCGTTCTTGACGCGAATGCCATCCGCGCCGCGCACCCAGCCGGCCTGGTCCAGCATCGTGGCGGCCTTTTTCGGGTCATACGCCGGTTTCGGCAGGTTGGGGTTGTAGGCCCAGTGCGTCGGGACGAGGTAGTTGTTCGCCGGCTTGGGCACGCCGTAATAGACGAGGTCGCAGATCGACTGCCGATCGATCGCGATGTTCAGCGCCTTGCGCACCGCCTTGTCCCCGAGCGCCGGGTGCGCGAGGTTGAGCGTCAGGTTCTCCACCGCGCCGCGGTTCGCAGCGTGGACTTGGCGGCCCCGCAATGCTGTCGCTTCCTTGTAGAAGTTGGCGGGAATGCCCTGCAGGCCGATGAAGTCAAGCTCTCCGGTCTTGAACTGCGTGTACATGGCGTTCAGATCCGGTACGTACTTGAAGATGAGCCGGTTCAGGGTCGGAGCCTTGCCGAAGTAGCTCGGATTGGCTTCGAGGATCACGTGGTCGCCGGTCTTGCGGCTGACGAAGCGGAACGGCCCCGTGCCGATGGGCGCGGCGGCGAACTGCGGCGAGTTCGGATCCGGGTTCTGCGAAAGAATGTGCGCGGGAACGATGAAGGTCCAGCTCAGCACGGACGCAAGCGGCGCGTACGGCTCCCTGAGTTTCCACGTGATCACATTGTCGCCTTCGACACCCACGGAATTGATGAGCTCGAAGGCTGCACGGTTGCGGGCGCGGAAGCCCGGGTTCTTCATCAGGTTGATGGAAAACCTGACGTCCTCCGCCGTCATCGGCTTGCCGTCATGCCACTTCACGTCGCGCCGCAACTCGACACGCCAGGTCAGCCCGTCGGCCGAAATGCCGCCGTTCTCAACGGTGGGGATAGCTTTCGCCAGCACCGGCACGAACTTCCCTTCCGCGTCGATCATCCACAACGGACTGAAAAGATTCCACCAGACGCCCTGGTCCACCTCGTTGGCGGTCATCAGCGGATGCAGGACGGTCACCTCCTGCGAGAAGCCGAGGATGGCCTGGCCCGTCGGTTTCGCGGCCGGCCCGGCGGCGTGGGCACTCTCCGCCACACCCAGGGAAGCCAGGGCAAAGGTTGCCGCCCCGGCAAATACGGCGTCGCGCCGTGTCAGTTTGCCCATGAGGGCATCGCCAGTGTTGTGGGTCCGTTTCATGTGGGTACCTTTCAGTTCTCTGTTGGAATCATTCATGGTTGTCTCCTGGTTAGGGGTTGCGGGGCTGGCTGGATGGATTGGGGCGGGCGCTGCCTAGAATTCAGCGACCTTACCCCACGCGGAACTGCTGAATCGGCCGGGCCGAAATGGTGTGGGATCCACGATCGGTTCGGCGCCGGTGGCGAGGTCCGCAATCAAATGACCTGCGCCGGGGCCGATGCCAAAGCCGTGTCCTGAAAAGCCGGCGGCCAGAATGAATCCCGGCATGCCCGGCACTTCACCAATGCCGGGAACACCGTCCGGCGTGCTGTCGACGAAGCCGGCCCACGCGTGCGTGATCTTTGCGCCCTGAAGTTGGGGCAGCAGTTCGACAGCGCGGCGGTGGGTCTCTTTGATCGTGCTCAGGCAGGGCTTCGGATCGAGAATGCGCATCCGCTCCATGGGCGTCGGCGCATCGAGCCGCCACCGCCTCAGCGTTTCGTGGCCACCCCGGATGCCTTGCAGGCCTCCCGGAAGAAGGCTGCGCCAGCGCTTGGCGAACATCGGCACGAATTGCGGAGCGAACCGCATGAACTGCGGCGTAATGTCCACGCGCGCGCGGCCGCTGATGGCCAGTGCGTAGCGCCCGTCGTTGCGGCGCGTGGCCGACACTCCCTGCATCACCAGGGCATCGGGCAAGTGATGCTCCACGGGGGACACGCTGAGGATGGATTGGCGGATAGACGCTTGCGGGAAACGGATGCCCAGCTGGCGACAGAACGCGGATGCCCAGGCGCCGCCGGCGAGCACGGCCGTCCTGGTTTTGATGACGCCGGCTTCCGTGATGACACCGCTGACGCGCCCGCCTTCCGTTTCGATGCCGCGGGCGGCACAATTCTGGTGAACGCTGCCGCCCAGCTTCATGAGCGCAGCCGCCACGGCCGGCGCGGCCTTGCCGGGATCGGCGGTGCCATCGTTGGGCGAGAAGACGCCGCCCTTCCAGGCGCGGCCGGTAACATTCCCCCGCTCGGCAGCCTCGCGGCTGCTGAGCATGTGGCTCGTGACGCCGGAGGTCTTGGCAAAATCGCGCCAGTTGGCCCAGCCCGACAATTCAGCCTCGTCGTTACTAAGAAACAGCAGCCCGCAGCGACGAAAACCCGTGTCTTCGCCGCTGTCGATGGCAAACTGGTCCCAGAGTTCGAGGCTCTTGGTGGCCATGGGCAGTTCGCGCGCATCGCGGTTCTGCTGGCGGCACCAGCCCCAGTTGCGGCTGGACTGCTCCGCGCCTATCCTCCCCTTTTCGACCAGGGCGACCGAAACGCCGCGCTGGGCCAGATAGTAGGCGGCAAAGACACCGACGATGCCGCCGCCGATCACGACGACGTCAGCGGAGGCCGGCGGCTTGGGGGAGGTGTTGATGTGGACTAGCGGAGGGGACATGATGGATTTCGCTCGCCCGTTCAAGCCTGGACGGCCTGGACCACAAAGAACTTCGCCACGCGATCACTGCTTTCCCATCCGACCGATGCGCCTTTCGGCACGAAAAGCGCATCGCCGGTGTTTGCCGACAGCACGCTGCCATCGGGCGCGGCGAATCGCACGCTACCGGCCACGAGGTGCATGAACTCGTTCTGGCGATGCGGGCGGACGATCCGGTGGTAAGGGGTGGAATCCCAGGTGCCCGCGCGGTACTCCACGCTTTCCTCGGTAAAGACGTTGTCGCTGCGGCATTCCGGGGCCGGGCCCAGCAGCGCCTCTGGCGGTAGCGTGGCGGACGGCTTGAAGTCGGCGTCGGCGCGCAAGGGAACAAGGTTGTGTTTCGTCGGCTTTTCGCAAGCGGCCGCGCAAAACGAAAACTGCACGCGGGACGCGGCGTGGATGCGAAGCGCGGTGCCGCATCCGATGACGGCACCCGCTTGGGGACCGAGCACCAGCGGGGCCGCTCCGGCCGCCGTCAATGTCAGCTCTCCTTCCGCCACAACAATCGTTTCGATGTGGGGATAACTTGCGACTTCGAGCTCACCAATGAAGCTGGTTCGGCCCACGGCCATCGCGTCGGGTCCTTCCCAGGCGATTTCCCGATTTCGCGCAAAGGGGTCGTCCTTGCCGAACGCCGCCCGGCGGAAAGAGGTTGAAACAGGCGCGCCGTTGGCACGGTGCAGCATTAAGGCCACTGTCATGATTGCTCCTGCGCATTGCGCGATGGTTTCACTGTCGTACTGGGCATCGAGGCGTCCTGAAAACCAAGGATCGCCTTGGTCTCCAGATACTCCTCAAGGCCTTCGATGCCGTATTCGCGGCCATTGCCCGAGCGCTTGTAGCCGCCAAAGGGGGCATGGGGGCTCCAGGCCGGATAGTTGATGTGCACCTGCCCGGAACGGATGCGCGCCGCGACCGCCCGCGCCGCGGCGAGGTCCTGGCCCTGCACGTGCGCACCCAGGCCGTAGACCGTATCGTTGGCGATCTCCACGGCCTCGTCCACGCTGTCGTAGGCGATGATCGAAAGCACCGGCCCGAAGATCTCTTCCTGCGCGATCTGCATTTGCGGATGTACCGAAGAGAAGATGGTCGGGCGGCAGTAGAAGCCGCGCTCCAGGCCCTCCGGCCGGCCGGGGCCGCCACAGACGAGGCGCGCACCCTCGGCGATGCCGATGGCTATCATTTCCTGCACCCGATTGAACTGGGCGCGGTTGGCCACCGGGCCGTGCGTGGTCTGCGGCGAGCGCGGATCGCCCACGACGAAGCTCAAGGCCGCTTCGAGCGCGATCCGTTCAACCTCCTGGAGGCGCTCGCGCGGCACGATCATGCGGGTCGGCGCGCTGCAGGACTGGCCGACATTGCGAAAGGCGGCCGCCACGCCTGCCGGCACAGCGCGCGCGAGGTCCGCGTCCGGCAGGATCACGTTGGGCGATTTGCCGCCGAGCTCCTGGGCCACGCGCTTGACCGTCGGGGCCGCCGCCTGGGCCACCAGGACGCCGGCCCGGGTCGAGCCGGTGATCGAAATCATGTCGACGTCCGGATGCGCCGACAGCGCGGCGCCGACCTCCGGCCCGTTGCCGCTCACCAGGTTGAACACGCCCGGCGGAATGCCGGCGTCGTGCACCACCTCGGCAAAGAGCAAGGCGCTCAGGGGCGACAGCTCGCTGGGCTTGAGGACGACGGTGCATCCGGCCGCCAGGGCGGGGCCGACCTTGGCCGTGATCTGGTAGAGCGGCCAGTTCCATGGGGTGATCAGGCCGCACACGCCAATGGCCTCGCGCACGATGGCCATGTCCCCCCGGTGGGTGAGAAAGGGATAGCTGGCGAGATTGTCACGGGCCACGCGGATGTGCTCGGCCGCGACCGGCACCTGTGTGCTGCGCGCAAACCCGATGGCGGCGCCCATCTCCAGCGAGATCGCCTGGGCGAACAGTTCGGCCCGTTCGAGGATCAAGGCGTGGATGCGGCCGAGCAGCGAAGCCCGGCTTTCGGCGGAGCTGACGGACCAGCTCGCGAAGGCGGAGCGGGCGGCGGCCACGGCCGCAGCGACGTCTTCAGCGGTTCCCAACGCGATCTGCGCGACGGGCTCCTCGGTCGACGGGTCGATGACGCTGGCTCGGGATTGCCCTGAGGGCAGGACCCACTCACCGTCTATGAACAGGCGATCCAGACGGCCGGCGGCTTTGAGGCGTTCGACGATCAAGCCCACATGCACTGGGGCCAAAGGCGCGGGCAATTGTGTGGTCATGGTTAGGGGCGTCGGGTTGGTTGGAGTCATCGGAATGACTTGATGTCCCGGAGTATCGGAACGCCGCTTCATGCGGTCAAATATAAGTTTTGACTATATTCATACAAAATTGATATGTACTGATCTGATAGGCCAAAAGGATACGGGTAACCCCTGATAGGAGTCTGTAGACTGTGGGGCTGGCATATCAAATCGGAATGCATGGCCTCGGAATTTTTATTGGACTGCATGGGTCTGCATACCGATACTCGACCGCATGACATCCGCCTCCACCACCATCACGGTCAAGCACCTCGAAGCCCCCGCCACCACCGGTGCCGCCCGCCTGCGCCCGTTCGAGCCAGGCGACTTGCCAGCTGCGCACGCCTTATCCAGCACCTTCAATTGGCCGCATCGGATCGAGGACTGGCAGTTTGCGTTGTCGCTAGGGCAAGGCATGGTCGCCGAACGCGACGGGAAAGTATTGGGCACCGCACTGTCCTGGCAATTTGGGGCGAACTACGCCACCATCGGCCTGGTGATCGTCGCGCCCGAGCTTCAGGGCCAGCGCATCGGCAATCGCATGATGGAGACCTTGCTCGATCACCTGTCCCCACGAGACGTGCTGCTGCACGCGACCGTGGCAGGCCGCGGCCTGTATGAGCGCCTGGGATTTGTCCCCACAGGCGAACTCGACCAGCACCAGGGCGTGCTTACGGCCTTGCCGGCGCTGGCGGGGCGTGAGGGGGACCGCCTGCGGCCGCTGGCAGATGCTGACGTCGAATCTCTGATCGCGATGGACGCCCGTGGCGCGGGCATGCCGCGCGGCGAGCTGCTTCGCCGCTTGTTCGCCCAGGAAAGGACGGTTGTTCTCGAGCGCGGCGGCCAAGCCGCCGGCTTCGCTGTGCTTCGCCGCTTTGGCCACGGGCATCTCGTCGGGCCGGTGGCGGCGCCGGATTTCGATGCCGCACGCGTGCTGATCTCCGATTGCTGCCGTCACACCGAGGGGTTCGTGCGCGTCGACGTGTACACCATGAGCGGTTTGTCGCCATGGCTGGAGAGCCTGGGGCTGCCGCGCGTCGGCGGTGGGACCATCATGGTCCGTGGCCGCGTGCCGGGGCGGGGGCCTGCCCAGGGCGGCTGGGCCCTGGTCACCCAGGCGATCGGCTGACCTTCTTGCGAGCGATGTTTTCGGGGCCGCCCACCGCGATGCGCACGGCCTCGAGGAAGTCCGCGACGAGCGCCTGCGCCGGCTGCTGGCGGGCACGCACCACGTGGCAGTTGAAGTGGATTGCCGGCTCGAACTCCAGCGCATGCACGCCCGTGAGCGCAAGCTCGCTCAGCATCGCCGGATCCACGATGCTGACGCCCAGGCTCCGCGCCACCATCGCGCAGGCCGCCGTCGCCAGCGAAGTTTCGATCTCCAGCCTGCGCACCTCGGGATCGAAGACTCTGTCGATGGCCGCGCGCATCACGTCCGGGGACGCAAACGATATGAACGACTCGCCGGCCAAATCCGAAGGACCGACCTTGCGCTTGCGCCCCAGCCGGTGCCCCCGCGGCACGATGCACACGGCACGCTCCGAATACACGAGCTCGGTGTCGACCTCCTGCGGCAGCGCGACGTAGCCGACCAGGCCGAGCTCGTAATAGCCGGACGACACCCACTTGCAGATCGTCGCGGAGTCGGCCGTGTGAACCACGACCGGCACGAGCGGGCGCAGTCCGCGAAAGACCTGCAGGATGCGCGGCACCGGGCTGATGCTGATGCCGGGTGATACGGCGATTCGCAAGCCTTCAACTCCCAGCGTGCGGATGCGGTCCGCCGCCGCACCGATGGACTGCAGTCCCACGTAAACGCGGTCCACTTCCTTCAGCAGCGCTTGCGCTTCAGGCGTGGGGACCACACGCTGCCCGACACGTTCGAACAGATTCAGTTGCGTCTCGCGCTGCAGCAGCGCGATGGCCCGGCTCACGTTCGGCTGCGACGTGTGCAGCTGCGCGGCGGCAAGCGTCATCGAGCCTGTGTGCATGACGGCGCGGAAGCACTCGATCTGGCGGTAGTTCATGTCAGCCTTGTATTAATAGCGGCGAAACATGTATTTAACTGCATAAAGCCGCGCTCCGATACCGCGGATGCTTGCCAGGACCATGGGGCGCGCGACCAGCGCCTGGCGGGAGCCAAGCTAAGCAGTCGTGGTTGCCAGCAACACTTCAGACGCCTCCCCGTCCAAAGCCACCGCACAGTGCTCAACGCCATGCGGTACGACGATGAACTCTCCCGTCTCGACAATCTCTTCACGGTCGCGAAACCTCATAAGCAGGCGTCCCCGATGAACAAAGAACAGTTCATCGTCGTGCTGCCGAAATGACCAGGGAGAGCTTCCCTCGAACCTGGCAACCCTGAATTGCAGGTTGTTGACCTGGCCCTCGGCTTCGCCGGCAGGCGCAGTTGACAGGTTCTTCTTGCGAATCGGCGAAAGGTGTTTGTTCAGGGCCGCGACGTCGCGAATGATGGCGGTGAGCTGGCTTGGCACGTCCTTCCCGTTGGCCGGGTATTTGCCGTCCAAAGCCGCGGTCCCGATCGTAAAACCCGCTGCGCCGGCATTCTGGACGACGGCAATTCGTTCAGGGGTATCGATCGAACCCGCCATGAAGACAGGTTTGGAGACTGCCGCGCAAACGGCCTTCATCAACTCGGGCACGTTTTCCGCCGAACGGTATGCCAACAGGTCCAGACCATGCACGCCGTCTTTCGCTGTGATCGTCCTGGCACTTTCGACAATTTCCTCGATGCTGCCTTCCAGCACGCTCGGATGGCCGGTAATCCGGCCGGCGAACGGGAAGTATTGGATTCCGGTGCCCTTGATGATCGGCAGCACGTCGTCGACGCGCGTGCCACCCAGAAGAACGTCAACGCCGATTTCGGCGGCTGCCTTTGCCGAAACAATTTCGCTTTCGCGGTCCAGCGACACGACTTCCAGATAGGAGGTTGCCCCGCCCGCCTTGATGGCCGCATTGAGGCCCTTCAGTTGCTCGATTGGCAAGCCGATGTCCTTGAACCCCATGTGCCGTACGCCTAGGCTGAGCGCAGTCTGAAGTTGCTGCGACGCATCCGGAACCGTGCGGTCGTTGCGGGTAAGCATGAAGATGAAACGTAGACCCATGATGGTGCTTCCTTTTTGAATTAGTTCGTCTTGGTTTGCGCGGCGACGAGGCGCTTTGCGTAGGCAAGCGCCGTTTCCAGGCTTGCGTGGTCTGCGACACCCTTGCCCGCGATGTCGAATGCCGTGCCGTGATCCGGGCTGGTGCGGACGAAGGGCAGGCCCAGCGTGATGTTCACGCCTTTTTCCAGCCCGAGGTACTTCACAGGGATCAGCCCCTGATCATGGTACTGGGCCACGACAACGTCGAATCGGCCCTGGCGCGCCTGCATGAAGACCGTATCGCCCGGATAGGGGCCGGTGGCATCGATGCCCTCGGCTCGGGCCGCGTCGATTGCCGGCCGGATGATCCTGATCTCCTCGTCCCCGAAGAGACCCCCCTCACCCGCGTGCGGGTTAAGACCCGCCACGGCGACACGCGGGGCCGCGAAGCCGAGAGCCTTTCCACCCTCGTGGGCAAGCCGGATGGCGGACATCTGGGCGTCGAAATCGCCTTGTTCGATCGCTTTGCGCAGCGACGTGTGGATCGTGACAAGCACCGTGCGGATGTCGTCATTCGCAAGCATCATCGCCACGCGCTTCGCACCGCCGTAGTCGGCCAGGATTTCCGTATGGCCGGGGTAGCGGATTCCCGCGCTGGCCATCGCCTCCTTGTTGATCGGCGCCGTGACGACGCCGCTCACTTCTCCGGCCTTCGCCGCCGCGATGGCTGCAACGATGGCATCGAAGGCGGCCTGCCCGGAGATCTCGCTGATCTGCCCTACGGGCGGCGGCTCGGTGATGCGGGTGGCCTCGATGACTTCAATGACCCGCGGCTGGAACTGGGCCGCATCGGGCGCTTTGATGCGCCGCACCTCAATGTCCAGCCCGAGCCGGCGCACGGCGTCATGCATGACGACATGGCTACCGAACACGACGACACGTTCGCCGCCCTTCGCAAGTACCTTCGCCACGATCTCCGGCCCAATGCCGGATGCGTCGCCCATGGTCAGGGCAAGCGGGGGGGGAATATTCTTCACAGTGAATCCGTTCATAAGGTTTGGGTTGCTCCACGTATCCGCACGACAGCGCGCTCCAGGGCGTCATCGCCGCCAAAGCCACCGGCCTTCATGGCGAGCAGGAGCGAGCGCCCATCGCCAAGCCTGGCGCGGCCCAGCGGGAATCCGGGATCGAGTTCTTGCAGAATCTCGAACTCACGGACATTGAGAAGGTCCAGGACGGCTTCCATCGTGTCGCCGCCGGTGGCGACCAGCGCGCCGAAGCGTGGGTCCTGAAGCTGCCCTGCCGCGTCTTCCGCAATACGGCGCAGCACCGCGGCCGGGTCCCGCTCGCGCGTCCTGGGTCCGCGCAGCAGCATGACGCCGCCGGCCTGCTGGAGTTGGTCGGCCTGTATGTGGCTGCGCAGGTTCGCGCTCCCGATGACGACCAGGACATCGTTGCTGATGCCATCGATCGATGGCGCCGGGGTCTTCGCCGGCGCAAAACGCCGCGACAGCGCCGCAGCCATCCCGGGAGAGCCAACCCAGAGGACCGACTCCGGCTCCTCGATGGAAGCAATCTGCGAGTCAAGTTCTTCCTGCGTCAGCGCATCGAGCAGCGTGACATTGGTGATGCGCTTCGGGACCAGGTCGGCCAGCGCGGAATGCCGCGCGGGATGTACGGGGTCATGGCCATACGAACTCTCCGAGACCGGTATGCCGTCAACGAGCTGGATGCCGCCCACCGTCGTACGCCCGGCTTGGGGGAAGGCCGGTGCAAACACCATGGATTTGCGGCCGCTCGCTGCAAAGCATGCTTCAAGCTCCTCCGCGATGTGGCCGCGCAGCGTGGAGTCCACCGTTTTGTAGAGCAGGTCCCGGCCGGCAAGCTGGCCGGTCAATCGGGCGACCCGCTCGAATGCCTGCGACGAAGTCGCGGACCGCGAAGCGCTGTCGACTGCAACCACCCCGGCCGCCTGGCGCGGAAGCTGGCCCCTTCCGATAGCCGCCGTCAGGCCGCGAGCGACGAAAGGTGCCGCGCCATCTGCCGCGCTGGTCAGGTCGTCGGCGAGGATCGCTATGCTGGGCTGGTAATTGGTGCGCATGCATCAATTATCAAAACCTCATCAAGCTATGAAAAGCGATAATTTCTGAGGGATACCGGTGATATATTGTCACCAATGGATCGTTCAGACATACCTTCGCTCGACGACCTGCGAGCGTTCGAAGCCACAGCGCGGCTGGGCTCGGTCCGGCTTGCCGCAGACTCGCTTGCGCTCACGCACGGCGCCGTCAGCCGCCGTATCACCAAACTCGCCAATGACATCGGGGTCAGCTTGTTTGAAAAGAGTGGGCGAGGCCTGCGGCTCACACCGGCCGGCGAGACACTCAACCTCACCCTCAGCAGGTTCTTCGGTGAGTTGGCCGCCACCGTGCAAAGCCTGCGTGCTACCAGTGCTGGGAAGACTGCCCTGGTGCTCTCCTGCGAGCCTTCAGTTGCCGTGCGGTGGCTCATTCCACGGCTGGGGGGGTTTCAAGTGGCGCATCCGGACATTGCCCTCCACCTCTCCGTGGGTGGAGGGCTTGTGGACTTTCGCAAGAATCAGGTCGACCTCGCTATTCGACGGCTGGATTTCGCGGTGCCCGCGGCGTGGAACGTCCGGCCCCTTTTCGCCGAAAGAGTCGGGCCTGTGATGAGGCCGGAATGGGTGCCGAGCTTCGAACACGGCGACTATCTCGCTCTCGGGTCGAAGACCCGGCCCGATGCATGGGCGCAATGGCTGAAGACCCATCCGTCGGCGCGCCGACCCACGGAGATCCGCTACTACGACCATCACTCGCTGATCGTCGAGGCCGCAGCTGCGGGCCTGGGTGTCGCCCTGAGTCCGCTCGTACTCGCCGTTGACGATGTGGAACGGGGAAGCCTCGCGGCGCCCGCCGGCTTTGACCCTGATGGCAGTCAGTATGGCTTGATATGGCTGGGGGCTGGTGAACTGCAAGGCGTGGAGTTTGAACTCGCCGAGTGGCTTCAAGCGCAGTTCAGCCGCCTAAGCTGTTGAATTGCGCTCAAGTCTGACCCGAGGGGGGTGCGGACAATAACTTGGACTGGTTTATGCCGTAAATCCAAGACTCTCTCGGTATTCGATGGGGCTACCCGCCATGTTTGCAGACGATGGCGTCACAACGATGATGACCGAATCCTGGAAATCAGATCCCAGCAGATCCTGCAGTTCTTTTTGGTAGTCCTTAAGCCGGCCTTCTGGTGCGTATCCGGAGTGAATGACCGAAAGCCCGAAAATCGCAAAGGACGCGCTGGCTTGGGTCACCAGCAGATCACCGAATCCTGGAAACCCTGTATCGCCCAAGTACGCCCTGGGATTGTTTAATAAAGATGGGTACCCTACATACCGCGATTCTTTGAAGTGGAAATTCTTTTCTTCATACAGAAAGATCACCTTTTTAATTTTCTCGGTGGCAGAGAAAGTTTGCACTGATTGCAGTGTCGGCTCACCGGCAAACCCGCAAAGAGCAAACAACAGCAGAACAACGCCGATAAGGCACTTAGTGAATTTGGCAAAGGTCATACAAGTCTTCGTTCAAAAAAGGACTTCCCAAGATTTGGTAAACAGTCCGGGCCTATTATTGAAATTCCCACGAAAACGGTCGCTCGGCCTCTCACATTTACAAGCGTGTTTACGACTTTAATAACCTGTTTACGACTTTAATTGCGCGGAATAATAAGCGCTATTCCGCGCAATTAAAGTCGTAAACATGGGCCTAGTATCCATGCCCCTTCCGAGTGTTCCGATTTCGCAACAGTCACACTTAAAGTCGTAAACAGCTTTAGACCTGAGGGTTGAGGTCAAGTGTGCAAGCCCGCTCAGTGTTTGCCGGGAGAGTCGCGTAAGCTCACCGACCTTCTGGTGTCGGCCGCTATCTGCACTGCGCAAGTTACTTCAAGCGTCCGCAATCCGTCGCGACCGGTACACAGAGGAACCTCAATTCCCTCAACCACTGCACGGAAGTGACGTAACTGTTCCATATAAGGGTCGACTCGATGAAGCGCCATGCGCTCTTGCGTCAAAGGGTCCTGCCAACCGCGCGCGCCTTCGTAACGCCAGATGTCGAGCCGCGGAAGCGCTAGCGAACCATGTGTGCCACTAATGTAATAAGAGTTGACGTCCTGCTGGACGAAGTAGTCCGACTCCCCAGCGGCAAGGTCCCAGTTCCACGGTGATACCGCCGCATCTGACACGCTCATCGCTGCGATAACGCCGTTGGCGAAAGTGAGCATTACGGCGGCCGTGTCTTCAACCTCGAATCCGCGCACCTGATTTGACATGGTCGCCTGCACACTCACCACGTCACCGAGCAGGAAGCGGAGGACGTCGATGTCGTGAACCAGATTTATCAGCACCGGCCCGCCACCAGCCTCGCGGCGCCACTCAGGCTCGAAGTAGCTATCTGGCTTGAACCATACGGCCATGGCAGTGGCGGATACCAGGCGGCCGAGCACACCGTTCGCAATCAGTTCGCGCGCCCGTTTCAGAATCGGATTGTGCCGGCGCTGGTGACCGACAAGAAGCGGTATTCCGAGCTGCTCTCCTCGCTCACATAGTCGTTGGGCCTGCTCTACGCTTTCGGCCACCGGCTTTTCCATCAACACGGGTACGCCAGCGTCAAAACATGCAATGCCGATGTCAGCGTGGGTCGCATTTGGGGTGGCCACAATGGCTCCGCCGATGCGGCATTTAGCCAGCATCTCATGATGGTCGGGATAGCACGGTATGTTCAGCGACAAGCCATAAGCGCGCGCCTCGGGTGTTGGATCGACAATTGCTGCGACTTGCACTGCATCGTGCCGCAGTGCGCGCTCCACATGCTTGCGTCCGATGGCGCCGGCGCCGATTACCGCGATTGGAAGCTTTGCGCTCGGTGGGAACGAAGTCATCACACTTCCTAATGATTTGTCGACCCGGACGACGACGCAGCCTCCTTGCGGCGGGCTATTCCGGGAATGCGGTCCAGGACCGAAAGCGTCAGCCCCCCATCCACCATGATGTTTTCGCCGGTAATGTATCGATTGTCCGGATCTATCAGGAAATCGACTGTGCGAGCAACGTCGCTTGGGGCCCCGATCCGCTTTAAGGGAACGATAGCCTCACGCTGCCGCGTGATAGCCATGTCTTCATAAATTGATCGAGTCATCGGCGTCATGATCATTCCGGGAGAAACACTGTTGACGCGAATGCCGTGTTCTCCCCACTCGAGCGCCATCTGCTTGCAGAGCATGATGAGGGCCGCCTTAGCCGCGCTGTACGCGCCGGTCTGCCGGTGCGGATGAACGCCAGATTGCGATGCGATGCCGACAAAGGCGCCTTGTGACGCCTTGAGGTGCGGGAAACCCGCTTTGGCGAAAAGCCAACTTGCGCGGCATGTCAGCGCAAACATGTCTTCCCAAACCTCAAGCGACATGTCCTCCAGCGAGGTCGGATCAACGGCCCCCGCGTTGGAAACGATTGCATCGAGCCCCTTGAACCTTTCAGCGGCGGTGTTAACGAAGCGTTCAGGTACTGCGGGATCTCGAAGATCGCCCTCCAGAATGAGTACATCGCAACCTTCATGTCGTAGCTCTTCGGCGAGTGTTTCTATCGGCTCGCGAATTTTTCGTACGCACATTGCGATCGCCGACTCAGGCCTCCTGGCAATTTGCTGGCAGATTGCGCCACCAATGCCCTCGCTTACTCCAGTCACAAGAACTCGCATTCAGATTCCTCGTTGTTGCACTATGACGTTTCAAAGTAGGTCGCCGCCCCGCTGGCGGGGTCTATGCAGCCTTGCCCGAATTGGTTCCACCATGGCGACGCACCTCTGGCTCCAGCCAGGGCGAGACGTAGCCGCGATCCGCCTCCTCAATCAGGGCACCAGGAGGGATGAGCGCATCGATCTGGTCGAGGATCGACGCATCAAGTTCCGTGTCGAAGCCAGCTTTCATCCCATTGAATTGCTCGATCGTACGAGGGCCCACGATCACAGACGTCACTGCTGCGTGTGCCAGTGGAAACGCCTGTGCCATGTGCATGAGAGACAGACCTGCTTGCCGGGCGATTGATTCGAGTTCGGGTAGCAATTCAAGCTTGCGGCGATTGCCCGGTCGCTCCATGTCGAAGCGGGATTGCAGAATGGGGTAGTGCTTTCCCCACTGACCTTTGACACGGTCCGCCCGGGACCCGGTCAGGGCCGTGCCGCCGGCGCTGTACTTTCCGGTCAGCCATCCACCATTCAAGGGGCTCCAGGCGGTGAACCCCATCCGGTAGTGTTGAACGGCCGGCAATGTCTCTCGCTCAACGGCACGCTGGAAAAGAGAGTACGGCGAGGTCTCGTTGACAAAACGCGACAGCTTGCTTAACCGACTGACCGATTGTGCTTCTGCGAGATACCAGCTGGGAAGCGTCGAGCATCCGAGGTACCGGACCTTGCCCTGCGTCACCAGATCGCTGAGTGCGCCAAGTGTCTCCTCAAGATCGGTGTGCAGATCCGGGCGATGCATTTGATACAAGTCGATATGGTCGGTCTTGAGCCGCCGCAGGCTGTTTTCGACCTGCTTCATGATCCAGTAGCGCGACCCACCCTGGTCGTTTCGACCCTCGCCCGCCGACAGTCTGAATTTGGTCGCGAGGACAACTTTGTCGCGGCGACCGGCGAGTGCTTTGCCGACTATGTCCTCCGCTTCACCGTGAGAGTACGTGTCGGCGGTGTCGATGAAATTGATTCCGCTGTCGAGCGCACCATGAACAATGCTGATGCATTCGCGCTCATCGGTGTTCCCGTCGGCGCCGAAACTCATGGTTCCAAGCATGTATTCGCTGACCTGAACGCCCGTCCGACCGAGATAGCGATATCTCATGAGTGAGATCTCCTGGTTAGTTCACCGACGGGCGCCAGAGGTTGCAATAAGCGGCACAAGGGTTTGCGGTGCCCCGTTTTGCTTGGCCGAGGCGTATGCCGCGTCCATGACTTGCATCACAGCTTCGGCATCTCGCAATGAGGCAATTGGTTTGGCTCCCGTGCGACATTCAGAAAGAACCTGCTTCACGAACAGTGGGTAGTACACGTCAGTTTCGAGCCGGAGGCGCAGGCTCCGGGTACCTCCGCTGATATCTTTCCGATCCCGAATCTCAATCCGGTCTGGGCCGGATTTCGCATACATGCGGTCGGATGAAAACGTGAATGAAAATTCACGCTGCTCGTCAGCAGTGCTGGGAAAGCTATATCCCGTTTCTACAAGCCCGGTAACGCCATCTTCCGTTTGCATTGTGAGCAGGGAATAGTCCTCGACATCACCATGATGGGTTCGGGAATTCATGATGGCGGAGACTCGAACGACGTCCTTACCCGTTATCAATCTGAAGAAATCAATGAAATGAGTGGCGACATTGATAGTCGATCCACCTCCAGAATATTTTGGATCGATTGCCCAACCCGAACCGGAGGAGGTATAACGGTCCGGCCCACCAACTATGAAGCGAACCGACATGTAGTTGAAGGCCGAGGGAATAGTGCCCTCGATTCCTTTGACAGCGCCAAGCAAATCGCTGATGCGGAAAATGAACGGTACAGCGCAATAGACGTTTGCCGCTTCGGCCAATTCACGTAGCCGCGTCACCTGAGACATGTTGATGCCGCAGGGCTTTTCAAGCGCAAACGGAATTCTTCGTGCGATCAGCTCTTCCGCAAGCGCGGGCATTTCAGAGTGCCGACCGAATGCAAAGGCGAAATCGATCGTCTCGCTGTCGAGCAGTTCGCGGCTGGATGCGTAGAACCTGGTCTTGAAACGCGTCGCAATGGCCTGGCCCTTGACGGTGTCCGAATCGGACACTGCCACCACTTCAATACCGTTTGCTTCAAGCGAATCGAGATAGAGCGGGACGTGCCAGTGGTTCGCCTCGAGTATTGCAACTTTCATACATGTTCTCCTGGTACCGAATTCGTGATTCATTCATCCATTCGAACGATCACGATGTGTTTTCATGGCTTAAGGCGTAATGGCTTTAGATGGTGCAGAACGCGGTTCAAGACCTCTGAATTGACCTGCCTTCAGGCACGTAACCGAAGCCCAGGAAGCGCAAGGCGTGCACTGCCTGCCCTTCGTGCATCGGACGTCCGCTTTGGGTACGACACCCCCGTTCACTGGCAGCACGACAAAGGGGTGTAGCTTCAACGGAATTGACGATGTCGACGACGATGCTGCCGGGGGCAAGGCGGGCGGCATCCACGGGCATCGGATCGCCGGGCTTCATCCCCAGCGCTGTGGCATTGATGACGACTTCGAACTCGTGTGGATCTGGCGCGCCGAACTTCGCCGGGCAATCGGTTGCGACGGCGACAGACCTGGCCAGGTCCTCAGCGCGAACCCGGTCAACATCGAAAACGGTGAGGGACCGGGCACCCGCAGACGCGACCGCGAACGCAATGGCCCTGCCTGCTCCTCCGGCGCCGATGAGCAGCACGGATTTGTTTGCGGGATGGAGCCCCTCCCACTCCATACCGAGAACGCAACCCAGGCCGTCAAATATTGCGCCAACCCAGCGACCGTCAGGGTTACAGCGGATAACGTTGATGGCGCCAACTTCACGCGCGGTCGGATGTAGCTCGTCGACATAGTCGAGCATCCTTTGCTTATGAGGCATGGTGACCAGCAAACCGGAGAGATTTCCTACCGTTCGAGCACCCGTGACAAAGGCGGCGAGCTCATCAGCCTTGACGCCAAATGGGACGCAGACCGCATCTGCGCCCTGCTCCGTAAACAGCCGGTTCAATAACTCGGGCGACTTGGCTGTGGTCAGCGGATCGCCAACCAAACCATACAGCCGCGTGGTTCCCGAGATATGGGGCATCACGTCTTGGCGAGCGCGTCTGTGTACCGGGTACGCATCTCCAGCGCCACAGACGCCGGCTGCAGGTCACGCAGGATCATGCGCTGGAAAGCTTCGCCGCAGATCTGGTTGAAGGTGGACTGGATGACTGAATAGTTCACCATCCGGCCGCGTGACTCCACCAGCGCCTTCCAGCCCAACTGGTCTTCGGCTTCCGGCGACTTGAAGTACGCATCCTTGTAGGCGCTGGCGCGGGCTACCACTTCACCGCCGCGCGCGGCGATCGCCTGAGCTGCGGGGCTGGCCATGAACTTGACGAACTCCCACGCGCCGCCCTGGCGTGGCGAATTGCTGTTGATGCACAGCTGAAAACCATACACCGCGTGCTTGTCGTTGGCTGCCACCGATGGCGCTGGCGCCCAGGCCAGGTCGTTGGCCACGGCAGCCTTCAGGCCGCGGTAGCGGAACAGCCCGAAGGTGGCCGAGGCGACGGTGCCCGCGCGCAGCCCGTCCTGCACCTCGTTGTAGGAGAACTGCAAGCTGACCGGCGTTGCAGCCTTCTTCGCGTACAGGTCCTTCACGACGCTGGCGGCCAGCAACAGCCGCTGCTCGCTGAAGCCCATCTCGCGGCCACTCGGCACGAAGAAAGGCTCGCTGTTTCCCGCTACCAGGGAGCTGACCATGAACTCCACCAACGCCTGCGCCCCGCCGATACCGCCGGCTGCACCGACAGGCACGGCGTAGGCCATCTGATTCCCTTTGGTCAGCACCTTCCCGAGTGCGGCAGCCTCCTGGTAAGTACGCGGGGGCGCAACCTTCGCTTCTTCGAACTTGCTCTTGCGGTAGACGAAGATCGGGATGCGAAAGTCCTGCTGAAGGCCCCATAGCTTGCCGTTAAAGCGCGTCTGATCCATGCTGATCAGCCAGTCCTTGGTGTCTACCTTGTCGCGGGCGACCAGCTCGTCGATCGAGAGAATCGAGCCGGTGGATACGTATTCGGGAATCTGGAAATTGGTGACCCGGATGACATCAGGGCTGTCTGCTTTGGAACGCGCTGCGCGAACGCCGTTTTGGCCGGAAGGGTCCACCACCACGCGCACCTTCACGCGCGGCTGGCTGGCCTCGAAGGCCGCGATCATCTGCGTTTGCGCCACTGCGCGCGGATCGTTGAGGTTACCTGGATCGAGGAAGGTGTTGTAGGTCACGGTCTCGGTGGTCTGTGCAAAGGCCCGCCCCCCGGGTACGCCCAGCGCTGCGGCCACTCCGGCCACACCAGCGACAAATGTGCGTCGGCTCGTGCCAGGCGCTGATTGCTGTTCGTTTATGTTCGTGCGTTTCTGCTCAGTCATGTCGTCTCCTAAGTGATCAAGTTATGTGATTCGAATGCTTGGCTTTTTGGTCAGCCCTTAACCGCGCCAGCCGTCAGGCCGCTGATGAACCATCGCTGTGCCAGGATGAATATCGCGACGATGGGGATGGAACAGACTACGGCGAAGGCCATGACGTAAGACCAGGTGATGCCGATGCTGTCGAAGACCTGATTGACCAGAGCAACCTGCAGCGTCCGGTAAGCCACTTCGGGTGCAAATGCCGCCACGGTGATGTAGTCGTTCCATGTGGTGATGACACCAATCACGGCGCTGGCAGCGATGCCCGGCCGAACCAGGGGCAAGATGATTTTGGTGAACGTCTGCCAGTGATTGGCGCCATCAACCTGCGTCGCCTCGTCAAGTTCCCGCGGAACGGCATCCACAAAGTTCTGCATGAACCAGACGGTCTGGGGTACCAGTCGAGCGGCCTGCAGCACGATGATGACCACGGGATTGTTCAACAAGCCCAGTTTGTCCAGCAAATAGTAAGTTGGCACCAGCAAGGCGACGGCAGGGATCATCGACGTCGACAAAATCAGCAGCATCACCGCGCGTTTTCCCCGGAACTCGAAGCGGGACGCGGCGTAGCCCGCGGGCGCGGAAAGCAGCACAGCGAGAGCCACCGCGGCGAGCGAATAGAAGACCGAGTTGAAGAGATCGGAGGCGAAGGTCTGGTTCAGGAACACCGTCTTGTAAGCAGACAGACTCGGGTCAGTGGGCAGGAAGGTGGGCGGGTACGCCATGACGCTGGCCTCACTCTTTAGCGAGGTGAAGACTGCCCAGGATAGTGGAATGAGCACCGTGAGCGCCAAAACGGTCACTACGGTCCAGGAGAGAACTTTTTCCGAACGATGAATGTGCATGATGTTTAGCCCGCGACTCGGCCAGTGAGCCGGGAGTAGAGATAGCCGAGGAAAAGGTTGACGATCAACACCACGACGGAAATGACGGATGAGGGCGACAGATCCACGGAACGAAACGCGCTGGAGAACACTTCGAAACTCCAGGTGGCAGTCGTGCCAATCGGCCCGCCACCCGTCAGCACCAGGATCATCGTGATCAGGGTGAGATAAACGATGCCCAATGTCAGCGCGGTGCTGCCCAGCGTGGGCGCGATGTGCGGCCAGACCGCGTGACGAAGGCGCGCGCGCAAACCGCCACCATCGATGTCAATCGCTTCGTACAACTCTGCCGGGATGCTTTGCAGCGACGCGCTCATCATCACCATCACGTAGGGGAATGACCACCATGCGGTGACCAGGATGACGAGAATGAGTGCCAGCGATGGTTCACCCAGCATAAGTCCGGGCTCGACGCCCAGCGACCGCATCAGATAACTGATGGGCCCGTACGAGGGGTTAAGCAACCATAACCAGAAGCAGCCCACCACACCCATAGACAGCGTCCAAGGGAGCAGGAGCAATGTGCGCACGAGCGCTGCGGAGCTGGCGAGGTTCTGCAGAGCCAGTGCACTGGCCAAACCCATCGGCAGCACCAGGGCCAGCGCCCCGCTGACATATAGAAGCGAGTTGAGGCTGAGTTCAAGGAAAGCGGGCGATGTGAGGACGGTAACGTAGTTCGCCAGACCCACGCCCGCCACCACTTCGTAGAGGCGCGTGCGGTGGACGCTCAACCAGAGGACCATGCCCGTCGGATACAAGGTGACGGCCAACAGCATGGCGACTGCTGGCGCGAACCATAAAAATCCGGCCCAGAAGCCTGGCGGGCGAGGACCAGGTTGCGTCGCGCTTGCGATGTTGCTAGAGGATGTGGTGCTCATGACGGTTTCTTTTCTGGAACAGTGATCCACTTTATTCGCCTCATGAAGGCGAGTCACTGGGGAAAACCCGGTATATCCATGCCTTTCTGAGCGATAAACTGGGACATCGTTCTAGAAAATGGAGTTTTAATGGCTACTGGTGACATGGTTGAGCGCACGCTGGACATCCTCACGCTGCTTGCCGACCACCCCAATGGACTGCCGATCAGCGATATCTCGCGTCGGCTGACCCTGCCCAAGAGCGCGGTGCACAGGCTGCTGACCATCCTGGTTCAGCGCGGGCTGGTCACGCAGGACGAGTACAGCCAGCGCTACCGCATGACAGTGAAGTTAGCCGCGATTGGCTTTCGGTTTCTTGCAGCATCGGGCATTACGGAAATTTGTCAGCCGTCGTTGGATCGATTGGCCGCGCGCACAGGTGAGTTGGTTCGCCTGGCACTCGTGGAAAACGATGCGTTGATCTGGATAGCCAGGGCTCAGGGTTCGATGTCCGGTTTGCGATACGACCCTGATATGGGGCAAACAGTCGTGCTGCACGCCACGGCAACGGGCAAAGCCTGGCTCGCGACCTTGGAGGAAGCGCAGGCCGTGGCACTGGTAAAGACGCGCGGCTTCGTCGTGCCTACCCGATTCGGCCGGCCGGTCGTGCGTGACGAGGCTAGCTTGCTTGCGGAGCTCGCGCTGACGCGCGAGCGCGGCTACGGCACTTCCATCGAGGAAGGGGAGCCAGGCACGTGCGCGGTAAGTTGCGCCATCTTTGACCCGCAAACCCGCCGCGCGATCGGTACGGTCAGCGTAGCAGGTCCCGTGTCCAGGCTCCCGGCAGCGCAGCTTTCCGCTATCGCGCCTGACGTGAAAGCCACGGCGGCGGAAATTGCCGACCTATGGCCCAGCCGCAAGATCATGGAAACGATGGGGCTGGCTCCATCGAAAGCATCAAATGGCTGAAGCAGTCTTTAGCCACGTCGATACCGGTAGGGACTACGCCAATCTCGCTGCCCGCGCTAGCACTGCTTCCCGTATCTTTTTTGGTCGTTCACATACAGGCGTCCATCGTGCACGGCCCGGTGAACGACTGCAGTGTGTTTTCGAAGGGATCGGTAACGTCGCGCTCCACGTGCGCAACACCGGTTTCGCAACAACGTCCAAGGAGAATTTAAATGCTGGCAGGTGAAGGTGCAGTGGCCATCTGGAATGACATCGCCGAGGCCGGCCGCGCAGAGTTTTACGCCTGGCATCTGCACGAGCACATGCCCGAGCGCGTCGGCATTCCCGGCTTTGTGCGGGGGCGCCGCTATCGGGCAGCCGACGAGGCGACGCAGCCAGAGTTCTTTACGCTCTACGAAACATCGACCTTTCAGGTCATCCAGAGCAGCGACTATCTTTCGCGCTTGAACGAACCCACGGCCTGGACGCGTGCGACCACCGCACATTTTCAGACGACCACGCGCTCTCTCACGCGCGTGGTGGCCAGCCACGGCGTGGGCTCGGGTGGCGCGCTGATGACCATGCGATTTGACATCGGAGACGATGCTCAACAGAGTTCGGTATCACTTCTCACGTCGACGCTGGAGGCGGTGGCCCAGATGCCACGCATCAGTGGTGCGCATCTTCTGGGATCGGATGCTGGCGTTTCAAGCCAGTCAACCGCCGAAAGCAAGGGCCGCAAGGACTTGCTGACACCCGCTCGCTGGGTGCTGTTGCTGGAGGGATGCGATGTCCAGGCTTTCGATGCCCCCCTGGAGCTGCTGAAAAAGACCAATGCACTACGGGAGGCTTCGGTCGGCCGCTACCGGCATGAATACACGCGACTCAAGACCGCCTGGCAAGCGGGATGAGCGATCACAACTCCCCGTTAGACCGGAAACATGTGCAGCAGCACGCGGCTGACTTCTCGCGATAACAACTTCACTTTTTGAAAGATGAGACACCAAAATGGCAACAGTTGAAATCCAGGACGTAGCGAAGTCCTTCGGCAGCACGCAGATCATCCGCGGTGTGAGCATAGCCATTCGCGACGGCGAATTCGTCGTGCTGGTCGGCCCCTCAGGCTGTGGCAAGTCCACTCTGCTGCGCATGATCGCAGGTCTCGAAGGGATTGATGGCGGCGAAATCCGCATCGGCGGGCGCCGTATGAATGACTTGCTTCCCAAGGATCGCGACATCGCCATGGTTTTTCAGAACTACGCGCTGTACCCTCACCTCACGGTCGCAGACAACCTCGCGTTCTCGCTGAAATTGCGCCATGCGCCGCAGCAGGAGATCGAGGAGCGCGTGTCTCGGGCAGCAAAGATCCTCGGGCTTGAGCCACTGCTAACCCGGCTACCCAAGCAGCTTTCCGGCGGCCAGCGCCAACGCGTCGCAATGGGCCGTGCCATCGTGCGCGACCCGCAGGTCTTCCTCTTTGACGAACCGCTGTCCAACCTGGACGCCAAGCTGCGCGTTGCAATGCGCGCCGAGATTCGCGAGCTGCACCAGCGCCTGAAGGCGACGACGATCTATGTCACACACGATCAGATCGAGGCCATGACCATGGCGGACAAAATCGTGGCTATGCACGACGGTATCGTGGAACAGGTGGGCACACCGCTCGATTTGTTCGACCGGCCGCGCAACATCTTTGTTGCCGCCTTCATCGGCTCGCCGTCGATGAACCTGGTGCCTGTCAAGGTGAATGGCCAAGGCGTTATAGACAACGCGGGCAACCACTGGAACGTGCCCCACGTGCCCGCCACGAGCGGCCAGGCCCTCACGCTGGGCGTGCGGCCTGAGCACCTGCGGCTGAGTGATGCAGGCGTAGAGGCCCGAGTACTGGTGGTGGAGTCCACCGGCTCGGAGACGCACCTCCTCGTTGACTCAGGCGGCATAAAGCTCACCTGCGTGCTACGAGAACGGGTCAGCGTGCGCCCCGGTGACCACGTGCGCCTGGGTGCGGACAACGCGCATTTGCATCTTTTTCACGGGGACTCGGGTGAACGGCTCGAGACGGTGCACTAAAGACTGCACTCTTCTCAATGTCTCAGTTCACGCCTAGCCTGGAGGCCCTGATTCAGGACCGCACAAAGCGCCTTACTGACTATCAGAACGCGGCCTACGCGCAGCGCTTCGAAGCCTATGTTCGCGAGATTGCGGCTGTTGAAGGGAGTTCAACTGGCGGAGATTGCCTTGCTCGCGAGGTGGCGACCAGTCTTTACAAGCTTATGACCCACAAGGTCGAGTATGAGAACGTTGGTCACCGCGTGCTTTCGCGGACACGTCGGCTTCGGCGCAGCATCTTCGCCATGTTCGAATGTACCGAGAAGCGAAGCGTCGAGAGGGCAGCGATCGGCGAGTACGAGGCCACGATGCGAGACGTCGTCGAGCACCTGACGTCGGAGCGCCTACCAACGGGTCTGCACATTGCGCGCCTCCCCCAGACAGTGCTCGGGTTCGGTCATGTGAAGACCAGGAATGCGGCGGCAGCAAAGGTGCGGCGAGATGCACTGTTGCGAGAGTTCGACACTGGCTTGGTAGCCGAGTCGAAATCCAGACGACGCCAGTTCGAGCGCGCTGTGAGTCATGACATTCCCTGGGTGCACCCAGGGTAACGGATCAAAACACTTTCACTCATCAGAAGTAGACGGACAAATGAACGGTATCCAGATCAAATGTGTCGATGGCCCGAGCGGCGCTTGGACTGTTGCGACGAAATCAGCGCAATCCTTTTCAGTCACGGCGTGCTGCGCAGTTCTGGTGAATGCAGCAGGACAGGTGGGACTGGCGGCACGATCATGAATCCAACCGCTATCGAAACCGCCGCGCGTTACCTGCACGCACTTCAGTCGGCAGGACGCTCTGGCAAAAGGCTGGAAACCAGCATACGACCGGCAACTCCAGAAGACGGCTGGCGCATCCAGCGGCGCATCAGCGAAATGCGCGGCAGTCCGGTAGCGGGCTGGAAATGCGCGCTACCGCCAGCTAATCTCTGGATTGTCGCCGCGCTGCACGACGTGAGGTCATCCGGCGGCGTTGCAACCGCGCCTGCAGGTCCTAAAGGTGCGGCGCGTGTCGAGCCCGAGCTGGCATTCGAGCTCAAGCAAAGCCTGCCGCCACGAGACGCTCCCTACACCCCTGCTGATGTCAATGCCGCCATCGGCGGTGTGCGTCTTGCCGTCGAGGTGCTGGGCTGTCGCTATGCCGATCCCGCGGAGGCGAGCGGCCCTGAACTGATGGCCGACAGCTTGTGGAACCAAAGCGTGGTGCTAGGGCCAAGAGTCAACATCGATCTTGCCCAAGAACCCTTCCCGGGTCCTTTCCAGATTGGGCTCTCCGTGTCGGGCGGTGAGGACGCTAAATATGAAGCCACCCACCCCAATGGTGACCCGCGCTTGCCGCTTTACTGGCTCGCCGAATTTTTGCGAAGCCGAGGCACAGGCCTGGAGGCCGGGCAGGTAGTCATTACCGGCTCGCTGGCGGGCGTGATTGAGCTCCCATTTGAATGCCCGGCCGTGCTGCGCTACGGAGACTTTGGCGAGCTAGCACTGAGCATTGAGCAGCTTTGATAACGCGTTAGACATACAACACATTTTTTAAAAGGACTCCCATGCGTCTCGTTCGATTCGGTCCCCGCGGCTCCGAAAAACCCGGCCTCATCGATACCCAAGGCACTTTGCGCGATTTGTCTTCCGTTGTGAGCGACATTCACGGGCCAACGCTTTCGCACGAAAGCCTTGCAAAGTTGCGCGCCCTGGACACGTCCAGTTTGCCCGCCGTTCCTGCTGATACGCGACTTGGCGCCTGCGTAGGCCAGGTCCCGAACGTCGTCTGCATCGGCCTGAACTACTCCGACCACGCGGCAGAAACCAACACCCCCATTCCCGGACAGCCGATCGTTTTCAACAAGCACACCGGCGCGCTCGCTGGCCCCAACGATCCGGTCATCATCGCGCCGGGCTCAGTCAAGCTTGACTGGGAAGTCGAACTAGCCATCGTGATCGGGCGTCCGGCATGGCATGTCAGTGAAGCAGAAGCGCTGCAATATGTGGCTGGCTACTGCCTGTGCAATGACGTGTCGGAACGCGCGTGGCAAATCGAAATGGAGGGCCAGTGGACCAAAGGCAAAAGCCACCCCGGCTATGCGCCGCTAGGCCCGTGGCTGCTGACGGCTGACGAAGTGCCGGACCCGCAAAACATCGATCTCTGGCTCGACGTGAACGGCACTCGCAGACAGACCGGCAATACACGCACCCAAATTTTCGGCGTCGCCACCATAGTGGCTTACCTCAGTCGCTTTATGGCGCTTCAACCTGGAGACGTGATTCCAACGGGGACGCCTCCAGGTGTAGGCCTCGGCCAAAAGCCGCCAGTGTTCCTGAAGGTCGGCGATGTGATGACCCTGGGCAGCACACTGCTGGGCACGCAACGACAGCAAATCGTTGCCTACGAGGACGCGATGGGCGCTGCCTGGCGCGCGGGTAGACTGCCGGCATTCTGAAGTAAGGTAGGGCCGGCTTGCGATCTTGCGACCTAAGTAGATCGGCCTCAGTGCCGACTGGCGCGACGACCCTAAGCAGCCATGCCGTCGCGCCAGTCGCGAGGAAATCGCGCGTCAGTCCAACTTCACGCCGATAGTTTTGACAAGGTCACGGTTCATGACGGCATCATGGGCAATCACCGTTTTGAAGTCGGTTCTCCCCTTCGGCACCAGGACAATTCCTTGCTTGTACAGTTTTGAGCGCACTTCTTCGGTTGCACAGATCGCGAGCAGCTGTCGCTCAAGGTTCGCAATCTCGGCTTCCGGCATTCCCGCTCTACCAAGCACGCCGATCCAAGCGCTGTACTCGTAGCCCGGAAAACCAGATTCCTCCACCGTCGGAACCTTCGGTAAATCGGGCCAGCGTTCTTTGGCAGTCACCGCAAGTCCGATGAGCTGCCCCCCGGCGACGAAGGGTTGAGCCGCAACAGTGGAGATGACGCCGACCGGTAACTGACCGCCCACCAGATCAGACGTGAGCGGGCCCGAGCCCTTGTACGGAACGTGCTGCATGGAGACCTTGGCGCGGTCCTTCAGCAGCTCGGCCGCGAGATGCGCCGGATGGCCATTGCCGCCGGTTCCGAACGAGATCGAGTTCGGCTTGGCACGGGCCACGCTCAGCATGTCAGCCAATGTCCTGAAATTGGTTGAAGGATGCGCAACGATCACAAATCCCGAAACACCGATCTGCGCGATCGACGCAAAGTCGTCGAGAGCATATCCCGGCTTTTGATACAGGGAAAGGCATTACATGAAGCTTGGGGGTGCGGACAAATACTTGGACTTACGGCATAAACCAGTCCAAGTTATTGTCCGCACCCCCAGTGGGTCAGATTTCGACGGAATTCAACACCTCGTCCTGATATTTACTGAAAATTCGGCCTATGGCTGCGTCGGCAGAAGCCCCACCGCGCGATAGTTGGCTATCAACGCGTCAAAGATCGAGATATCCGAGCGGCTTCTCGCGAAGAGTTGAGCACCGGCGAGGGCGGCGAAGATGGCGCGCGCGCGCTGTTCACTGTCCTCGGGACGGACCAGGCCCGCAGCGGAAAGTGCCTTGCTCAGCCAAGCCACGTTGACATTTGCAAAAACCAGGACCTCCTTCTTCACCGTGTCAGGCAGGTCTTCGGTTTCCGCCCCCATGAAGCTGCTGAGGCACAGTCGGTTGTCGCTTGCTAGCGACCTGCGAAAAATATCGGGGTATTTGCGCACGCAGTCGAGCGGGTCGGGGTTCTCGGCCGAAATGGCCTCCAAGGCAGCCGCTCCGTCCTCCCAATAACGCTTGGCGACGGCTGTACCGAGGTCGGCCTTAGTCGGGAAATGGTAGTGAATACTCGCGGACTTGATGCCCACCTCCTGGGCGAGATCGCGAAAGTTCAGGCCGTTGTAGCCACGAGATTGCGCAGCTCTTCGGGCGGCCGCCAAAATAGCTTCCCGCATGTTCGAGTTCACTTCAATGCCTTTCCTGTCAACTAAGGGGCGTTGACGACAATTCCAATAGTCAGAACTAACCTACCAACTAACTCGTAGGGTCAAGATCGCATTATAGGTCAAGAGCTACCTTGTGATAGGTAGATTGGCGGCTGGAATTTCGCCGCCCGTCGTCTTGATGCCACCAAGCTTGCTGAATTGAATTGGTCAGCAAACGCGAGATCTCGCAGGTCAAAGTCGCGCGGGCGCACCTCAACCGCAGTCTGTGGAAAGCGTCTGCGTTGCGAGTAAACAGCTAGCGGTAGCGATTCGTGGCCGGGGACCAAGGTCGTTGCCCGTCGCTTGCAGGGCTTCATGATTGGCAGCGGCAAGCGTCTTTCTTCTTTACAATTACTTACCTATCAAGTGACAGATAGTTCTTGACGTCGTGCGTGTTGGCCACTATTCTTCATCTATCTACTAATTGGTAGGTAAAAAATGCAAGCATCATTAACCAGCTAGGAACTATTAACATGACGACCAAACTGAACCTCTTTACTTCGCCTTCGGCGTTCCCGAACCCACAGCGCCTGCGCCTGTTCATGCATGAAAAGGGCATCGCCAATCAGTTCGATGAGACCATCTACGATATGGCGCCGGTTGGCGAACAGCGGGGATGGCGCCACTTGAACATGAATCCGTGGGGCGAGACTCCTACTCTCGAGCTGGCCGATGGCAGCTTTATTTCCGAGACGGCCGCAATCGTGCGCTATCTCGACCAGGCCTACCCAGGGCGCAAGATCATGGGCGAGAACGCGCTGGAGCAAGGTCTCGACAACATGTGGGACAACCGCATCTGGGTACACATCCTCTACCGGATCGTCACGGCGTTCCATGTGCTGCATACCGGGCTTGGATTCAAGCTGGAACTGACCAAGAACGAGGCCTGGGGTGAGCACTGCCGCAAGGAAGCGCTGGCGCACGCCGCCCTGGTCAACCGTCATCTGTCCGACGGTCGCCAATGGCTGCTCGGCGGGAGCGAGCCCACCTTCTCGGACATGACGCTGGCAACCGCGATCGCGTTCTCCAAGTTCCCGGTCAACGCCACACCGCTGGACGAGCGTTTCGAGCATCTGGATGCGTACTGGAAGCGCTGGCAGCAACGCCCCAGCTTCCAAGCTGCCTATGCCGACGGCAATAGCGGCGTGCCTGAGCTGGATTATCTGGGAAAAAAGTAAGCGTCTCGGTCTCTTAGCCTCGGTTCCGCCGACTCGTCACCGCCTCGTGACGAGTCGGCGGCCGAGCCTCCTGAGCTTCTCAGCTCCACTGCCAATCGCAGACTCACCGATATCGTGGTGGAAGAAGGCCCGCCCGAGGCCGTGTTGGCGAATCCGCAGCATCCGCGGACCCGGGCGTTTTTGAGTCGCTTCATCGGTGGAATTTGATGTGTGCAGCAGTCGTGGCCGCTCAGATGCAAGTTCCGCTACGGCGACCGGAAGCCCCAACTGCTACCGAAGCAGATTGGTTTCAGCTACTGCTTCAACGGTCAAATCGCGGAACCATTTGTGCGAAGGATCGTTTTGCATGCTGGGGGACCCGAGTACAGCCACTAGGCATGAACTCGATTCAACGAAAAATCCCGCTCAACCTAATAGCGCTACTTCGCTTTTCGGTCGTGGGGAGCCATTGCTAGAAAAAGAGCTCCTTCGAATGTACGTGTTTACGACTTTAGAAATCCGTCTCGAATATCCAACAGCCCGGAAACCCGCATGGATGCTAGAGCCGTGTTTACGACTTTATTAACCTGTTTACGACTTTAATTGCGCGGAATAAGCGCTTGCGCGCACCGTGACCGTCATTCGACGGTCACGCTCTTTGCAAGATTCCTCGGCTTGTCCACATCCGTCCCCCGCGCACACGCCGTGTGATACGCCAGCAGCTGCAGCGGCACCACGTGCAGCAACGGGCTGAGCGCGCCGTAGTGCTCGGGCATGCGGATGACGTGCAGGCCCTCGCCGCTTTCGATGTGGCTGTCGGCATCGGCCAGTACGTAGAGCACGCCGCCGCGGGCGCGGACTTCCTGCATGTTGCTTTTGAGCTTTTCCAGCAGGGCATCGTTGGGCGCGACCGTGACCACGGGCATGGCGCTGGTCACCAGGGCCAGCGGGCCGTGCTTGAGTTCGCCGGCCGGGTAGGCCTCGGCGTGGATGTAGCTGATCTCTTTCAACTTGAGCGCGCCTTCCAGCGCAATCGGGTAGTGCAGGCCACGGCCGAGAAACAGCGCGTTTTCCATCTTGGCGAAATCTTCTGACCAGCTGATGATCTGCGGCTCCAGTGCCAGCACGGCCTGCAAGGCGGCGGGCAGGTGGCGCATGGCCTTGAGGTGTGCCGCTTCGGCTTCCTCACTCAACCGGCCCTTGCTCTGGGCCAGCGCCAGCGTCAGCAGAAACAGGCCGGCGAGCTGGGTGGTGAAGGCCTTGGTGGAAGCCACGCCAATTTCAACACCGGCGCGCGTGATGTAGGCGAGCTTGCATTCGCGCACCATGGCCGAGGTGGCCACGTTGCAGATGGTCAGCGTGTGCTGCATGCCCAGGCTCTGCGCGTGGCGCAGCGCCGCCAGCGTGTCGGCGGTCTCGCCGCTTTGCGTGATGGTGACCACCAGCGACCTGGGGTTGGGCACCGAGGTGCGGTAACGGTACTCGCTGGCCACTTCCACCTGGGTGGGGATGCCGGCGATGGATTCGAGCCAGTACTTGGCCGCGCAGCCGCTGTAGTAGCTGGTGCCGCACGCCAGAATCAGCACCGAGTCGATCTCCTTGAACACGCGGTAAGCCCCATCGCCAAAGAGCTCCGGAACAATGCCGTGCACGCCTTCGAGCGTGCCGGCAATGGCGCGCGGCTGCTCGAAAATCTCCTTCTGCATGTAGTGGCGATACGGCCCCAGCTCTGCGGCGCCACTGTGCGCCTGCACGGTTTTTACCTCTCGCTGCACGGCCTTGCCCTGGCGGTCGAACACCCAGTATTTGCCCAGCTGCATGTCGACCATGTCGCCCTCTTCCAGGTACACGATCTGGTCGGTCACGCCGGCCAATGCCATCGCATCGCTGGCCAGGAAGTTTTCGGAGTTGCCCTTGCCGACGCCAAGAATCAGCGGCGAGCCCGCGCGCGCGCCCACCACGCGGTGCGGCTCGTCCTTGCAGAAGGCGGCAATCGCATAGGCGCCATGCAGCCGGGCCACGGTCGCCTTCAGCGCTTCAAAGAGGTCGCCGTCATACAGGCTGTCCAGCAGGTGCACGATGACTTCGGTATCGGTCTGGCTGTCGAACACGTAACCCTTGGCCTGCAGCGAGGCGCGCAGTTCGTCATGGTTTTCAATGATGCCGTTGTGCACCAGCGCCACCTTGCCGGGACGGCCGGCGGGGTTGGCGCCGTTGCCGTGGCTGAAATGGGGATGGGCGTTGTGCACCGCGGGCGCACCGTGCGTGGCCCAGCGGGTGTGGGCAATGCCTGTGTTGCCCTGGAGGTGATCGTGGTCGACCTGGCTTTGCAGCTCGGCCACGCGCGAGGTGCTGCGCGCGCGCTTCAGGCCATCGGCATACACGGCGATCCCGCAGGAGTCATAACCCCGGTATTCCAGCCGCTGCAGGCCCTGCACCAGGATGGGAACAATATTTCTTGTCGAAACCGACGCAACGATGCCGCACATGGAAGTCTCCTCCTGAAAACAATGTCTCGATGCTACGTGCTTGTTGTTTTCTTATGTGATTGATTTTTATCAGAAAATGGAATTTAATTTCGCAACAGTCATGTATTTAAATTTAATTTCATTTACATTAATTTAATGGAACAAATATCCATTGAAGAAGTAGACCTGAAGCTGCTGGAAAGCCTGCAAACCGATGCATCGCTGAGCAACCAGGCTTTGGCCGAACGCGTTCATATCTCGCCACCCACTTGTTTGCGCCGCGTCAAGCGCTTGCGCGATGCGGGCCTGATCGAGCGGGAAGTGGCCTTGCTCAGCGGCGACAAGCTTGCGGCCCTGCTGGGGCACGGCCTGACCGCCATTGTCGAGATCACACTCGACCGGCAAGGCGCCGAGCATCTGGACGCATTCGAGTTGCGGGTCGCGGCCGATGAGGCCGTGCAGCAGTGCTACCGGGTGTCCCCGGGGCCAGACTTTGTGCTGATGGTGCATGTGGCCGACATGCCCAGCTACCTGGCGCTGGCACAGCGGCTTTTTACCAGCGACGCCAATGTGCGCAACGTCAAGGCCTTCTTCAGCACCAAGCGGGCCAAGTTCGAACCCAAAGTGCTTCTAGCCCAACAACAGCAGGCGCAAAAAGCCATCAAGCAGCTATCAAATAGATAGCGAAATGGCACGATCTCAAGCCTTGCTCTGCGCTTCGGCCAAGTCCCAAAATGCACGTGCCAGCGGCGACAGCCTGGCCGCATCCAGACAGGCAAGCCCGACCGTGCGCGGCTGCGCGGGCAGCAGGGGTCGGTAAACCACGCCTTTGGGTGCGTCAGGCAGCGCCAGGCGGGCCGCCACCGATACCGCCAGACCGCGCTGCACAAACTGCAGGATGGAGATGACCTGCGTGAAGTGATACAGCACCTTGGGCAGTGCGATGTTTTTCTGGAGGATGGGCACGATGACCGGGCCGCAGCCGGCCTCGGTCAGCACGAAGTCCAGGCCGGTGAGCGCGCTGATGGGTACGGCCTTGTGTTTGGCCAGCGGATGCCTTGCCGGCAGGATGGCGACGAACTCATCCTGCACCAGCGGCAGCACTTCAAAACGTTCGTCAGGCACCACAACAAAGCCCAGCTCCACGCGCTTTTGCAGCAGCCAGTCGTCCACCACCTCGTCGCTTTCTTCCTCTATGCGCACCTGCGCACCCGGGTGGCGCTTTTTGAACGCCGCGAGCAGGGGCGGCAACAGGTTCACGGTGGAAGTCGGGCCAAACGAGCCGATGCGCAGTGTGCCGGTTTTCAGCTCCCGGGCATCGCCCAGCTCCTGAGTCATGGTGGCCGCCAGGGCCGTCATCTCGCGGGCACGCAGCAGCAGGCGCTCACCGGCGTCTGTCATGGCCACGCCGGAGGCGTCGCGCAGCGCCAGCTTCACGCCGAACTGCGTCTCCAGTGCGCGCAGGGCGTGGCTGACGGCCGATTGCGTCGTGCCCAGACGCATGGCCGCGCGCGAGAAGCTGCGGCATTCGTCCAGGGTGATCAGTACTTCGAGTTGGGCCAGGGTCATGATTTCATGATGAATGAATGCTCATTTGATAGTGAGCAATTTAACAATTAATCTCATGTATCAATTTACTCCATTCACCCCCTTCACCGCTTTCCACCAACAAGAACCACCATGACGACTGCCACCACCCCACCCGCTGTGGCTTCCACTGCTGCCGCCGTCGCGCAACCTGCCGCCACATACGGCGCGGCGCCTGCCGGCACCAAGCTGCTGGGTATTTACCTCCGTTTGACTTGCGTGCCCATACTTTGGGGCGGGACTTTTATCGCCGGCCGCGTCATCTCGGCCCATCTGCCCCCGGCCACCGCGGGCTTCGTGCGTTTTGTGTTTGCCACCCTGGCCTTGCTGGTGGCGCTGCATTTCACCCAGGGCCTGCGCGCCATGACGCAGGTCACGCGCGGCCAGCTGCTGGGCACCCTGGCGCTCGGCGCCACCGGGATCTTCATCTACAACCTGCTGTTTTTCACTGCGCTGTCGGTGCTGCCGGCAGGCCGCACCTCGCTCCTCATCGCGCTCAACCCGGTGGTGACGCTGCTGCTTGCCGCTGCACTGTTGGGCGACCGGCTCTCGGCAATGCGCTGGCTGGGTGTGGGCCTGGCGCTGCTGGGGGTGTGGGTGGTCGTCACGCGCGGAGACCTCTCGCAAATCATGCAATCGCTGGGCAAGGGCGAGTTGTCGATGTTTGGCGCGGTGTGCGCCTGGGCCGTCTACACCTTGCTGGGCCGCAAACTGCTGCAGAGCTTGTCGCCCCTGCTGGCCACGCTGTGGGCGGCCATCTGGGGCACGCTGTTGTTGGGGCTGCTGGCCTTGCGCGACATCTCCAGCGTGCATGCCGGGTCGTTCACCCCGGAGGTGTGGGCAGGCCTGGTCTTCCTCGGCGTGCTGGGCACGGCGGTGGCTTTTGTCTGGTACTACGAAGGCATACGCCAACTGGGCGCGGCGCGCACCGTGGTGTTCAATAACCTGGTGCCGGTGTTTGGTGTGCTGCTGGGGTGGCTGATTTTGGGGGAGCCTTTGAGTGCCAGCTTGCTGGCCGGTGGGGGGTTGGCTATTTTTGGGGTGTTTTTGGTGAATCGGGTAAAGGAGTGAGTTTGTTGCGGGCTTTTGGTTTGCTCCGGGTTCGCTGCTGAGGGCGGCTGGCCGGGGGTAGCCCGGCGGCTACTCACTTTTCTTTTGCTTCGCCAAAATAAAAGTAAGCAAAAGAAAAGGCGACCCTGCTGTCTGCGTCCCTTCGCTTCGCTGCGGGCAGCCTGCGGTGCTTATATGGACGCCTTCCGTGAGGCAAGTGCTGATTGGAAGTTCTGGCCGGGCGGATTGACTGCTTGCTTATATCCGGCCTTTTCGTTGCAAAGCGGCTTTCAGAACCCTCGCCTTGCTGGCCCCTATGGTGATTCGCGAAGTCGGGGCTTATCTCGGTAAAGGACTTCGCCCCAGGCGTGTCCAAGCACCGCACCAGCTTTACCGACCCACGGTCCGACCGC